>CAVFCB010000020.1:0-21750 GCA_963620895.1 Bacteroidaceae bacterium | reverse complement strand
TGTTCATCCGTGGTTAAAACCGTTCCCGCGCGGAGACGTGGACGTCTCCGCCCCCGGTTTTGCAATTGTTTTCGCAGAAATGCGTTGACGCGCGGGAACGAAGAGAATAGAACGGTCGTCCTATTTTTTACCGATGGTTGAATCCGGAGCAGTTTTAAGAGGGAAGGGCATGCGCACGCGGGAACGCATTTTAGCGGCGGCGGAGAAGCTGTTTGCGGAGCACGGCGTCAGCGGCGCGTCCATGCGCGGCATTACTGCGGCGGCGAAAGTCAATCTTTCGGTTGCGTATTATTATTTCAAGGACAAGGAAAGTTTGTTGCATTCGGCGATCGATCGCCACGTGCTTCCGATTATGGAGGAGATGAGCGCGATGCTTGACGCTGCACGAGCCGAGGCGGGAACGACGGCGATTCCGTTGCCCCGATTGCTTGAGGTGATGGTGCTTCCGCACTCGCATTGCGTTTCCGATGCCGCGCACCGCTTTTTTTCTTCGCTGTTGGTGCGCCGAGGCAAAAGCGAGAGGAAGATTTTCGAGTTGATTGAAAAGAAGACGGCGCCGTTGAAGCAACGTTTTCTGAAAGAATTTTCGTGCACGCTCCCGCACCTTTCGCCGTTTGAGGTGCGTTTCCGCGTCGAAAATCTGGAAGCGATGCTTTGCGGCTGGCGCTCCATCAGTTCGCTTCGCGAAAACATGTTGCCGAAGAGCGTGCAGCCCAAAATGTATTTCGAAATGCTGTTGGCGTTTGCCATGCCGCTCTTTCTTGCACCGGCGACGCCCGACGTCGAAAAACTGTTTTCGCAGTCGGCGAAAATCTGAAAAATTTTTTATACGAAAAAAAACGAATCACACCGATTTATGATGAAGAAAAACACCAAGAAATCCTTTTTTCTTGCAGCGCTGACGGCGCTTGCGGGAACGGTTGCCCTCTCCGGATGCGGCGACGAAAAACAGGCGGCGCAAGCTGCCCCGAAAGGTCCGACGGACGTTCCGTTGACGGTCGTGACCGTCGCTTACGCGAATCGTGAGCTCGTGCAGGAACTGCCGGGACGCGTGGACGCCGTGCGGCTCGCCGATGTTTCCGCGCGCGTGACCGGCGTTTTGCTCGAACGAAAATTCGAGGAAGGCGCGAAGGTCGAGAAAGGGCAGGTGCTTTTTCAAATTGATCCTGCGCCGATGATTGCCGCGCGCGATGCGGCGGCGGCGCAACTCGCGGGAACGCAGGCGCAGCTTGAGAGCGCGAACCTCACGTTCAAGCGCTATTCCGAGCTCGTGAAAACGGGCGGCGTGAGTCGGCAGGAATACGACGATTCGCGGATTGCGGTCGATTCCGCCAAGGCGGCGGTGCTCGCGGCGCAAGCGCAATTGAAGACTGCGGAAATCAATCTCGGCTACGCTTCGGTGACGGCTCCGATTTCGGGCATCATCGGCGCGGCGCTCGTCACGGAAGGCGGTCTCGTTTCCGGGAACGCGCTCACGAAAATGGCGGTCATTCAGCAGATGGATCCGATCAATTTCGACTTTACGCGCTCGGCGACGAGCTTGCTGGAACTTCGCCGCGCGATTGCCGCGGGAACGGTGGAAAAAGTCGGGAACGACGCGGTCGCGGTCAAACTCGTGCTCGAAGACGGCACGGAATACGCGCACACGGGCAAGCTGAAATTCTCCGAAGTCACCGTGGACAAAGCGACGGGCATGTATAAACTGCGCGCCGAGTTCCCGAATCCGGACAATTTGCTTTTGCCGGGAATGTTTGCGCGTGCGGTGCTTTCCGAAGGGACGGACAAGGAGGCGGTGCTTGTTCCGCAGACCGCAGTTTCGCTCGGAACGGCGGGCAAGGCGTCGATTTTCGTCGTCGGCGAAAACGATCTCGTGCATGCCCGCCCGATCGAAATCGATAAAATGTCGGGCGACAAATGGATCGTGAAAAGCGGCTTGAAGCCGGGCGAACGTTACGCTGCGGACGGACTGATGGCGATCGGGCTCGCGTTTTCGCGCGGCGCAACGGCGGTTCGCGCGGTGGCGCCGAAAACGACGGCGGAACCCGTTCCCGCCGAGGCCGCTCCCGCACAGACGAAGTAATCTTTTTTTCTCCGCAAAAAAAAATCGCGGGAACGCAAATTTTCTAAAATTTTTTCGTCATGGCAAAATTCTTCATCGACCGCCCCGTCTTTGCATGGGTGCTTTCGCTGATGATCATCCTGTTCGGGGTGATTTCCATCAAATTCCTGCCGATTGCGCAGTATCCGACAATCGCGCCGCCGTCCATTTCCGTGCAGGCGAGCTACGCGGGCGCGTCTGCGGAAACGACGCAAAAGACCGTGACCGCCGTCATCGAACAGCAGCTCAACGGTATCGACAACCTGCTCTACATGTCGTCGTCGTCGGACTCGACCGGGAACGCCGAAATCACGGTGTATTTCAATCCGGGAACGAACGACGATACGGCGCAGGTGCAGGTGCAGAACAAAGTTTCGCTCGCCACGTCGCAGCTCCCGTCCGTCGTTCAGCGCACGGGCGTCACCGTGAAAAAAGCGGCGCGCAACATGTTCCTCATCATTTCGATTTATTCGACGGACAACTCGATTCCGCGCGCCGAAATCGGGAACTACATCGCGTCGAACATTCTCGACCAGATTCAGCGCGTGAACGGCATCGGGAGCGTGGAATTTTTCGGTTCGGAAAATGCGATGCGCATTTGGCTCGATGCCGAAAAACTCAATTCTTTCGGGCTGACGGCATCGGACGTCGTTACCGCGCTTCAAGCGCAGAACGTGCAGGTTCCCGCGGGAGCGGTCAACGGCGATCCCGCCGTTCCCGGCTCGCGTTTGAACATCACGATTCAAGGTCCGGGAACGCTTGAAACGCCGGCCGAATTCGGAGAAATTTTCCTGCGCACGATGGAGGACGGTTCCCGCGTGCTGTTGCGCGACGTCGCCCGCATCGAAGTCAGCGAAATGAACTACGCGTTCGAAACCCGCTACAACGGCAAGTCCTGTATGGGGCTTGCGTGCAAGCTCGCGACGGGCGCGAACGCGCTCGATGTCGCCAATGCCGTGAAGGACAAATTGGACGAGCTTTCCGCGTATTTCCCGGAAAGCCTGACGTATGATTTTCCGATGGATACGACGTTGTTCGTGCGCGTTTCGATTTTCGAAGTCGTCAAGACGCTCGCCGAGGCAATCGTGCTCGTGTTCATCGTCATGCTCGTATTTTTGCAAAATCTGCGTGCGACGTTCATTCCGACGATTGTCGTTCCGATCGCGTTGCTCGGCACATGCGCCGCGCTTTTCGCGTTGGGCTTTTCGATCAACGTGCTGACGATGTTCGCCATGGTGCTCGCGATCGGGATTCTCGTGGACGACGCGATCGTCGTCATTGAAAACGTCGAGCGAATTATGACGGAGGAAGGACTTTCGCCGCGCGATGCGACGCGCAAGGCGATGGGACAGATTTCCGGCGCGCTCGTCGGCATCACGCTCGTGCTTATCGCGGTGTTTATTCCGATGGCGTTCTTTTCCGGTTCCGTCGGCGTCATTTACCGCCAATTTTCGTTGACGCTGATTTCGTCGATGGCGTTTTCGCTGTTCCTTGCGCTGACGCTTACGCCGGCGCTTTGCGCATCGATGCTCAAACACAATCCGTCCGGGCAGAAGCGCGGGATCGCCGGTATTTTCAACCGCAATTTCGAAAAAATGACGAGCGGCTACACGCGCATCGTCGGCAAGCTCATTCGTCACAGCGCGATCGGGCTCGTCGCATTTCTCGCGATAGGCGCGGGCTTCGGTTGGCTCTATCTGCGTTTGCCGACGGCGTTTCTTCCCGACGAAGACCAAGGGCAAATCGTTGCGCTGATTCAGCTTCCGGAAACGGCTTCGCAGGAACGCACGCTCGAACTTTTCACCGAGTATGAAAAAGTCGCGCTCGCGCAACCCGAAGTTGAAAAAATGATGATTGTGCAGGGCTTTTCGTTCAACGGGCGCGGCTCGAATGTCGGGCTCGCGTTCATGAAGCTCACGGATTGGAAGCAACGAAAAGATCCGGGCAGCTCCGCCGAAGCGATTGCGGCGCGCATTTCCGGGCGCTTCCTCCATCATCCGGACGGCATGGTCGTTTCGTTCAACTTGCCGCCGATTATGGAGCTCGGGAACGCCGCCGGCTTCGAATATCAGTTGCAGGATCGCGGCGGCATCGGGCACGAAGCGTTCGTCAAGGCGCTCAACGCCGTGCTCATGGAAGCGAACAAGCCGGGAACGGCGATGACGGGCGTTCGTCTTCAAGGGTTGAGCGACGGTCCGATGCTTCGACTCGATATCGACAAGGAAAAAGCGCAGGTTCTCGGCGTGAATCTCGGCGATCTTTACAACGTGATTCAGGTCGCGTTCGCGTCTTCTTACGTGAACAATTTCGTGCAGGGTTCCCGCGTGCAACGCGTAATTGTGCAACTTGATCCGAAGGATCGCACCTCGCCGGAAGCGCTCGGCAAGATGTTCGTGCGCACGGGAACGGGCGCGATGCTTCCGCTTTCGGAAATCGCGACTTTCGAGTGGATTCAGGGTTCGCCTGCGCTCACGCGCTACAACGGGTTCCCGTCGATGAACATCGTCGGTCAGCCGAAGCCGGGGCGTTCCTCCGGTGAAGCGATGGAAGAATTCGACGCAATCGTGCGGGACCGCCTGCCCGAGCTCGGCATCACCGGCGTCGGCGGCGAATGGACGGGACAGTCGCTCGAAGAACGCATTTCGGGCGCGCAGGCGCCGGCGCTTTACGCGCTTTCGCTCATCATCGTCTTCCTCTGCCTCGCGGCATTGTATGAAAGTTGGTCGATCCCGTTCGCCGTCGTGCTCATCGTTCCCGTCGGCATTTTCGGGAGCGTGTGCGCAACGTTGCTCGCCGGGCTTTACAATGACGTGTATTTCAAGGTCGGCTTCCTCGTCATTATCGGTCTTTCGACGAAAAACTCGATTCTCATCATCGAGTTCGCGAAGGAGTTGCAGGAACAGGGACGCAATCTTTACGACGCGACATTGCAGGCGGTGCGCATGCGATTGCGCCCGATTCTGATGACGTCGTTCGCGTTCATCCTCGGCGTCGTGCCGTTGGCGCGCGCGTCGGGCGCGTCCTCCGCCGCGCAGAACTCAATCGGCACGGGCGTTATCGGCGGGATGCTGGCGGCGACGATTCTCGGCGTTTTCCTCATTCCGTGCTTCTACGTCATCGTCCGGAAACTTTTCCGCGCAGCGGAGCGCAAGCCCAACGCGGTAATCGCCCGCTGATGAACGCCGGGCGGCGAGTGATGGTTTTCGCAACCGCGACATTCACCGCCCGGCAGTCAACGACAACAGAAAAATCATTCTAAATTTTTTCGTAAATGAAACATCTTAAAAAATTTGCTCTTCTTCCGTTTCTCGCGTTTGCCGCGACCGCGTGCACGATGGCGCCCGACTACGAGCGTCCGAACGTGCACGACATCGTCGCCGACACCTACGCGGGAATTGCCGCAACGACGCACGACGAAACCGCTGTCGCGCGTCTCGGTTGGACGGAGTTTTTCGCCGACGAGCGTCTGAAAACGCTCATTCGTTCCGGGCTTGAAAAGAATCGCGACTTGCGCGTTGCGATTCTCAACGTCGAGCAGGTGCGTGCCCGCTACGATATTCAGTGGGCGGATTTGCTTCCGAACCTCAACGGGAGCGCCGCGTTCACGCGTTCCCGCACGAACGAATATCTTTCGCTCACCGGCAAGGCGATGACGACGAATCAGTTTTCGCTGGGCGTTGCCGCTTCCTACGAAGTTGATTTGTGGGGACGCGTGCGTTCGCTCACCGACAAGGCGTTCCAGCAGTTCCTGCAAGCGGCGGAAAACGAACGCGCCGCGCGCATCTCGCTCGTCGCGCAAATCGCGATGCAGTATTACACGCTCGAACTTGCGAATGAGCGGCTCGCGCTTTCGGAAAAATCTCTTGCGACGACGAAGGAATATCGCGATCAAATCGAAAATCGTTTCCGCACCGGCATCGCCACGGAGCTTGATTTCGCGACTGCCGATGCGCAGTATCATTCGCTCGTTTCCTCGACGGAACAGCTTCGCGAAACTCAAAAACAGGCGGTGAACGCGCTCGCGCTGCTCGTCGGCGAAACCGCGCTCCCGCAGTCGGACGTTCCCGCGCTTCCGATCGCGTCCGCGAATCTGCTCAAACCGCTCGAGGCGGGCATTCCTTCGCACGTGCTCGTTTTGCGTCCGGACGTGCTCGCCGCAGAACGCGCACTCCGCGCCGCGAATGCGGACATCGGCGCCGCACGCGCCGCGTTTTTCCCGAGCATTTCGCTCACGGGAACGGCGGGGCTTGCTTCGACCGAGCTTGACGATCTTTTCACCGGCGCCGCGCGCACGTGGAGTTTCGTGCCGAGCGTGAACGTGCCGATTTTCGATTATTTCAACGGTCGTCTCGAAGCTCAGCTCGACGTCGCCGAGCTGCAAAAGCAAATAGAAATCGCCAACTACGAAAAGGCGATTCAGACCGCGTTCCGCGAAGTCGCCGACGAGCTTGTCGTGCAGGATTCGATCGACAAACGCGTTGCCGCCGACGAAGCCGTGCTCGCCGCGCGGGAACGCCGCTACGATCTGACTGCGAAAAATTACGAACACGGGAAAGGGCTTTACCTTGAAGTGCTTCTCGCGCAGAACGATCTTTTCTCCGCGCAACAAAACCTTGTGCAGACGCGCTTTGCGAAAATCGCTTCCATGATTTCGCTTTATCGGGCGCTCGGCGGCGGTTGGAGCGAGACCACCGTTCCCGCCGCAGACGAACAACCCGTTCCCGCAGACGCTCCCGCCGCGAAATAACGCGCGCGCGCCGGCGGCTCTCATCAGAAAAGGCGTTCCCGTTCCTCGCGGGAACGCCTTTGCAATATTTTTTTTCGCGGGAAATTTCCGCCGTTTCGATAATTTTCTCGCAGGAACGCATTTCGCGTTTTAATCTCCAAAAAATTTTCGCAAAACATTCAAAAGACAGTGAGCAAGAAAAATACCGTCATTCCTTGGACTCCGCGCGAAGCGGAGGAATACTACGGATTTAAGCGCTGGGGCGCCTCGCATTTTTCCGTCGATGAGGAGGGATTTCTGAACGTCCACCCGCTGGGGGATCAGCGGCATATTCGCGTGATGGATATCGTGAAGGAGGCGGAATCGATGGGCTTGCGTCCGCCGCTCACGATTCGCGTGCAGGATTTGTTGCGTTCCCGCGTGATGCAGCTCAACGAGGCGTTTCGCGCGGCGATTGCGGACGAATCCTACGACGGGCATTACCGCGGAGTTTTCCCGATTAAGGTGAATCAGTTGCGGGAAGTCGTCGAAGAAATTCTCGATGCCGGCGAAGAATACGATTACGGCTTGGAAGCGGGATCGAAACCGGAATTGCTCATCGCGCTCGCGTTGCTCGAAAGCCGAAAAGCGTTGCTCGTGTGCAACGGCTACAAGGACGAAGAATACATTCGCCTCGCGCTGATGGGACGCCGCCTCGGCAAGCGCACGGTCATCGTCGTGGAGCAACTCGACGAAGTCGATCAGATCATCAGAATTTCGCGCGAGATGGACGTCGTTCCCGCAATCGGTTTTCGCGTGAAACTGATGACGAACGGCGAGGGCAAATGGGCGAAATCAACGGGCGAGAACGCAAAGTTCGGGCTTTCGCCGAGCGAAATCATTCTCGCTACAAAAAAGCTGAAACGCGCCCGCATGACGGATTCGCTTCAGCTCCTGCATTTTCACATCGGATCGCAGGTGCCGAACATTCTCACCATTAAAAAAGCCGTTACCGAAGCAACGCGCTTTTACTGCGAACTTTACAAAATGGGATTCCCGATGGGGAACATCGACGTCGGCGGCGGGCTCGGAATCGACTACGACGGCAGCCGCTCGAACTACGAAAGCTCGATGAATTATTCGATGGACGTTTATGCGCGCGACGTCGTTTCCAACATCAAGGCGGTGTGCGACGACGCGGACGTTCCGCACCCGAACATCACCTCGGAGAGCGGTCGCGCAATCGCGGCGCCTCACGCGATATTGATTTTCGAAGCCGTCGGGAAAATTACGCAGGACTTGTCGGAGTCCGGTTCGCTCGTGCGTTCGAAAAAGGCGCCCATCGTGCGCGAGCTCGAAGGAATTTTGAAAGACGGCAATCGCTACGGATTGCTCGAACGCTATCACGACGCGGGACAGAAGCGCGACGAAGCGCTTTCGCTCTTTCAGCACGGTTATTTGAATTTGGAAAATCGCGCCGAGGCGGATCGCCTTTTCTGGGAAATCTGTCGAGAAATCCAACGGGAACTTCCGGCGTTCGAAGGCAACGTTCCCGAAGAGCTCGCCGATCTCGACGCGATGCTCTCCGAGCAGTACGTGTGCAATTTTTCCGTGTTCCAATCGTTGCTCGACCATTGGGCAATCGGGCAGCTTTTCCCCATCGCGCCGATTCATCGGCTCAACGAAAAACCGACCGTCGAAACGACGCTCGTGGACATCACTTGCGACAGCGACGGAAAAGTTTCCGATTTCGTCGATTTTGAGGATGTGCGCAGCACGCTTACGCTGCATCCGTTGCGCCCGAAAGAACCGTATTATCTCGGAGCTTTCCTCGTCGGCGCTTATCAGGACATCATCGGCGACTTGCACAATCTTTTCGGGCGCGTGGACGAAGCGCACGTCTTTCTCGAAGAGGACGAGGAGGACGGTTTCTACATCGAGGAAGCGATTCCGGGCTATTCCGTGGAAAAAATTCTGACGATGATTCAATACGATGCGGACGATCTTTGCCGCATGATGAAGCGCCGCATCGATCAGGAAACGAAAGCGGACAAGGTGCGTCCGCGCGAAGGTATCGCGTTGCTGACGCTTTACGAAAAGCTCGTGAAGGCAAAGTCCTATCTCGTTTCCGCGCACGCGAAAAGCTCCGCGCATCGCCGCGCCGCGAAAAATTCGAAGTGAGGGCGTTCCCGCAATAACAGGTTTCGCAAAAAATCATGCCTGAAATTCTGAAAACGATTTTTGAGGTGGCGGCGGTCGCTTTCCTCGTGTTTGCAAACGGATTTTTTGTCGCCGCGGAATTCGCGCTCGTCAAAGTGCGCACAAGCCAGCTTTATCCGTTGGAAAAAGACGGCGGCGTTCGCGTGAGTTCGGCGATTCATGCGACGGAGCACCTTGACGCGGTGCTCTCCGCGACGCAACTCGGCATCACGCTCGCTTCGCTCGCGCTGGGCTGGGTCGGCGAGCCGTTTGTCGCTCACCGCATCGCGCCGTTGCTCGAAAAAGTCGGCGTGACGGATCCGTCCACGGTAACGTCGATTTCGTTCGCAATCGCGTTCGCGCTGATTACGTTTCTGCACATCGTGTTCGGCGAGCTCGCGCCGAAATCGCTTGCGATTCAATATCCGAAGCGGACGTCTCTCACGGTGGCGTTCCCGCTGATGATTTTTCACAAACTGCTGTTCCCGTTCATCTGGGCGCTCAACAGCACGGCAAACTTTTTCCTGCGCCGCGCGGGAATTCATCCGGCGGGCGAGGGCGCTCACGGATTTTCTCCGGAAGAAATGGAATACGTGCTTTCGCATTCCCGCCACACGCACACCGCAGACGTGCTCGTGAACCGACTCATGTTGCGTTCCCTGCGCATGCGCGATACGCGCGTTTCCGAAATCATGCTCCCGCGCGACGAAATCAATGCGCTGTGGCTCGGCGTTCCCGCGCAGGAAAATCTCCGCATCGCACAGGCTTCCGGGCATTCCCGCTATCCGGTTTTCGACGGTTCGTTGGACAAGCCCGTCGGCATTCTCATGATGCGCGAATGGCTTTGGCAAATTCAGGCGCTCGGAGAAAACACGCCCATTCGCCCGCTGTTGCGCGAAATGCTCGTGTTCCCGCCGGAAATGCCCATCACCGACGTGCTCGAACGCTTGCGCCTTTCGCAGAATCACCTCGCACTCGTCGTCAACGACGAAGGACGCACGCTCGGACTCATCAGTTTCGAAGACGTGCTCGAAGAAATCGTCGGCGACATTCGCGACGAATTCGACACCGACAAAAAAGAAATTTTCGAACAGACGCCCGACAGCATCATCGTCGCGGGAACGCTTTCCATGCACGAGCTTGAAGCGGAAACGGGCTGGACGCTCGAATGGGAAGGCAACAGCACGCAAACCGTCGCCGAGTGGATAAAATACGAACACGGTTTTCGCGTGCCCAAGCGCGGCGAAAAACTTCGCATCGACGACTACGAAATCATTCCGTTGGAAACGCCTGCCGGCTCGCTCAAACGAATTCTCATCACGCGCAAGTGGGAGGAAGAACATCCCGTCGAAGCCACGCAGGAAGACGAGGAAGAAGAACAGCGCGAGGAAGACTGAGCGCGCGCCGGCGCGTTCCCGCTTCAATGAATTCCGCCGCCGAAATTCTGATTTCCCGTGCGAAAGAGTTTCGCGCCGCTTTGCGCACGTGGTTTCTGCGGGAACGCCGCGAAATGCCGTGGCGGCGGGAACGTTCCGTTTATCGCACCGTCGTTTCCGAATTCATGCTTCAGCAAACGCAGGTGAATACGGTCGTGCCGTATTTTGAAAAATGGACGCGCCGCTGGAAAAATTTCGCTGAGCTTGCGCAGGCGGACGAAGCGGACGTGCTTCGCGCGTGGGAAGGACTCGGTTACTACTCGCGTGCACGAAATCTGCTCGGCATCGCGCGCCGCATCGTCGCCGACGGACGCGTTCCCGCGAGCGTCGAAGAATGGCGCGAATTTCGCGGCATCGGCGCTTACACCGCTGCCGCGATCGCGAGCATCGCGCAGGGCGTTCCCGCCGCCGTTGCGGACGGAAACGTCGTGCGTATTCTCGCGCGGCTTTCTGCGGACGCGCGCGTCTTTCGCGATTCTTCGGCGGCTTCGGTCGCGCTCGCGCCGCTCGCGGAAGCGATGCTCGACGCGGATTCGCCCGGACTTCACAACGAAGCGATGATGGAGTTGGGCGCGCTCGTGTGTTCCCGCCGTTCGCCGCGTTGCGACGTTTGCCCGGTGCGGAAATTCTGCGCGGCGCGTTCCCGCGGAATCGAGGAAACACTTCCGAAATTTCCGCCGAAAAAAATGAAGAAAATCACCGTCAATCGCCTTTGGTGTCGCGTCGGAGATTCGATTTTGCTCGTGCGCAACACGGCGGGAACGCGTCGGCTGAAAAATCTGTGCGAGTTCCCGCGCATCGAGGATTTCGGCGGGAACGCCGAACGCTTCTCCGACGGAAAAATCCTTTTCGAAGGCAGGCGCGGAATCGCCGACGAAAGCATCACGGAGCGTTTTCGGCGCGTTCCCGCAAGCGCTCTCGCGCAGTTGCGAAAAACATTTTCCGCCGAGCACGCGGAGCTTTTTCTTGCGAAAATCGACGCCTTGCCCGCGCTCGCTTTTTCCGGTCCGCATCGAAAATGGTTAAAGTCCTTGCTCGAAATTTCAGATTGACTCTCCGACGCCGAAAGACCATCATTCGCATCTCTTTTGTGCCAGGGTAGCTCAGCCGGTAGAGCGCGGGACTCATAAGCCTAAGGTCGGCGGTTCGAATCCGCCCCTTGGCACCAATTTTTCAAAAAAACGCATCCGAATTCGGACGCGTTTTTTTTTGCGTTCCCGCGAAAGCTTTTTGCGCCGCGGGAACGCCGCTCAGAGCCGTTCGATGCGGACGGTGCTGCCGCTTTCGCCTTCCCGGCGAACGGCGAGGCGCACGGGAACGCGGTCTTTGAGTTCCTCGCGGTGCGAGACGATCCCGATGCGCCGCCGCTCTTCGCCCGCAATTTCGCACAGCCGCTCCAACGTCGTCGTCACGGCGGCGAGACTTTCCGGGTCGAGCGTTCCGAAGCCTTCGTCGATGAAAAGAATGTCCACGTTCAAATCCGAGCGATTGAGCATGGAAAGCGCGAGCGAGAGCGCCAGCGAAACCATGAAGCGCTCGCCGCCGGAAAGCACGGTCGCGCTGCGCAAATTTCCGCCGTTGAGGCGATCGCGCACGAAAATGGAGAGCTGCTCGTTTTCCTCGCTGCACGTGAGTTCGTAGCGTTCGCAAATTCGGCTGAGATAGATGTTCGCGTTTGCGAGCAACGGGCGGAGAATGTGGGATTGAACGAGCGTGCGGAAACGTTCGCCGCCGAAGTGCGCGTTCAGTTTTTCCCACTTGCGGAAACGCGTTTCCGCGGCATCGATGCGCTTGTCGATTTCCTGCAGGCGGAGGCGTTTATCGGCGTCCGTTTTCAGCAAAGCTTCGATTTCGCCTCGGCGCTTCGCGAGTTCTTCGCAACGCTCATCTGCCGCGCGTTTTTTTTCTGCGAGCGTCTGTTCCGTTTCGCCGGATTTTTTATAAAAATCGTCGAGAACGGTTTTCTTGTTGCGGATTTCGGTTTCGAGGGCGCTCAAAATCTGCGTTTGCGCGTGAACATCGAGTTCAAGCTTGTGCCACGCGCAATCGGCGTCGTCGGCAAGTGCGGCGGGAACGCGCGCTTCGTCCCAGTCGGCGTGATTTTTGCGCACGCTCGAGCAAATATTTTCGAAACGCTTCGTTTTTTCTTCGGCGGATTCGAGTTCGCGTTCCGCATTTTCGCATTCGGATTTTTTTGCGCGAAAGTCGTTCGCTTCGGTTTCAAGGCGTTCCCGCGCGGCGGCGCAATTGCGTTCCCATTCGGGGAAAAATTCGTTGAGGTTCGGCGCGAGTTCGGCGAGCAGTGCGGCGATTTTTTTTGCGTTTTCGTCGGCGGAGCGTTCCCGCGCGGCGATGTTCGCATCGTTTTCCGCGCAGGTCTGTTTTGCGTTCGCGAGCGCGGCGTCCGCCTTCGCCTTTGCATCGTCGAGCGGTTTTTTCGCGGTGTTGAGCGATGCGATTTCCGAGGCGAGCAATTCTGCGGCGCGCCGGTTTTCGAGCAACGCCGAGCGCGTTTTTTCGAGTCCGGCGAGCGCGGCGGAAATTTGTTCCGCAAGCGGCGCATCGGCGTTGAGTCCGAGCGTTCCCGCGTTCGTTTTCAAGGCTTCGCGGCGCGGTGCGTTCTTCTCGATATTTCTTTTGAGCGCGGCGCGTTTTTCTTCGAGTTTGCCGTTCCCGCGATTAAAAGATTCCTGCGCGGACTCGCACGTTTTTTTGGCGGCGTCGAGTTGTTCTTTCGCCGCATCGCGTTCCCGTTCGAGCGGGGAAATGATTGCGCGAAAATCCGCATCGTCGCAGTGCAGTTCGGCGATTTCCTGACCGCAGAGCGGGCAAATTTTCGCGTGTTCGTCGCGCAGGCGTTTCCGCAGATTCGCCAGCGCTTCGGTCGTGCTTTCCTCCATCACGGAAAAGCGTTTCTGCGCCGCGTCGAAAATTTTTTGCGCATCGGCGGAGCGTCTTTCGGCATCGGATTTTTCCGTTCCCAGTGCACTGACGCATTCCGCGAAAATTTTGATTTCCCGTTCCAGCTCGCGCGCTTCGTTTTCGGCTTCGTCGCAATGTTTTCGCTCCGCGTCGAGATTTTTCAAAGCGGTTTCCCGACGGTGCGCATCGTCGATTGCGCGATTCGTCTCTTCGGGTTTGAGCGTTTCGCGTTGTGCGGTTTTTTCGTCGATTTTGCGTTGTTCGGCTTCGACTTTTTTTGCGGCGGCGAGAGCTTTCGCTTCTGCCTCGGCGAGCATCGCGGCGAGATTTTCTTTTTTTGTTTCGAGAATTTCGCGTTCCCGCTTTGCATCGGCTTCGCTTTTTCGCGCGGCTTCGAGATTGCGGATTTTTTCGCAAAGCGTTCCCGCGGCGTCGTAAAGCGCGGCGCGATTTGCGAGCGCGTTCAAGTGTTCCCGTTGCTTGCGCAACGCATTTTCGCGCTCGGCGTTTTCCGCTTTGCGAGCGAGCAGATCCGCCGTGAGCGTAGCGAAGCGTGCGCGGAGCGCGGGCGTTTCTTCGAGTTTCGCTTCGCGTTCCCGCTGCGCGTTCGCGAGCTCGTCGGAAGTGCGCAACATTTTTTCGAGTTCCTCGGTCTCGCGCTTGAGTTTTTCGTGTTCGGCGTTCGCGGCGTCGCGTTCCCGCGTCAGCGCGTCGAGCTGTTCCTGCGGGAGCGTGTTTTTCGCGGCTTCGGCGCGCGTGCCGTCGAGCGCTTTTCGTTCCGTTTCCGCTTTTTTCGTGAGGTTTTTGATTGCGTCGCCGTAGCGGGAAAATTTCTCGGTATTCGTCAGCCGTTCCAAGATTGTTTCGCGATCTCTTTTTTCTCCGACGAGGAACGCGGCGAACTGTCCCTGCGCGAGCATCGCCATGCGCGAAAACTGTTCAAAGGTGAGCCCGACGAGCGCGATAATTTTTTCTTTGATGTCTTTTCCGGAAAAATCCTCGCCGTCGTTTTCGCAATGCAACGTCCATTCCGGCTCGCTGAAATTTCCCGTGCGCTTGCGTCCGAGCGCGAGTTTTGCGCGGTAGGTTTTTCCGTCGTTCCCTTCGAAAACGAGCTCGCTGTAGCACGCGTCTTTCGAGGAAATTCCGAGCCGCGTGTATTGTTCGACGGCGTTAATTCCGACTTCGGCGCCCGCGTCGTCGCGAAATCTGTTTCCTTTCAGATTGGTCACGCTTTTGATGCGCGGCGTCGTTTTGTAGAGCGCAAGCGAGATTGCGTCGAGAATCGCGGTTTTCCCGGAGCCGGTTTCGCCCGAGATGAGAAACATCTGCGCGGGAACGCCGGTCGCGGGATCGATAAGGTCTTTTTCAAAATCGATGTCCGCCTCGCGAATCGACGCGATGTTGCGGATGTGAAGTTCTCTGATTTTCATGGCGGCTGAGAGACGAAAAATTTTTCAGGCGGCGGCGGAATTTTCGGCGTTCCCGCCGGCGGCGGAGGATTTTTTTGAAGCTTTGTTTTTTGCGGCGGCTTCTTCGTTGAGCCGCGCGACTTCGGTGCGGACTTCGTCGAAAAGCTCGCGGACTTCGGCGAGATCGAGCCCGGGATAATCGGCAATCGTTTTTTCGATGAATTCGAGCGGATCTTCCATTTGCTGCAGCTTGGCAACGTCGAACTTCGGACGTCCGGGCGCCGACGAATCCGACGCGGGAGCGTCCGTCCGCAAATGTTTCGGATTGTAGCGAACTTCTCCGCCGAACGGTTTGATCGCCGCGTAAATTTTTTGCGAAAAATCGGCGGGCAACGCCGCATCGTGTTTCAGGCGCAGGCGGAAGTAGCCGCGTTTTTTTTCTTCTGCAAAACGTTTTACCGCGGCGAGAGCGCTTTCCGCGTCCGCAAACGCCGAACCGTCTTCGGGCAAAATGTGAAAATGGCGCAACGACTCGATGCGCAACGGCGTAATGCGGACGTTCCCGCCGTGGCGGTCGATTTCGACAAGGCTGACGCTGTGCGGGAACGTTTCGTCGCAACTTACGTGCAACGCGCTCCCGGAATAGCGCATCACGGGCGCGGGCAAAACGACGGCGGCGCCGGGAACGTCCGGTTTTTCGCCGAGCGTCTGCGGCCGGTGAATGTGTCCGAGCGCAAGATAATCGTAGCCGGAGCCGAGCACCGTTGCGGGCACGGTGCGAATGCCGCCGATTCCGTCGTCGTGCCCCGTCGTGTCCGTTCCCGCGAGCGCGAGGTGCGCCGTCATGACGACCGGTTTCCCGTCCGTGTTTTCCGCCGCGACTTTGTCGAGAATGCTTTGCACCTGTTCCGTGCGCGGCGTGAGCATGTGCGGGAGCGCGATGATGTAGCCGCTTTTGAGTCGAACGATGAAGCGTTCCCGCCGGTCGGGCGTTTCGCCGTCGGCGGAAGTTTTTTCGAGCGGCGGCGGAGCGCCGACGACGCGCGCGTCCGCAAGCTCCCACAAATCGTGTTCCGCATCGAGCCGCGAGGACGAATCGTGATTTCCCGCGACGACGACGATGCGCATTTCGGGACAACATTTGCGCAGGCGCACAAAATGTTTGTTGAAAGCTTTCTTTACGGCGGCGGGCGGGAGCGCCATGTCAAAAACATCGCCGCTCACGACGAGCGCATCGGGCTTTTCCGTGCGGCACCAATTTTCGAGTTGCGCAAAAAAATGCGCGTGCTCGTCGGCGCGATCGTAGTTTTCGTAGAGAGTCTGTCCGATGTGGAGATCCGCGGTGTGGATAAGCTTCATGTGCGGTTTTTTCTGCAAAAAGAATGCCAGTCGTTCGCGTGCGGTTTTCGTTTTAAAAAATCTCGCGTTCCCGCGATGCGGCGTCCCGAAAAATCGTTGCCATTTTTGCGGGAGCGCGTAATTTTTTCGGTTGCTATGCCCGACACCTTTTTTTCGGAAGACGATCCCCTTGAAAATTTCTCGGTAGAGCCTCCCGTGTTCGACGAGGTTGAGTCCGAGCGCATTGAAACCGTGCATCGGCAAAAGGCGGTGACCGTGCGCGATTTTTACGAAAGCGCGCGGGAACGCCTCGCGATCGAACTCGTCGCCGGCGAAAAAGGGCTGGACAACGTCATCGGCGAAAAATCGCTGAATCGCCCGGCGCTCGCGCTGACGGGATATTTCAAGCATTTCGGGAACCGCCGTCTGCAACTGTTCGGCGCGGGGGAAATTTCCTACCTCAGCGATTTGCGCCCGGAAACGCAACGCGTGCTGTTGGAGGAAATTTTCACGAAAGGCATTCCCGGCGTCATCGTTTCGCGCGGGTTGCGGCCGACGCCGTCGATGGTCGATTTGGCAAACACGTTCGGCGTTCCCGTGTTGCGTTCCCGCATGAAGTCGAAAGACTTTACGGCGGAGGCGACGATGCTGCTCGACCAGAAATTCGCGCCCGTGACGAATATTCACGGCACGCTGATGGACGTGCGCGGGAAGGGCGTGCTGATTCGCGGCGAGAGCGGCGTGGGCAAAAGCGAATGCGCGCTCGCGCTGATTGAACGCGGCTACACGCTCGTGGCGGACGACTACGTCACGGTGAAACTCGTCGGCGACGACACGCTGGTCGGCTATTCGAAAGAATTGAACTACGGTTTTATGGAGTGCCGCGGGATCGGCATCATCAACATCGCGAGCATGTTCGGCATTCGTTCCGTGCGGCGTTCGAAGACGGTCGATCTCGTCGTTTCGTTCGTGCATTGGAAGGACGGCATGGAAGAGGAGCGCACGGGACTGGAAACGCGGGCGTTCGAGGTGCTCGGTCTGCGCATTCCGAAAATCCAACTTGCGGTGCGCCCCGGGCGCGATATGGCGCGGCTCGTCGAAGTCGCCGTGATGGTGCATTCGCTTCGCGAAACGGGACACGATCCCGCGCAGGAACTGAACGCTCGGCTGATTCGCGCAATGAACAACGGCGAAAAAAAACAGTAATTTTCGCCGCCGCGCGGGATTTTCCCCCGGAAAATTCTTCCGATTTTGATTTCTGAATTAAATTGCGTTCCCGCGCGGGAACGCATTAAATGACCGAACATTTTTCACTACAAGAAAGCAAATACTATGCAAGTATCCTACAAAGACCTCGGTTTGGTTAACACGAAGGAACTGTTCAAGAAGGCTCACGCGGGCCACTATGCGATTCCGGCGTTTAACTTCAACAACATGGAACAGATGCAGGCGATCATTCAGGCTTGCGTCGAAACCAAGTCTCCGGTGATCCTTCAGGTCTCCAGCGGCGCGCGTAAATACGCGAACCAGACGCTCCTCCGCTACATGGCGCAGGGCGCTTGCGAATACGCGAAAGAACTCGGTTTCAACGTTCCCGTCGTTCTCCACCTCGACCACGGCGACTCGTTCGAGCTCTGCAAATCCTGCGTCGATTACGGTTTCTCTTCCGTCATGATCGACGGCTCGGCGCTCCCGTTCGAAAAGAACGTCGAACTCGCTTCCAAAGTCGTTGACTACGCGCACAAATACGATGTGACGGTTGAAGGCGAACTCGGCGTGCTCGCGGGCATCGAAGACGAAGTCTCGCACGAACACTCCAACTACACGGATCCGGACGACGTCGAAAAATTCGTCAAATCCACGGGCGTCGATTCGCTCGCGATTTCGATCGGCACCTCGCACGGCGCCTACAAATTCAAACCGGAACAGTGCACGAGAAACGAGGACGGCATCCTCGTCCCGCCGCCGCTGCGCTTCGACATTCTCGAAGAAGTCGAAAAACGCATTCCGGGCTTCCCGATCGTGCTTCACGGTTCGTCCTCCGTTCCGCAGGAATACGTCAAAATCATCAACGAAAACGGCGGAAAACTCGTCGCGGCGGTCGGCATTCCGGAAGATCAGCTCCGCCGCGCCGCTTCCCTCGGCGTGGACAAGATCAACATCGACTCCGACGGTCGCCTCGCAATGACCGCCGCCGTGCGTCAGGTCTTCACGCAGAAGCCCGCCGAATTCGACCCGCGCAAATACCTCGGGCCGGCTCGCGACGAGCTCAAGAAGCTCTACATGCACAAAATCAACAACGTGCTCGGCTCCGCCGGAAAAGCCTAAAAAAAGCTTAGAGCTTAAAGAAAAACGTTCCCGTGAAACCGCGGGAACGTTTTTTTTATTTTTTCTTTGAACCTGAAAGGAACAAAAGGAAAAGAAGAAGAAATCGGGCGTCGGCAACGGGAACGCAATCAGCGGTCTGCCGTGCGGAATTTTTTTCGGAAACGGCGAACGAAACGCGCGAGCGCGGATCGTCCGATTGCGTAGGGCGTGGCGAGAAAATCCGCGATGCGGAGCGTTCCCGCGCGGTGCATTCGGACGAGTTCGCAAAAGTAGCCGGCTAAGTAAAACCACAGGCGTCTCTTCGCGGCAATGCGCGCGTTGATGCGCAGCCAGCGTTCCCGCTCTGCGTGCGGCATGGCAATGCGCGCGAGCGTTTCTTCCACAACGCGTTCGAGTCCGTTGATGCGAGACAGGTCCGTCGGCGTCGAATGCGAATGGCTGTCGAAACGCTCGACGTAGCAATAAAGTTCTTCTGCGATGAAACCGCACTTCGCCACATACGCAATCGGGAGTTCCATTTGAAAATTTGGCCCTTGTCGGGAATGGAAAATCGAGCGTGTCGGATTCGCCTGAAAAAATGTTTCCGCGCGTACCATGATTGTTCCCGCGAGGAAAAAAATTCGTTGCGAGACGAGCTCGTCGAATACGTTGCGCGCTTTTTCTCTTCGCCGAGACTTGGCATAATGAACGAGTGTGCCGTCCGCTCTCTCCTGCGCCGCGCTACATACCGCAAAACCGAATTCCGGATTTTTCCGAAGAAAATTGACGAAGGTCGAAATCGCGTCTTTGCGGAAGAAATAATCATCGGAATCCGTCCAGACCAAAAATTCTCCGGCGAATTTCTTCAGACCGAAATCGAGCGCGGCGGCTTGCCCGGCGTTTTCCTGAAAAAACGTTTTCAGAGAGAAGCCGCGGGAACGGAATTTTTCTTCGTAGGAGGCGAGGACGCGCGCCGTGCCGTCGGTCGAGCCGTCGTTAACGATGATCATTTCTATTGCCGGGTAATCCTGCGCGAGCACGGAATCGAGCAGGCGGTGCACGAATTTTTCACTGTTCCAACACGGTGTGACGATGCTTACGAGCGCGGGAACTGTCGGTGGGAAATCAGTTTTTTCTTCCATAAATTTTTTTGCGGAATTGTCGAATTTTTTCAAAGAGAACGGCTCGTTCCCGCGCATTGAACAGGATGAGCGGCGCCGCAACGGCGCATGCGCCGACGCTTGCGAACCCGACGGCGAAAAAGCCGCCGATGTTTTGTCCGAGCTGGAGCGAAAGCCACAGCGGGAACGCCGCCGCGACCGCCGCGAAAATGCCGCCGCGCAGAATCACTTCGCGCAAAAACGTTCCCGCGGAAAACTGCGGAATGTTCAATCGCACGAGATTCGTGGTCGAAAGGCAGCCGATGGTGAGCAATGCGATGTTCAGTACGAACGGCGTTATGGGCGAAAATCCGTTGCGAAGCAGAATCCACGACAACGGGAGCACGAGCAGATATGTCGCCCCGTTGATGAGACTCATCGCGCGAATGCGCCCTGTTGCGTGAATCGAAAACATCATCGTGCGGAACGCGATGGAAACGAGCTGATTTACGAGCGTGAGTTGCACGAACGCCACAGCGTAGTCGGGAACGTTTTTCAGCCAGAGATTCAGCACGAATTCGCATTCGAGAATCAGCGGGAGCGAAATGAAGAACATCAGAAAAAACGAAAATTTCCCCGATCGGCAGATTAGCGTCTGCATTTCCGCAATTTCTCCGCAAGCGTAGTATTTGACGATTTGCGGACGCACGGCATTGAGAAAATTTTCCGCGAAACCGGAGACTGCGCCTTGCACTTGCCCGGCAACGCCCGCCGCCGCATTCACCGCCGGCCCGAAAAACAGATTTTGCAGAACGTTCACGCCTTGCGTACGCGCGACGACGGAAAGATTCCCGAAAAGATCCCATGCCGAAAAAGAAAGCAGCGGTAACAACGTTCCCGCACGGAAGCCGCGTCGAAAACGGCATTCTTGGAAATTGCGGCGGCAGAAAAATCGATAAAAAAGAGCCGTTCCCGTCGAGACCGAAAACGTCAGCAACGCGTAAAGCGAAAGTTTGTCGAACGGCAGCAGCGTCAGCAGAAAAACGATCCCGAGACGCAGAAAAACTTCGACAACGGAAACGCAAGCGTAGACGCTCATGCGCTCGTGCGCGAGAATGCTCGCCGTGTAGGGCACCTGCGTGATGCTGACCATTGCCGAAAAAATCGAAAACTGCAACACGATGCGCGCGGCGGGAAGCCGCTCCGGCGGAATGACAAGCGTGGTTTCCAAGAGCCGGATGCCGACCGTTTCCGCAAAAACGAGCACGATGCAAGCGATGAAAAAATGAATGAGCAACGCTCCCGAAAACACGCGCCGCAACGCTTCGTCGTTTCCTCTTCCCAGTTCGAACGTGAGAAAACGCGATGTCGCACCGCTCAGCGACGCATTCAGAAAACCGAGAAGCCCGACAACGCCGCCCACGATGTTGTAGATGCCGAAATCCGTCACGCCCAGCGTTTCCAAAACCACGCGCGACGTGTAGAGCGAAACGCACATTGACAACGCCATGCGCAAGTAGAGCGCCAGCGTGTTTTTCGCGATGCGGCGATTGTTCGCAGAAACTGCGGAAGATTCGCTCATTCGGAGTCTTGCTTTTCCGCGTGCTCAAAAAACAACGACCAAATCAGCGCCGCGATGCCTTTTCGCTCCGCTGCGGGAACGCTCGCCGGCTCCGGAAACAGCGGGTCGTCTTGGGAGCGCAGTCCGGGATCGCTCACGGAAAAATCGTATTCGTCATTTGTTTCAGACATGAGATAACACTACCGTTCGCAGGGTGTTCCCTGCAAGGATAAATACTGCCGTTCGTGAGGTGAGAAATAAAATGAAAACACCGCACAATTGGAGGTGTGAAAGAGCTTTATTCCATTTCTGATCGTTTAAAACAGCTTCGCGCGGCGACAGGGCTGACGCAGGAGGAATTTGCCGAACACGCGGGAATGGGCTACAAGTTTTATCAGCAGGTGGAGTCCGGGCGTAAGAAGTTGGTGCGATTGGACACGATTCAGCGGCTCGCGGAGGCGTTCGGCGTCGAGATTTGGGAGTTCTTTCATCCGAAAATGCCGAAAATTTCGATGAAAATCAGACGCCAAATCAATTCTTCTCCGCACAACAATCGGCGTTCCCGCGCCTGAGCGTGGAGCTGCGCGGCGCCAATTGCCGGGACATTTTGCCGTTCCCGCGGGAACGTTTTGGTTTGCGGGGGCGGGCAAAGGAATTACACTTTTTCGGCTA
>CAVFCB010000019.1:0-21893 GCA_963620895.1 Bacteroidaceae bacterium | reverse complement strand
TTTTTTTTCGTCGCGGGAACGCGGGCGAGCGGAGTATTCTTGGCGGCAATTATGAACAATCCGTTTCAGACGCTTCGCGAATTCACCAGCCCGGCGGCGGGTAAAAAAGGCTTTTATTACAGCGTTCCCGCGCTTGAACAAGCGGGAATCGGGCGAGTCTCGAAAATGCCGGTGTGTCTGAGAGTTGTGCTCGAAAGCGTGTTGCGCAACTGCGACGGCACGCTTGTCACGGAAAACGATGTGCGTGCGCTTGCGAATTGGAATGCGGCGGCGCCGGCGGACACGGAAATTCCGTTCACGGTGGCGCGTGTGCTGTTGCAGGATCTCACGGGCGTAGCGTTGCTGGTTGATCTTGCGGCGATGCGTGAAGCGGTGGCGAAGCTCGGTCGCGATCCCGCGCTGATTGAGCCGCTTGTGCCGATGGATATGGTTGTCGATCACTCCGTGCAGATTGACTACGCGGGAACGCCGGATGCGTTTCGCAAGAACATCGAAAAAGATTTTTCACGCAACACGGAACGCTACGAACTGCTGAAATGGGGACAGGGAGCGTTCAAGACGTTTTCCGTTGTGCCGCCGGCGGTCGGCATCTGCCATCAGGTGAATTTGGAGCATCTCGCGCGTGTTGTTTTTGAAAAAGAAACGCCGGCGGGAACGGTGTTTTACCCGGATTCGGTTGTCGGCACGGACTCGCACACGACGATGGTGAACGGCATCGGCGTTGTCGGCTGGGGCGTGGGCGGAATCGAAGCGGAAGCGGGAATGCTGGGGCAACCGGTGTGTTTTCAGACGCCGGAAGTCATCGGCATGCACCTTACGGGAACGTTGCCGGAAGGCGTGCTTGCGACGGATCTCGCGTTGCGCGTGACGGAGATTTTGCGCGCGGCGAAAGTCGTCGGCAAATTCGTGGAATTTTTCGGCGAAGGCGCGGGAACGCTCTCGCTCGCCGACCGCGCGACCGTGGCGAACATGGCGCCGGAATACGGAGCGACGATGGGCTTTTTCCCCGTGGACGAAAAAACGTTGGATTATCTGCGGCTCACGGGACGCGACGAAAAGAAAGTCGCGCTTGTCCGCGATTATCTGCAGGCGCAGGGCATTTTCGGCATGCCGAAAGCGGGCGAAATCAATTACACGAAAGTCATCGAGCTGGATCTTTCGACGATTACGCGCTCGGTCGCGGGACCGAAGCGTCCGCAGGATCGCATCGAGCTCGGGAACGTGAAAAAAGTTTTTGAAAAATTCGTTGCCGAAACGAAAGGTGCGCCGACATCGGCGGGAACGTTGCGCGACGGGAGCATCGTCGTCGCCGCAATTACGAGTTGCACGAACACCTCGAATCCGAGCGTGCTCATCGCGGCGGGTTTGCTTGCGAAACGCGCCGTCGAAAAGGGACTTCGCGTTCCCGCGTACGTGAAAACTTCGCTTGCGCCGGGCTCGCGCGTCGTCACGGATTATCTGAATGCAACCGGGCTCACGCCGTATTTGGACAAGCTCGGCTTCAATCTTGTCGGCTACGGCTGTGCGACGTGCATCGGAAATTCCGGTCCGCTCGCGCCGGAAATTGAAGACGCGATTCGCAATGAAAAACTCATTACGGCGAGCGTTCTTTCCGGCAATCGCAACTTTGAAGCGCGCATTCATCCGCTCATCAAATCGAATTTCCTGATGTCGCCGCCGCTCGTCGTCGCGTTTGCAATTGCGGGAAGAATCGATGTCGATCTCGAAACGGAACCGCTCGGCATCGGTGCGGACGGCGTTCCCGTTTATCTCAAGGATATTTGGCCGAAACAATCGGAAATCGAGGCGTTGGTTTCCGCCGGAGTGCGTCCCGAAATGTTTGCGAAACGCTATGCATCGTTCGACGATGCGACGGCGGAATGGAAAACCGTTCCCGCGAGCAAAGGCGCGCTTTTCGGTTGGCGTAGCGATTCGACTTACGTGCAGTTGCCGCCGTATTTCGACGGTTTCGGCAGAGAGCTCCCGCCGCCCGCGAAGCTCGTGAAAATGCGGCCGCTCGCGATTCTCGGCGATTCCGTCACGACGGATCACATTTCGCCCGCAGGTGCTTTTTCTCCGGATTCGCCTGCCGGAAAATATCTTTCCGAACGCGGTGTTCCGCGCGAAAAATTCAACACCTACGGTTCGCGTCGCGGGAACGACCGCATCATGGTGCGCGGCACGTTTGCGAACGTTCGCATCAAAAACAAAATGGCGGACGGCAAGGAAGGCGGTTTCACGAAACTGCAACCTGCGGGAACGCTCACGACGATTTTTGAAGCGAGCGAAGCCTACAAGCGCGCGGGAACGCCGCTCATCGTTTTCGCGGGAGCGGATTACGGCATGGGTTCCTCGCGCGACTGGGCGGCAAAAGGCGCGGCGTTGCTCGGCGTGCGCGCCGTCGTCGCACGCAGTTTCGAACGCATTCACCGCTCAAACCTCATCGGAATGGGCGTGATTCCGCTGGAATTTACGAACGGCGAAAGTGCGGAAACGCTCGGGCTTGACGGCACGGAAACTTTCGACATCGAAGGGTTGGAAAATCCCGTGAAGCCGAAGCAGACGGCGACGCTCGTCATTCACCGCGCGAACGGCGAAATCGCGAAAACGACATTGCGTTGCCGCATTGATACGCTCGCGGAATCGCACTATCTCGCGAACGGCGGAATTCTGCAATACGTTCTCCGCAAAATTCTGAAGTGAAGCGCGAAGTTCGCTTTTTCTGCGGAAAGCCTGCTCACTTTTCTTTTGCGGGAACGCGTTTGTTGATTTAGTTTCCAAAAAGTTTTATGCAGACGATACTTGAAGGTGCCGGTTGGTTTATTTGGCCGCTCGGATTCTGCTCGGTGATTGCGGCAGTCGTCATCATCGAGCGGCTGATTGCCTTGCGTGAATCGCGCGTGCTCCCGCGCAAGGCTTTGGAACTGATTCTCGCGGGCGATTTCGAATCGGCGGGAAAAGCGTTCCCGCGTACTTGCGGCGGGCGTATCGTGAATTTTGCATTGAAAGAAAAACCGGACGCCGGCGCCCTCGTCGCCTACGCACGACTCGAAGTTTCGCGAATGGAACGCGGCATGTTCATTCCGGAATCCATAGTTTCGATTGCGCCGCTCATCGGGCTTTTCGGAACAGTTTACGGACTCTACATTCTTTTCCCGGAAAACGGCGGAATGCCGGATCAGCGCATGCTCGTGCGCGGAGTCGGACTCGCGCTGACGACGACGATGCTCGGTTTGCTCATCGCCATGCCCGTGTTGCTCGCGAACAACTTCATTATGCGTCGCATCGAAGTGTTGGCGGCGCGCCTTTCCCTCGCCGTCGAACGCCTGACTTCCGGCGAAGTTTCCGAAAACTGAAATTTTTATAATCGTTTTTTTCAAAAAAAATTATGAGTAAAGAAATTGAAGAAGGCACCGTGCTTGATTTTGATTTTACGAAACTGCGCAAAGCGGTCGCTCAGTGTCAGTCCGATGTCGTTCCCGTCGTCGCGCAGGATGCGGACACGAAGGAAGTGCTGATTGTCGCTTATGCGAACAAGCTCGCGCTGGAAACTGCGCTGAAAGAAGGCATGGCGACGTTTTGGAGCACGTCGCGCAATGAGCTTTGGCTTAAAGGTAAAACTTCCGGCGATTACCTGAAGCTTGTCGAAGTGCGTGTGAACTGCGAGCAGAATTCGCTGCTTTATCTCGTGCGTCCTGCCGGAAAAGGCGCCTGCCACACGAAAGGCAAAGACGGGCTTCCGCGCCGCAGTTGCTATTATCGTTCGCTCAATCTGAACGACGGGAAAACGCTGAGCTTCGTTCCGGGAATGGAATGAGGCTCGGACGGATTTTCCGAAGAAAAAAATGCGGGCGGAGCTCGAAATCATCCTTCAGAATCTTCATGCTCTCAAGAACGAGGGCGTGAAAGAGGTTTTCGTTGACGACCGCACACTTGAAGAACTGCGGGAACGGGTCGCAACGGTTGCGGAGAAAAATCCGCTCCCTGCGAAAAAAACGAATGTTCCCGCGCGGGAACGCGAAGTTTCTCCGACCGAAGCAAAAAAAGAAACCGTTCCCGCAGATTTTATTTTTACGAAAACGCCGGAAACGGGTCCCGAAAAAAAAGAAGAGAAATCGGTTCCCGCTTTCGATTTTTCCGTCAGCGAAGCACGCGCAAAATGCGTTCCCGCGGAGGGTTCAAATGCGGAACGACTTTCCGCATTGCGGGAACAGATGCTCGGCGATCCCGTTTGCAACGCGCATCTTCACGCGGGAAAGCGGCTTGTCTTCGGTTCCGGAAATCCCGAAGCGGAGATTTTTTTCTGCGGAGAAGCGCCGGGAGCGGAGGAAGAAACGCAGGGAGAACCTTTTGTCGGTCCCGCAGGGCAGTTGCTTACGAAAATGATTCTTGCGACCGGGCTTCGGCGGGAAGACGTTTACATCGGGAACGTCATGAAATGGCGTCCCGAAACGGATTTGTCCTACGGAAATCGTCCGCCCACGGCGGACGAAATGCGCTATTGTCTGCCCTACCTCATCAAGCAAACGGAAATCATACGCCCGAAAGTCATCGTTGCGCTCGGATTGTCTGCGGTGAACGGGCTTCTCGGATTTGATCCGGAAAGACGAATCGGTGCGATGCGCGGGAAGGCTCTCCGTTTTCGCGAAATTCCCGTTGTTGCAACTTACCATCCGTCGTATTTGTTGAGAAATGATTCTCTGAAATCGAAACGTGCGGCATGGGAAGATTTTTTGGTGATGATGGAAATTGCCGGACTTGAGATTTCCGAACGTCAGCGCAATTTTTTCCTGCCGAAAAAAGTCTGAATTTCCGAAGCTTCGGAATGCGAAACGAAAGGTATTTTTATTTCGCAAAAAATGCCTTTTTCAATTATCTGTGAGGGTGAACATTTATTAGAGATGAGCGAGGAAACTTCAGAAACTGCGAAAATCGTCATCGAAGGCAAAGAATATATTGCCCCCGTGTTTTACGGGAGCGAGGGAGAGCGCGCCATCGATATTATGAAATTGCGTTCGCAGACAGGTTATATCACTTACGACGACGGCTACGGGAACACCGGATCCTGCACGAGTGAAATCACCTTCATTGACGGAGAAAAAGGAGTTTTGCGTTACCGCGGCTATTCCATTGAAGAATTGGCGGCGCGCTCAAATTTCATCGAAAGCGCTTATCTCGTCATTTACGGAAGATTGCCCAACGCAAAAGAGCTGGAAGATTTCCGCAACAATATTCTTCTGAGTGCAGGAATTCATGAAGGTTTGAGAAATTCTTTCGCCGGGTTCCCGCCGTCTGCGCATCCGATGGCGGTGCTTTCCGCAATGTTGAACGCGCTCGGTTGCTATTATCCGGAACTTTCCTCCAATAATCGCAAACAGGACTTGGAAAATTTCGACACGACCGCCACCGTGCTGATTTCCAAAGTGCGCGCGCTCGCGGCAATGTCTTATCGTTTCCGCAACGGTTATCCCGTGATTTACCCGAAACGCGGCTATAACTATTGCGAAAATTTCCTGCACATGATGTTTTCCATGCCCGGTGAAGATTCGCAGGTGCATCCGGATATAGCCAAAGTGCTCGACATTCTTTTGCTTCTGCATCTTGACCATGAACAAAATTGTTCCACTTCCACGGTTAGAATGGTCGGGAGCGGCGGAGCCAATCTTTTTGCCTCCGTTTCCGCGGGAGTCTGCGCACTTTGGGGACCGATGCACGGCGGAGCAAATCAGGCAGTCATCGAAATGCTTACACACATCGAAGCCTCCGGGGACGACGGCAGCAATTTTGTTCAGCGCGCAAAAACCGGAGAAGTTCGCCTCATGGGATTCGGACATCGCGTTTACAAAAATTACGATCCGCGCGCAAAAATTCTGCGGGAACAGTGTCGGAAAGTTGTGGACGCCATCGGAACGGGAGATCCCCTTTTGAAAATTGCGCACAGATTGGAAGATATCGCACTCAACGATGAGTATTTCCAGAAACGAAATCTCTACCCGAACGTTGATTTTTACAGCGGAATCATTCTTCGCGCACTCGGCATTCCCGTAAATATGTTTCCTGTTATTTTCGCAATGGGACGCATGCCCGGATGGATTGCTCAATGGTATGAAATGGCTTCGCGTCCGAACGGAAAGATTCATCGTCCCCGCCAAATTTACACCGGAGAAAAAATTCGTAAATTCGTTCCTCTCATGGAACGCGAGTAAGAGGAACTTTGCGAAAAAGCAATATTTTCCTCGCATAATTCACACGAATGCAAACAATGTAAGGCTATGAACGAACTCAGTTTCAGCGATCAAGCCATGGCGGAATTGAATAAACTTTCCGCTTTGGATCAGATGCCCCTAATTGAGGCGCTGAGCACCATCTCCCCCGAAGAATTGCAGAAAAACAAAAGCAACTACGGAGCTTTTTCCCGCGAGGGAAAAACTTACTATCGCCTTCGTGAGGGAGATTTCCGCCTTTATTTTACGGAAAACAAAGGAAAAATCTACTGCAGTCACATTCTCCACAGACACAGCATCACGGACTTTGCTTTCCGCGCAAAACTTCCTCTCAAAGAAGAACATCTCATCGAACAGGATAAAAATTTTTGGGAATATTTGGATTCATTGAGCAAATAATTTCCGTAACTCTGTTGCTTCCTCAAAAAAATGAACGAAAACTTAAACGAAGAAACGTCGGAAAAATCTCCGGTTAAATACGGGAACGTAAAAGACGCCGCACGCATCTATTTGTTGCCGAACTTCTTTACCGCAGGAAATATGTGCTGCGGATTCCTTTCCCTGTGTCAGTGCATCGAGGCAAAATACAGCGAAACGGTAGCCGCAGCGAATGAGAAATACATGCTTGCCGTCTATCTGATTTTCGGCGCGTGTATTTTCGATTTGTTCGACGGGCGCATGGCGCGCATGTTCAAAAAAGAATCCATGTTCGGCGCGGAATTCGATTCCATCGCAGACACCGTTTCTTTCGGTGTAGCCCCGGCATTTCTCGTCTATTTTCTCATTCTCGATCCGAGCCGAAGTGCGGAATCTTTCGTTCCCGTGCTCACGAAGGTCGGTCCCGTGGTCGGATTCATTTACCTGCTCTGCGCCGGAATACGTCTTGCAAAATTCAACGTGCTGACCAATCCGCTTATTCCCGGGAACGAGAAAAAGACACCGGCATCCGATTTTATGGGGATTCCGTCTCCTGTGGCGGCAGCAATCACCGCATCTTTCGTTCTTTTGCTTACGCGGCTTAATTGCGATCAGGACGCCGTCAATACCGCCACAACGCTCAAGAATTGGCTTCCCGTTATCCTGCTCCCGACCATGCTTCTGGTTTCGATTCTCATGGTGACCAATATCCCCTACCCGACTTTCAAGCATATTGACTGGAACAGTAAGGCAAAAGCACAGGCGTTCATTTTCATCATTCTTTTTGTAATCGTAGCGTTGCAGTTTCATATCTTTGCCATTCCCGCCGCGTTGCTGATTTACGTTTTTTACGGACTTCTTAGAGCCGGAAAAAGAAAGATTTTCAGAAAAAAGACCGAAAATCAGGAAGTGGAAGAAACGTTCTAACAGCTTGTCAATAAAACGAAAATAAATCCGTGAACGAGTTGTTGTCCGTTTTGTGCTCCGGCGATTTACGAAGTTATTTGCAACAAAATTTGCGTTGCAAACCGCATAAATTAAACGATTCTCACACTTACCCACACTTTTGACATCCTTAATGATTATGAGTAATTTTCTTTTGAAGAAGATATTAAATTACTAAAAAGAGCATAATCATCTGTGAAAAACTAATTATTGCCTTAAAAAACCGAAAGGGAGATTCTATTACGCCATGAAATTCAAGATTAACAGAGAGTTTTTTTCCGCAGGATTGAACCAAGTTGTAAATGTTGTAAGCAATCGTCCTTCGTTGCCCGTTTTCAACAATGTGCTCATTCAGGCTGAAGACGGAAAGATTAAGTTGACCACAACCAATCTCGATATCGGAATTCTCTGTTTGGTCAAGGCGGATGTTGCCGTTCCCGGGAGCATCACGTTGCCCGTGAAAAAGCTTAAAGACATTGTCAGCGGGCTTATGGGGAGCGAGATTGTCGTAGAGCTGTTTTCCGGGAACAAGGTTAAAATTACTTCCGGAAGTTTCGATGCTCTTTTGAGCGGAATTGAGACCGAGCAATTCCCTCCCCTTCCCGTCGTCGACAATGAAAATCTCTTGGAAATTGATCAGGGCGAACTTGCCACAATGATCAGAAGTGTTTCCTATGCGCAGTCCACCGATGAAAACCGCTACGTGCTCAACGGCGTTTTCTTTAATTTTACGGAAGACGGACTTGTGCTTGTTGCCACGGACGGACGACGTCTTGCCACTTGTGAACGTAAGATTTCCTCTCCCGTTTCCGAGAAAATGAGATCGTTCATTCTTCCGGCAAAAACGGTTAATGAGCTTCAGAAACAGCTCGGTGCTAAGGGGAAAGTTTCCATTGGTCTCAGCGAGCGTCAGGTGATGTTCGATATTGATGTTAATGACAGGACTGAGAGCGGTTTGTGTGATTCAATCAGAATTGTTTCCAAAGTCGTCGAGGGGAACTATCCGCAGTACAAGCAAGTGATTCCTAAGGATTCCGGAAATCATCTTGAAGTGGAACGTGAGATGTTTTTGCGTTCGGTGGAATTCGTCGCAATGGTTACGACAGACAAGAATAATTCCGTTCATCTGAATATTGCTCCCAATATTCTCGAAGTCGCTGCTACCGGCGGAGAAAATGAGGCAAGCAACAAACTTGCCGTTCAATACGAAGGCGAAGAAATCAAGATAGCTTTTAATCCGCAGTTTCTTTCCGATCCGCTTAAGGCGTTGACACAGGACGTTGTGGTATTCGAATTTAAGGATGAACTTAGCCCCGGTGTGCTCAAGACTAAGGACGAAGGTTTCCTTTGTGTAATCATGCCTCAGCGAAAGTAAAAATTTCGAATATTTCATCGAAATATTTTTCGGCGTTCTCGATTTTTTTTCGGGAACGCCTTTATTTTTTTTCTTCGTTCATCAGTGTTGCGGAAGATTTCTCTACTGTGATTTAATGAAACCTTTCATATGTCTGAAATTTCGACCATAACGGCTTTGTCTACGCCCTCCGGAAGCTCTGCCCTTGCAGTCATTCGGGTGAGCGGTCCGCTTTCCGGAAAAATAGCGGAAAAGGCTTTCGGAAAGACTTGTTTAACGCCGCGTAAAGCTTTCTTGGGAGAATATCATGCATCGTCCGGAAAGATTTTGGATGAATGTATGTGGACATTTTTTGCGGGACCTTCGTCCTATACCGGAGAAGATTCTCTTGAAATCTGTTGCCACGGAAATCCGTTTATTTGTAGGAGAATACTTGAAGATTTACTGACACGCGGATGTCTGACGGCTCAACCGGGAGAGTTTACGCGAAGGGCTTTTCTCAACGGAAAAATGGATTTGAGCCAAGCGGAAGGTGTTTCAGACGTGATTGCCGCAAATTCCGAAAGATCTTACGAAGCGGCCAGAAAATTACTTTCCGGTGAGCTCGGAAGAAGAATTTCGGTTTGGAATGAAAAAATTTTGAATCTTTTGGCGGAAACGGAAACGCAAATTGATTTTTCCGAAGAAGAAATTCCGGAATCGGATACCGAAGAATTCAGAAAAAAAATATTTGATTTGATTTCCGAGCTGAAAAAGACCGAAGAATCTTCGCGTTACTCTTCAAAAATTCATGAAGGTGTAAATGTTGTGATTTTCGGAGCTCCTAACGCCGGAAAATCCTCTCTCATGAATGCCGTGTTGGGAACTGATAGAGCATTGGTCAGTTCTGAAGCGGGAACGACTCGTGATTTCATCAGTGAATCCGTCTGTATCGGTTCCCATAAGATTCGTCTGATTGATACTGCGGGTATTCGCGATGATGCAAATTCGGAAATAGAAAAGTCCGGCATTAAAAGAACTTCGGAATGTGTTCAAAACGCAGATTTGCTTGTTTTCATGGTGGATGTTTCAGAACCTCCCCCTGCCCTTTCCAAGGAATTGAAGGAAAAAATGTCCTCCGAAAACACGTTGATTGTTTTTAATAAAAACGACAAAAAGTCTTATTTTGATATATCCGGGTTTATGCCGGAATTTTCAAGAATTTCTTTGTCATTGTTGAATCCGTCCTCTTCCGAAATCTTCAAAAATAAACTTTTAGAGATGCTTGAAAGCAAAAGAATCATTCCGCCGGAAGATGTTCTCGTAGTTTCTGTACGTCACGCAGAAGCTATAAAAAAAGCGAAAGCTGAGCTTTTCGAAGCGTTAAAGCTTGCGGGAAGCGTATCTGCGGAATTTGTTTCCGTAAAATTAAGAAACGCTCTGGAAGAACTTTCTGAGATATTGGGAAGATTCGATAACGAAAAAGTTTTGGATAAAGTATTTTCTTCTTTTTGCATCGGAAAATGAAAAAAGAAATAAGAATTTCTGAAACGTCTCCTTATGATGTCATCGTGGTTGGTGCCGGACACGCGGGCGTGGAGGCCGCGTCGGCAGCCGCGAGAATGGGAGCGGATACACTGCTGCTTACCGGAAATCTTGATACCATCGCCAAGATGAGCTGTAATCCGGCAATAGGAGGACAGGCAAAAGGACACATCGTCAGAGAAATTGACGCAATGGGCGGCGAGATGGGTGTTTGTGCCGACTTTACTGCCATTCAATTTAGGGTGCTCAACGCTTCCAAGGGACCTGCTGTGCAGTCCCCTCGAGCACAGTGCGATAAGCTTGTGTATTCGGCGCGAATGAAACGCGTCTGCGAATCGGCTAAGAATCTTACACTCTTTCAGTCAGTAGTTACCGGTCTGATTTTTAGAAACGGAAAAGTCATAGGTGTCAGAACTTCCATAGGTGCTGATTTTTACGGAAAAACCGTGGTTGTCACTACGGGAACGTTTCTTAAGGGAAAAATGTTTATAGGCACCAATGTAAACTTTGGAGGACGCTTGGGAGATTTTAATTCTGAAACGTTATCAGACAGCTTTCGTGAAGCCGGGCTTTCTGTTGAGCGCCTGAAAACGGGAACTCCGGCAAGAATTTTGGGAAGCACAATTGATTTTTCAGAATGTGAAGAACAGAAAGGTGATGAAAATCCTGTTTTCTTTGCTTTTTACGATACGAGAGATTGCGAAAATCTGTTCCACGTGGAACAAAAAAGTGGAGAGTTTCCGGGATGGATTCCGGGAACGAATCAACGTTCCTGTTGGCTTACGGAAACGGGAAAAACTACAGGACCTCTGGTTAAGGACAACATAGGGTCTTCTCCGTTGTATTCAGGACTGATTCACGGGGTCGGAGCTCGATATTGTCCGAGTATAGAAGATAAGTTCGTCAGATTCCCCGAAAAGGAGACTCATAGGTTATTTCTTGAGCCTGAAGGTCGATTTTCTGACGAATGGTATATTAACGGTTTTTCTACTTCTCTGCCCTTCCCTGTTCAGCTGGAAATGATACGCAGTGTTCCCGCTCTGAAAAATTCTTTGATTTTGCGCCCGGCGTACGCCATTGAATACGACTATTGTCCGCCTGTTCAGTTGTTACCCTCTCTTGAAACAAAAAAAGTTGAAAATCTTTTCTTTGCCGGGCAAATCAACGGAACTTCCGGATATGAAGAAGCTGCAGTTCAGGGACTTATTGCGGGAGCGAACGCCGCTGCAAGGGTTCTTGGTCTTCCGGAATTGATTGTGGGACGATCTGAAGGTTACGGAGGAGTTCTTGTGGACGATCTCGTGACCAAGGGAACTCAAGAACCTTATCGAATGTTTACCAGTCGTGCCGAATATCGCCTTCTTTTTAATCACGGAAGTGCAGAGCTTCGCCTTTCGGAAAAGGCTGCAAGTATAGGGCTTGTTGATGATTTCCGCATGAAAAAGATACGTCGGAAGGGGCAATTGGTAGATTATTGGTGCGAGATGTTTGAAAAATTAACAATAAAAGGCGGAATTATCGGTGATGTTTTGAGAAAAGATCTTTCCGCCCTGCCCTCCGATCTTCCGGGAGATTTTATTTCATCAGACATTGCCGTCAGAGAAGAAGTTTTGTATCGCGTGCGTTATCGCGGGTATTTAATGCGCGAGATGAAATCCGTAGAGAGAATGAAAGATTTGGAAAAGGTTTCCATTCCGTCCGATTTTAATTATGAGGCTGTTTCCGGGCTGCGTACGGAATCCCGCCAAAAACTCATAAGCGTTAAACCTGCGAATTTAGCACAAGCAGAGCGAATAAGCGGCGTGAATCCTTCAGATATAGCGCTTCTTATGGTTTGCCTTAGGCGCAAAGAAAAAAATTGAAAAGTTCCACGTGGAACTTTTCGTATTTACTTGCCTGAAAACCGTCCGACCGTTTCACTCTCTGCTCAATGGAGTGGAGTATAAAATCTATTTCTTCGCGCTGTGCCGTCAGCGGAGAGCCTTTTCGTGAAGGTGATTCCGTTATCTGTATGGTTTTCGGTGATGAACACGGGAATCTTTCGCGTTTTGATGTTATTGAACGCAACATCAGCGGTTTTAATTTTCCGGGACACCTTCTCGGTCAGTGGCGTCGGGTGATTTCTTCACGGAATTCCGGAAACGCTGAGGCAAATCAGGCACTTGTAAACAGAGAAGAATTCTTTTTTTCTCTTTTTGAAGGTGATTCTGATGAAAAAAAGGAGATTCTTAAGCAAATTTTTGCTCTTTTTCTCGAAAGAAAGAGAATTTTACGTTCTTGCGGCAAGAATACCGGGAGTTTCACTAAATATGTTCATATCAGAACTAAGAGAGAATTTCTGGTTTCGAACAGGGAGTTGAACCCGGAAGATTTGACTTTCGTGGATAATGTTCTTGAAATGTTGTCTTGAAGTTCGATTATGAAAAAATTGGTAGCATTCTTCTTTTTTTCTTTTTTTGCGTTTTTGTGCGCATGTTCTCCGAAGCCTCCGCAACATTACGTGGCGCTTTATCTTGAATCGCCCGCCAAAGGCGGAACTTTTGAGCTTCAGCGGTCATTTGTTTTGCCTGTTATCGACAAGGAGATCAGGGTAGGGCGCGATCCCGTTTTCAATATCGATGCTTTTTCCGATTGTCTCGTCCATGAAAAATACGACGAGACGTTCAATCGCTCCGTTCCCGGTCTTTTTTTCCGAATCAAAGATGAATTTGCGCTTAGGTTGCGGCAGATTTCGGTAAGCGGGGAAGGGCGGCGGCTGATTCTCGTTGCGGACGGAAAGCCTTTGGGATTCTGTACGCTTAAAAAAGATTTTTCGAGAAATGATCTGTTTTTCTTCGTTATGACAACGGCTTCCGGCGATCAGTTAATGCGTCAGTTGGAAGATCTTTGCTTCGATTTGAACAGTTTTATTTTGGAATTCAGAGAATACAAGGAAAACGTATGAGAGTTTTTGCTCTTATCTTTTTCTTGGTGTCGGGATCGTTCGCGGTTCCGACATTTTCTTTTGCAGCATCGCTTCATTCTCCGACCGCTTGTCCCTGTCCGAAAAATCGAGCGGAGCTTAAAAATTATGTGCAGCCGGCTTCATCGGGAACGACGGAGTCGGGAATGTTCGGCATGACTCGGAACGGCGGCACTCGTTTTCATGAAGGTTTGGACATTCGATCATTTTCGCGTGATGAATCCGGAAAGGCATCGGACGAAGTCTTTTCCGTGTTCCCGGGAATTGTTGCGCATGTCTGCCGTGAAAACAACGGTTCATACGGGAAATACGTTGTGCTTGAGCATTTCAGCGGCGGAATTCTCTTTTATACGTTGTATGCGCACTTGGATTCCGTGAGCTCCGATATTTCGGAAGGGCAGAAAATCCGTGAAGGCGCTGTGCTCGGAGTTCTCGGGAAGTCTTCTTCGGTGTATGACTTTCCTCCGGGAACGGAACATCTTCATTTTGAGGTCGGCGTTCGCCTTGGCGGAGAATCCTTTATTCGTTGGTATGACAGAACGTTTCCGGCGTGGGATAAAAATCTCCATGCTTTTTGGAACGGAATGAATCTTGCGGGCACTGATCCCGTGGTTTTCTTTGCTTCTTTCCCGCGTTTTGACAATTTTTCGGAGTGGATGAAATCCGAGCTTTCTCCCGCATTCGAAGTTTTCGTCAGAACCGAAACCGTTCCCGAAATTCTCGAATTTTCTCCGGGATTTCTTTGCGGGAACGTTCCGACAAAGCCCGCGGGGTGGAAAATTTCTTTTTCTTGGAGCGGAGTTCCGTTGAGGTTTGCGCCTGCAGAAGATGCGGACAAATTTTATTCCGACAGGGAAATTATAAATGTATATGAAAATTATATTCAAAAATCTTTTTCCGGAAAAATGTTGGAGAACGAAAACGGAAAAATTGTGCCGGGGAAAAACTTGAGAAAGACGCTCGACATCATTTTCGGAGAATGAAAAAAACGGACAAAGACGTTTGCGTTTCTCGGCATTTTTTCGGATGCTTTCGACCATGACACCGAAGAGTTTAGTTCTCGTTTTGTGCCTGCTTGCCTTGGCGGCGTTCGTTATCGACAGATTCAAAAAACTGCCGAAAAGCGTATTTGTATTTTTTGCGGTGGCGGTGGTTCTTGCGGTGTGTGTGAGCATTCTTGATTCCGGGAACGGCGAAGCGCCGAAACGTGATTCGGAAGAAACGCCGACACAGTCTCCGATTATTTTCACGGAGGCGGTCAGAAACATCGTTTTCATGCCCGGTGAAACGCGCATTGCCTTACCGCTCCTCGTTTCAGGGGAACGGGAATTTGACTGCGTGCGCTTTGTTTTCGAGGGCGTGGAGTCGAATGTTTCCGAGCAGGGATTTCTGGAAAAAGTGCGGTTTTCGTTGCTTTTGCCTGACGGCACTCTTGTGCCGGCGTCTTCTTTTTTCTTTGAGCCCGGGGAAAATTCTTCGTTCCCGTCGGGTTTTGCGCTAAAGGCGTTTTTCCGTTCCCGAGATTCGTCTTCGGAAAATGTCCGTTGCATCGTGGAAAACGGATTTTCGGAACCGTTGAAAGTTCGCGAAGTTTTCATCGGTTCGCGTTCTCTTTCTGACGACGGGAACGCCGAAGGGGAAGGGCGGCAACAATGAGTTTCGCGAAAAAAATCAGAGCGGACGAACTTCTTTTCCGGCTCGGGAAGGCGGAATCCCGTTCGCAGGCAAAAATTCTGATTATGGCGGGGAAAGTTCGCAGCGGTCCGGACTCGCTCGTCGCCAAACCCTCGCAGATGCTTCCGGAGGACACCGAGCTTTTCGTCGAAACTCCGCCGCGCTTCGTTTCCCGCGGCGGAGAAAAACTTGCGGGCGCTATCGAGCGTTTTTCCGTTCCCGTTGCGGGGCTTTTTGCGTTGGACGTCGGCGCGAGCACCGGCGGTTTCACGGATTGTCTCCTGCAAAACGGCGCGGCGGCGGTAACCTGCGTGGATGTCGGGCACGGGCAGTTGCATTCTCGTCTTCGTTCCGATCCCCGTGTGCTCAATCTGGAAAAAATCAACGCGCGCCTGCTTGATTCCGTGCAATTGCCGCGGGAACGCTACAATCTTGTCGTCGGCGATCTTTCGTTTATTTCGCTCAAATTGGTGCTCGTTCCCGTGTGGAATCGAGTGGAGGAGGGCGGGGCGCTCATCATGCTCATCAAGCCGCAGTTCGAGGCTACGCGCGAAGAGATTTCCCGAACCGCCGGCGTTCTCAAAGAGCCGCTCATCCGCGAACGCGTTGTCGCGGATGTCCTGAATTTCGCAAAAAATGAGCTTTCGGGCTTTGCGCTCATGGGGCTGTGCGAGTCTCCCATTCGCGGCGGCGACGGGAACGTCGAATTCCTTTTCTACGCCCGAAAGATTCATGAAAAATAATGCTTGCTTCTTTTCTGAAGAAATGAGTTAATCGGCGTTCACGAAAAAAAGTTATGGAAAACACTCAGCAACATTCTAAAACTCCGTTGGATTTCGATTTTACGGACGTTGAAGCTCTTTCCCGTTTTGTCACTGAAACCGGTAAAATCTTGCCGCGCCGCATTACGGGGCTGACCGCCAAGCAGCAGCGCCATGTGACGGCCGCCATCAAGCGCGCCCGCAACATGTTGCTGATGAAATAATTCTTTTTCTCAGAGAATTGTTTCCCGACAAAAGCGCCGTTCGTTACGGCGCTTTTTTTGTGCCCTGATTTCGGAGCGTTCCCGCCGAAGCGCTTTCTTCCCGCGCGGATTTTCCGCCTTTTCAAAAATCGGTTTCGTCCGAAAATGACGACCGGCGGCCTACCCCTAAGCCGCCGGTCTTTTATTTTCTATATCTCGTTGCTTATTACCCCATCTCTCACTATGTGAGAGAAAATTGATAAATTGTTCCTTAGAGGAAATCATCGTAGTCCGATTTCGTCAAGCGATTTTTTCAAAAAAAATGAAAAAAGTTCTGCAACCCGCATAAAATAAGGAAACTTTTTTTATTTCCGCCCTTGAAAACGTTAATTTTCCCGGAAAATTTTTCGGTTTCAGATGAAATTTCGCGGCGTCCCGGCAGTTTTTTGTCTTTGTCCTTCCCGATGAAAAGTTCATTGTTGATTCGGACGATGAAATTCGGAACGAAGATTTGCGCCGCAATCCTGCGCGGTTGTGCCTTTGTCGCGAGGAAAATGTGGATTTTTCTTGCGGCGCTTCTGTGCGTGCAGGGGCTTGTGCTCTACATCGCCGTTTCCGATGTGAAAATTCCGGAAAGCATCGTCGAGCATTTGCTTGCGCCGCTGAACAAGGGCGGACTTCGATGCGTCGCGGGAGAAGTGCGGTTGCGCAATCTCACGGTAATCGTCGCGAGCGATGTCCGTGCGGAAATCGGCGGCGATCCCGTGCTCAAAATTCGTCGTTGTTCCGTAAAGCTTGCGCCGGAAGCGCTCATCGACGGGAACTTCATTCCGCGCATGCTGCAACTTTCCGGCGTCGAATTTTTTTGTCCTGCCGCCTGTTCTTCCACGGGAACGCCGGAGCGGCTGATTTCCTCGGGCGCGTTGCTCGCCCGCCGCGATTCGGGAAAAATCTCCGTCGAATCCGCCGTCTGTTCCGTCGGCGGTGCAAAAATTGTCGCTTGCGGCGAATTTCCCGGAACGCGCGAATTCTTTTTGTCGCCGATTGCGGGGGAATCTTCTGCGGAAGCCTTTGACATCGCGGCGCTTGCTCCGGAGATTTCTCGTGTCGCGGGAACGCTCTCCGCATTTCTCCGCCGAGCGGAAGTTGCCGCCGCGGCGGATTCCGCATCGGCGGTCGTTCGTTTTTCTTCGGCGGGAACGCGTTCGGCGCGGGCGGAAGTTTCGCTCTATCTCCGCGAGGCGAATTTTTTCGAAACGCTTTCTCTGAAAAACCTTACGGCGAAACAGAATTTCGTCATCACTCCGTCGGAAAAAACGTTGGTTCCCGAGGGCGCGTTCGAAGTTTTCTCGGATGCGGTTTCCTTTGTCGCGGGAAATTTCTTTTCGGAAAAAATCTTCGGCGAAGCGCGCGGGCTTTCTTTCGCCGCCGACGTTCCCGCGGCGCTCGTTTTGCCGGACGTTCCCGCGGAAGCGCGCTTCCCGCGCGAAATCTTCGTCCGCGCGGATTCTCTGCGTCTCGCGAATCTGCGCGAAGGCACGCTCGTTTTGGACGCGACGCTTGCTTCGTTTTCGCCGCGTTCCCGTTGGAGCGTTCCCGGCGATTACGATTTCCGACTCAACACTTCGGCGGCCTCTTCCCGCCTTGCGGCGGCGGGAACGTTTTCCGCAAATCCCGCCGCGCCCTCGGCAAATCTGCGTTTCGAAATCGCTCCGGACAAAAAAAGGCTTCTCGCCTTGCCGCAACTTCGCGCGTTCGCGAAAAATAAAGATCTCGCAATGCTTCGTTTTGCCGAAATTCCGCGCCTGCGCGGGAACGCCGTTTTCGCTTCGGGCATGAAATTTGAAAAAGCGGACATCGAATTCCTCGCGGGAACGACGTTCGCCGGCGCGCGCACGTTTCGCTCGTTGCGTCTCGCGGGAACGGCGACTCCCGATGCCGTCCGCTTCCCGGAAATCCGCGCCGTCGGTCCCGATTTCACGGCGTATGCCGATGTCTTTACCGAATTTTCCGCCGACGGCGATTTCCGCGTCCGCACGTGGGGCTCCGTCGATCCCTCGTATATCGACGGTTGTCTCGGTTGGTTTTGGGAGCGCATTTGGCGAGATCTTCGTCCGGCTCCCGCCGAAAAACGTCCGCGTGCCGACATCGATGTTCGCGGCAACTGGGGCGAAAACTGGGAATACGTTTTCGGCGCAATCGCCGGCGAAAATTGTTGGGCAAACGGCGTGCTCGTGGACAAAGTTCGACTCCGCGTGTATGAAGATCCGCAACTCATCGCCGCTTTCGATATGCTTTTCGAGCGCGGGAACGACCGCGTCACGGGCGACCTGCAATGGCATTACGCCATGAAGCCCGTCTATCATTATCGGGATTTCCGTTTCCTTTTCCGCGGCTCGATTCCGCCGAAAGACGTTTTGCAAATCGTCGGCGAAGGGCTTCCCGAGGCGCTTTCCGAAATCGAAACCGACGGCGCGGCGACCGCCGTCGTCACCGGGTTTTTCAGCGGCGACGAAAAATTCTACCCCGAACTTCTTCGCGTTTCCGTGAACGGCGAAGTGCCCGGTGCTTTCTCCGTCTTCGGAATTCGCGGCGAAAATTTCAACGGTTCCATTCTTTACGACAACGGCGTCGTGCTCGTCGGCGCTCCGTTCACCGCAAACGTCGGCGACGGACGCGTTTCCGGGCACGTTCGCGTCAAACTTCCCGAAGAAGGGCATTCCGCGATCGGTTCTACGGCGGAAATTTCGCTCGATCTTCGCGGCGTCAGCCGTTCCCGCCTCACGGAAGCATTCGCCGCGCTCGGTTCCCGTGTCGCCGAGGCTTCGCCCGCCGATTCCGTTCCCGTTCCCGAGGAAACGGAGAAAAAAACGCCCGACGACTCGCGTATCGACGCTTCTTTCGCCGGCGAACTGACGATCCCCGACCTCAAATCTCTCGACGCGTCCGGCAGTTTTTCCATGAGCGAATCCGATCTTTTCGAACTGCAGGTTTTCGGCGGATTTTCTCGCCTGCTTTCTTCCCTCAAAATCGATCTCACCACGTTCAACCTCGATCGCCTCGAAGGCACTTACACCGTGCGGCACGGAAAAATTTTCCTCCCGGATCTGCACATCTTCGGCGAAAGCGGGGAAATTTTCGTGCAGGCGGACATCGCGTTGCCGAATCTGGAAATCGCGGGCGAAGCCGTCTTCCGCAACCTCCGCGGCACGCGAATCCCGCTCCTCGGAACACTCATCAAATGGGGCTCCGCTTCGACCGAAATTCTTCCCGTCGAAATCTCGGGAACGGCAGACGCTCCCGAATGGTCCGTCGCACCGAGCTTCACGCGCATTTGGTCAACGCCGGAACAAAAATTCGGCATCGCTCCGGAAAAAACAACGGATAAGTGATCGCTCCCCGTTCCCGGGGGAACGGATTTTAACCACGAAGGAACACGAAGGAACACGAAGCCGGAGAAACGGTGGACTAGTGGACTGGTTGACTGGAGAACTAGTCAACTGGTGAAGTCCGGATTTTGCCGCAGGCAAAAATTGAGGAAACTGAAAGCCTCGTAGAGGCGAAACTATCGTAACCCCACGCGTGAGCGTGGGGAAGCGGCTCGCCCACGCATCGAGCCTCGTAGAGGCGGCACTACTCCGCGCGGGAACGGTTTTGTCCACGGATTTCACGGATTTCACGAATTTCACGGTTTCTCGCCGACAAAAACTCCGCGTCTCCGCGTCCCCGCGAGAGAAAACGAATTTTCCTTTACGGTGAAGTATCATTTGCCTGCGGCAAAAACTCCCTTAAAAAAATCCGTGTTCCTCCGTGTCCATCCGTGGTTCCGCTTTTTTCGTGGTTGATCATGGCTAAAAACGGCAGACCGAAACGGGATTTTTACATTGATTTCAGGCGGGAGGGGCGTAAAATCTGCTTCCAGAAAAAATAGAATTTTTGTGCCCGCACAATCCCCTTTAACCCCCTTTTCATTTCAGCTATGAAGCTCCGTTCGACACTGCTTTTCGCCGCCGCGTCCCTCTCCGCCGCAGCCCTCGCTCCCGTTCCCGCATGGGCGGAAGACGTCACATTGACCAACGGCGGGAAAACGAATCTGACCATCACCTCCGGGGTGACCGGTTCCGGGAATACTTACTCTTACACGCAGCCCACCGAAACTGACAAGGGCGGATGGTTGTGGCTAGGGAATCTCGGCGCAACGGGCAACATAGCGTTCGGCGCATCCGGTTCCCAAATGAAATTGAGTGGCACGGGCATTATTGCCGTCGGATATCAAGGAGGGAACGGCGGCGTGAACTACAACTTCGATTTTTCCAACACGGATGCGAGCGCGTTTTCCGGCAAATTCGCTGTTGTGAACGCGTGGGACAACAACACGGTCGTAAAGCTGAGCGGCACAAGTTGGAAGAACGTCGAATATGTTTCCGGCGGAGTTTCGCGTGAACAATCGTGGGCGACACTTCGCAGTTTCGACAATTCGGGAAGAGCGGAGGACAAATTGCAATTGCTGGGAGCGACAACGCTTGCCGGGATAACGGGAACGAGCAAGGGATACAGTTACAGCAACGTTTCCGATGTTAATGCTAAGGAGTCGATTACGGCGAGCACTTCGGGAACGGCGTTGACGCTTGCCGGCACCGGTGAATATTCGTATTACGGATCCGTCGGAACGTCGTCCGTGAGTCTCGCGATTGAAAAAACCGGCACGGGAACGCAAACGTTCGGCGGCGCCGCAAAATATCTTTCGTCCGTCAATGTTTCTGCGGGAACGCTCGCACTCACCGATGGAACCGTCACGATTTCCGGCAGCACTACGGTTGCAAGCGGCGCAACGCTCAATCTTTCCGGCGCGAACGTTACGCTTTCGAGCGCGATTACGAATTCGGGAACGGTCACGGTCAATTCGAGCACCGTTTTCGTGCTCGCGGAATCGCTGAAAAGCGGAGACGTTTACACGGTGATTTCCGGCGGGACTGTTACCAATTGGAACAGCAACACGCTCACGATTAAGAATTTCCGGCAGTCGGACGGTTCCGAATTTTCCGGTCGCTCGGCTGTCAATGTCGCGACGAGCGGATCCGTGACGATTACCGGGGTTGCGTTTAATCTTTTCTGGAACGGCGGAACTTCCGGAACGTGGAATACGACTGCTACGAATTGGGGAAAGGATTCCGCGACCGGTACCGCCACGGCATTTGTCACCGGCGACAACGTGACGTTTAACACGAGTGGCGATGTCGCGGTCACGGTGGATTCTGCTGTCACGGCGGGAACGATGACGGTTTCCGCGGGAACGACACTTACGCTTTCCGGTGCGAAGGTAACGACAACGGGCGGCATTACGGTCGATGGCACGCTGAAAATTTCTTCTGAAACGAGCATCGGCGGGGACGTCACCGTCAACTCCGGCGGCACGTTCGATTTTAACGGCAAGGCGGGGGATATCGGACCGGAAATCGGCACGGTAACGCTCGCGGGCGGCACGTTGACGAATACCGGCTCGAACGTAGGCTACGGCGCTAAGCAGCTCTACACGCTCGCTGTGACTGCCGATTCCGAAGTCGGCGGCACGGGAAATTTCGGGATCATCGGCAGCGGCTACGCGGCGACGACGCTCAATCTCGGCGGGCATACGCTGACGAAGACGGGCTCGAATACATTTTGGCTCGCCAATGCAACGATTTCTGCGGGAACGCTCAAAATTTCCGAAGGCGCGGTTGATTCCTTCGGCAACTCCATCAACGGCTCCGCGGCGGATTTCGTTATCGAATCTACGGGAACGCTGAACATGGGCGCGGGCACGCTTTCTGCGAAATCGATTTCCGGCGC
>CAVFCB010000018.1:0-22263 GCA_963620895.1 Bacteroidaceae bacterium | reverse complement strand
GGCTTTGAAAGAACGATTTCCCCTTTCGATAAAAACCACATTAACAACACAGATGGACACAGATGAAAAAAACTGAAAATAAAAATCCGTGTTCCTCCGTGTTTATCCGTGGTTAAAAACGTTCCCGCGGAAAAGTTACCTCCATTCGTGCTTCGGGTATCGTCCGCGGAGTTCTTTTTTTACGTGTTCGTAGGAAGTTTTCCAAAATGCGTCCAAATCCGTTGTGCGCTGGAATGTGCGCCGTGCGGGCGACTGCACTTCGATGACGAGCGGCACGCGTCCGCCGCAGATTTTCAGTGCCGTTCCCGGGCAATCGTAAAGTTCCTGCACGGTTGCGCCGACGACGGCTTCGAGATCTTCGGTGTACTCGATTTTCGCCGGATGTTTTTTGTGCGGGAGCGCGATTGTGTCCGGCAACATCGCGTCCATCGCCGCTTCCTGTTCCCGCGAAAGCCAACCGTGCAAGGTTTTCCGCACGGGCTTTTCGCGAATATCGCGATAGGCGGTTGCGCCGAGGCAAATTTCTTCGATGAGCATGCGTCGCCCGTCGGCGTCGATCGGTGCGATGCCGAGTTCCGGGCAATGTTTTGCGGCGAAATTCACTTTGCGAATCCACGCTTCGACCTGCGCGTCCCATTTTTCCAATTCGAGCCGCCCGGCGAGCACTTCCTCGGCGAGCAAGCGCGAAGCGGCATCGCTTGCGACGTCGGGCAGTTCCCGCGAGCTCAGCACGAGTCCGCGAAAAACGCGTTCCCGCCGCGTGACGACGCGCCGCGCGCCGGCATCGTAGCGCACGGTGTCGCGCTCCTCAAAATCGTCGGGAAAATATTCTTCGAGCCACGCCGCATCGACGGCGGTTGCCATTGAAAGAAAAACCGTCACTTCGCCGCGCGTCTGAATTTCCTCCACTTCTGCGGCGACGAAAAGTTCCGCACGGCGTGCGGCGCTCCCGCGACGAAGCTCGCCGCTGCGCCCGTGCACGAGGCGGCAACGCAGCGTTCCCGCGTCCGTGCGCCGCGCGAGTTGCGAAACGAATCCGAGCAACAGGCAACGCCGCACGGCTTCGTAAACGTCGCCCGGAGCGGCGGCGGGAACGCCGGCGAAATTTTCTCCGTTGTCGCGTTCCCGCGCGAAAACGCTTTCCGCGATTTTTATGAATTGCGCGGCGAGCCGATCCGCCTGTTTCGCCGCCGAAGCGTGAATGCCCCAACGCCGACAAAATTCGAAATCGAAATCTTTTTTTCGCGCCATTCCGATCAGCGTCAGTCTCGGAAAAAAATCCGAATCGCTCTCGCCGAGCAGCTCTTCGCGTTCGTCTTCGCGGCGGCGATCGGCGAGGTCGAGCATCACATCGCGTCCTTGCGCCATTGCGGCGACGAATGCGATTTGCGTCAGGCAACCGAGCGAACGTGCGGCGAGCATCATTCGCGCGTAGCGCGGGTGCAACGGGAAACGCGCCATCGCCGCGCCGAGCCGCGTGAGCGTTCCCGCAGCGTCGAGCGCGCCGAGATCGCGCAACAGCTCGATTGATTTTTCCAGCGCCTGCGCGTCCGGTTTTTCGAACCACGGGAACGTATCCGTATTTTCGATACCGCCCGCTTTGAGCAGAAGCAAAGCCTCCGAAAGCTCGACGCGGCGAATTTCGGGAACGTCGCGCACGGCGCGATTTTCCTGCTCGCTGCGCGACCACAGCCGCACGCAACGCCCGGGAGCGGTTCGCCCTGCTCGCCCCGCGCGCTGATCGGAAGAGCTGCGCGAAATATTTTCGATGAGCAGCATGTTGATGCCGCGATGCGGATCGTAGCGGGCGATTCGCGCCAGCCCGGAATCGATGACGATGCGCACGCCGGGAATGGTCAGCGAAGTTTCCGCAACGTTTGTCGAAACAATGACCTTGCGCGTTCCCGCGGGAGCGGGCGCGACGGCGCGATCCTGCGCATCGGCGGAAAGCTCGCCGTAAAGCGGCAACACGAGGCATTCGCGCCCTTCCGGCGTCGCGGCGATTGCGGCGATCGTTTTCGTGATTTCGTATGCGCCCGGCATGAAAACGAGAAAATCGCCCTCCGGTTCTTCGTGAAAAACTTTTCGAAAAACGGCGGCGGCGTGATCCCACACGGCGCGACGCGGCGCGAAGCCGTTGCGCATCAGCGTTCCCGCAGACGTTCCCGCGCCGGAAGCGGCGGAGTATTCGATTTCAATCGGAAAAAGACGCCCGCTCGCCGTCAACGTTTCGCACGGCGCAAGCCATTGCGCAAGCGTGTCCGTGTCGAGCGTCGCCGACATGACGACGATGAGCAAATCCGGGCGCGTCGTGCGTTGCAGGTGCATCGCCATCGCGAGCGTGATGTCGGAATAAAGGTGGCGTTCGTGAAATTCATCGAAAACGATTGCGCCGATTTTTTCCGTCTCTTCGGCGTTCCCGCCGAGCAGTCGGCGCAACAGCAGGCCTTCGGTGACGAACTTGATGCGCGTCTCCGCGGATTCGACACGATCGAAGCGGATCTGATAACCGACTTCGCCGCCGAGCGGCTGACCGCGTTCCCGCGCGATGCGCGCCGCGAGCATACGCGTCGGCAGACGCCGCGGTTGCAGCACGACGATTTTTTTCCCGGCGGGAACGAGATTGTCGTCGAGCAACATCTGCGGAATCTGCGTGGATTTTCCGGAGCCGGTCGGCGCCTGAAGCACGATGCGACGGGAACGTGCGCACGCCTCGCGCAGACGTTCCCGCAGCTCAAAAATCGGCAGAGTCTCCTGCTGTTCGTCGTGCGTCATCGCGGTTGAGCATTGCGCAATCCGAACGAGAACGAAAGAAAAAAAGGGTAAAAAGCGGGAGCGGGCGGAAATTTTTCCTAACGAAATCTTAACATTTCCCGAATTGACAAAACACGGGGAAACATAGCAATTTTTTCGGCGTTCCCGAAACGTTATGAAACCTTTTTTCCGTCGCATAAAAATTTTCTTCGGTCCGCTTTTTCCCGTTGTCGCGGTCGTGTGTCTGAATATGGTGCTGCTTTCCGCGTTCCGCCTCGGACTTGCGTTGTGGCAGCATGAGCGCGTGAGCGCGGTCGGCGGCTGGAGCGAGCTGTTGTTGCAGGGCGTGCGCGTCGATTTTGCGAGCATGGGCTGGCTGATGCTCGTTCCCGCGATCGTGAGTGCGCTCGTGCTTGCGGACAATCGGCTCGGACGCGCGTGGAGCGTCGTGCAACGCGTATGGCTTACGGCGGGAACGCTTTTCTTTTTCTTCATGGAGCTTTCGACGCCGGCGTTTTTGGCGACTTATGATTTTCGTCCGAATCGGCTGTTTTTCGAATATCTCACCAGCCCGCGCGAAGTCTTTACGATGCTCGTGAACGGGCATTTGCTCGAGCTCGGGATCGCGTTGGTGCTGACGGCGGCGGGCGCGGTCGCGTTTTGGAAATTTACGGGGCGAGTGTCCCGCGGGCTTGCGTTCCCGCGCTGGCAGTTTCGCCCGCTCTACGCAGCGTGTGCGGCGGCGGCGCTCATCATCGGTGCGCGTTCGACGTTCGGGCATCGTCCGCTGAATCCGTCGATGGTCGCGTTTTCCGCCGATGCGATGGTAAATTCTCTCGCAATCAATTCCGGCTATTCCGTGATTTTTTCCGCGAAGCAGATGGGCGACGAAGAAAACGCCGGCGAAATTTACGGAAAAATGAGCCTTGAAGAAGTGATTGCCCGCGTGAAAAAAATGCGCGGGCGCCCCGAAAGCGACTACGTTTCGGCGGAGCAACCGACGCTCTCGCACAACACGGCGAGCGTGCGGCGGGAACGCCCGAAAAACATCGTCGTCATCCTCATGGAATCGCAGGGCGCGCAATTCATCGGAACGCTCGGCGGATTGCCGCTTTCGCCGAAGTTTGACGCGCTCGCGCGGGAAGGCTGGCTCTTTGAAAAATGTTTCGCGACGGGAACGCGTTCCGTGCGCGGCATCGAAGCGGTCGTCACGGGATTTACGCCGACGCCGGCGCGCTCCGTCGTAAAGCTCGGCAAAAGCCAGCAGGGATTTTTCACCGTTGCCGATCTGTTCGCCGATCGCGGCTACCGCACGGCGTTCATCTACGGCGGCGAAAAGCATTTCGACAACATGGCGTCGTTTTTCTACGGGAACGGATTTCAGGAAATCATTGACGAAAAGGACTACAAAAATCCGACGTTCTCGGGCTCGTGGGGCGCGTCCGACGAAGATCTTTTCGCGATGGCGGACAAAAAATTCCGCGAATGGAACGCCGCGGGAACGCCGTTTTATTCGCTTGTTTTCACGTCGAGCAACCACGATCCGTTCGAGTTCCCGGACGGGCGCATCGAGCTTTACGATGCGGAAAAGCAGACGCGCAACAACGCCGCGAAATACGCCGACTACGCGTTGGGAAAATTTTTCGAAGCGGCGAAAAATTCCGACTACTGGAAAGACACGGTTTTCCTCGTCGTCGCCGACCACGATTCGCGCGTGAGCGGCGCCGCGCTCGTGCCGATTCGCCATTTTCACATTCCCGCGCTGATTCTCGGCGACGGCGTTCCCGCGCTACGCGATCCGCGGCTGATTTCGCAGATTGACCTTGCGCCGACGCTGCTTTCGCTTGCCGGGATCGACGCCGAATATCCGATGCTCGGCTTCGATCTCACGCGCGAATCGCCCGATCGCGCGCTCATGATTTACGACAAAAATTTTGCGCTGATGCGCGGCGACCGCGTCGCGATTTTGCTTCCGTCCAAGCCCGCGCAGGGTTTTCGCTACGATTTCGACAAAAAGGAACTCGTTCCCGCCGACATCACCGAAGAAGAAGCGCGCGATGCGCTCGCCGCCGTGCTCTACGGCTCCTACGCCTACAAATTCGGGCTCTACAAGGATGCCGGGAACGGAAACCGGAAGCCGAAAAATCAATGACGGCGGGCGAATGATTTTCGGCGGGAAAATTTCGGCGTTTTTTTGATAAAAAAAGCGTTTGCCGATGCTTTTCTTTTTACAGAATCACGCGGGAACGCTACGATTTCGCAAAAAGAAGAAGTTTAACGCAAAACCAGATCGCACACACCATGCCGCTCATCAATAAACTTTCGGCGCGCCTGCAAAACCATCCGAAACGCGTCGTTTTCCCCGAAGGCTCCGACGTCCGAATCATTCAGGCGGCGAGACAATTCGCGATGCGCAAACTCGGCGTTCCGATTCTCATCGGCGATCGCACGCGCATCAAGGCGACCGCCGCGCGGCTCGACGTCAAACTCGACGGAATCCGCATCATCGAACCCGCACGCTCCGCCGAGCTTCCGGAGTTCGCGCGGTTGCTTCGCGGAATGCAACGCTTTAACGGAATGAACGACGCGGAAGCGACCGACTACGTTCTTTCTCCCAATTATTTTGCCTGCATGATGTTGCTCACGGGAGCGGCGGACGCGATGGTCTGCGGCGCGACCACGATTCCGACCAACGCGCTGCGCGCCGTTTTCCAGCTCATCCCGCGGCAGGAAGGCGTCGAAACCGTCTCGTCCATGACGCTCATGGCGAAAGAAGATTCCCGCCTCGGGATCAACGGCACGCTTTTTCTCGCGGACTGCGCGGTCATTCCCGAACCGACGGCGGAACAGCTTGCCGACATCGCGATTACGACGTCGATGCTTTGCTGGCATCTTACGAACGTGCCGCCGCGCGTCGCCATGCTTTCCTACACGTCGAAAAGCCTGACGCGCAAAACGCCGACCGTCGAAAAAGTCAAAGCCGCGACGGCGATCGCCCGCACGAAGGCGCGGGATTTTGACGTTCCCGTGGAAATCGACGGCGAATTGCAGGTGGACTCCGCGCTCGACGCGTTCGCGGCAAACGTCAAGGGCGTCGAAAGCCCCGTTGCCGGAAAAGCGAACGTGCTCGTTTTCCCTGATTTGAACAGCGCCAACATCGCGTCGAAGTTAGCGCAGCTCGTCGCCGAAATTCCCGCCTACGGACCGATTCTCACCGGACTTTCCAAGCCCATCGCGGAAATTTCCCGCGGGGCGAGCGCGCACGACATTCTCGGCTCCGCAATCATCGTCGCCGCGCAGGCGGTCGATCGCCACTACCTGTATCCGTCGGGACAGGAATAAGCGAAGTGCGGGAACGCGTTTTTTGAAAACGTTCCCGCGGCGAGAAAAAAAATAGATAAAAACAGTTTATGGCTCTCAATCAGGCATCTTTCGCGCACGACGTTCCCGGACTTTTGTCCCAGCCGATGAACACGACGACGCGGCGCATTTTCGTTGCCGCAACGCGGCAAAACGACGGGAAAACCACGACATCGCTCGGACTCTTCGGCGCGTTGCGTTCGCTCGGGAACAACGTCAGCTACATCAAACCCGTCGCACAGCGCGTCGTCGAAGTCGAAAACGGCATTGAAGTGGACGAAGACACTTTTCTGCTGAACAGCATTTACGACGTGAAAATTCCGATTGCGGCGATGTCGCCCGTCGCCGTCGATCCCTCTTTTACGCGGCGCTATCTTGACAATCCCGATGCGATTCGCCCGCACATCGCGGACACGATTTGCCGAGCGTTTGACCGCGCCGCCTACGAAAAAGACATCATCATCGTCGAAGGCTCCGGGCACGCGGGCGTCGGTTCCGTGTTCAACGCGTCCAACGCGGACAACGCGAAAATGCTCAACTCGAAAGTCATCATCGTCGCTTCGGGCGGGATCGGAAAACCCGTGGACGAAATTGCGATGAACAAAGCGCTTTTCGACGCGCGCGGCGTGGAATGCATCGGCGTGATTTTGAACAAAGTGCTTCCCGAAAAAATGCCGGACATCCGCAAATACGCCGCGCGTGCGCTGGAACGCCTCGGCGTCCCGTTGCTCGGATTGATCCCGACGGAAAACACGCTCTCGAGCCCGAATCTTTCCCAAGTCGCGTCCGAAATCGACGGACGTTGGCTCGTTCCGACCGTGCGCGGACGCTCGCACCGCGCCGACCACATCGTCGTCGGCGCAATGTCCGCCCAACACGTTTGCGATTACGTGCAGAAAAACACGCTCATCATCGCGCCGGGCGATCGGGAAGACCTGCTTTTTTCGCTCGTCGCCTCCGCGGGAACGTCGGAACTTCCGAAAATTTCCGGAATCATTCTCTCGGACGGACTTCTTCCCGCGCCGCGACTGATTTCGATGCTCCGGCAGGTCAACATTCCCGTCATCGCCACGGAGCGGAAATGTTTTGAAACGACGCGCCACATCAATCGCATGATCGTCAAAACGCAACCCGAAGATTCGGACAAGGTTTCCACCATCGAAAACCTCATCCGCAGAAACGTCGATCTCGGATACATCCTCAAATCCATCTGAAAACGAAAGCGCTCGGACAATCGAGCGCTTTCGGGAACGAGGGGAAAAAACGGACGCGGGAACGCGGGAACGCGTTTCAGGTCATTTTCTGAATAATCGTGATGATCGGCATGAACATCGCGACGACGATTGTGCCGACGACGACTGCGAGGAACAGAATCAGCACCGGCTCGATAATCGACGTGAGCGCGCCGACGGCGTTGTCCACTTCTTCGTCGTAAGTGTCCGCCACTCGCGTAAGCATTTCCGGCAACTGCCCGGTTTCTTCTCCGACCTGCACCATGGAGCAGACCATCGGCGGGAACACTTTCGCCTGTTCGAGCGGCTGCGCGAGCGTATCGCCGTCGCGGACGCGATCGTGAACGCGTTCGAGCGCTTCGCGCAACACCACGTTGTCGAGCGTGTCGCGCGTAATCGTCATTGCCTGCAAAATCGGCACGCCGGAAGACATCAGCGTTCCGAACGTGCGCGCGAAACGCGAAACGGTGACGATTCGCACGAACGAACCGATTTTCGGAAGTTTGAAAACGACGCGATCGATGACCGCTTTCGTTTTTGAATTTCTGAAAAGGAAACGAATTCCGAAAATGACCGCGAAGATGGCGCAGATCGTGAGCAACCAATGGCTGCTGAGCGCGTTCCCGAGATCCATGACGAACTTTGTCAGCGGCGGCATCGTTCCGCCCTGCGACACGATCATTTTTTGGAACGACGGAACAACGAACGTGAGCAACACCCAGACGATGAGGAACGCGACGGAAAGCACGACCGTCGGGTAAACCATCGCGGATTTCACTTTCTTTTTAATCTTCGTCGATTTTTCCTGAAACATGGCGAGTCGATCGAGCACGGTGTCGAGCACGCCGCCCGCTTCGCCCGCTCGGATCATGTTGACGTAGAGCCGATCGAACATGCGCGGATACTGGGAAAGCGCATCGGAGAGCGTGTTCCCGCCCTGAATGTTTTCGGAAATGTTTTCCAACGCGACCTTGAAGACCGGATTCTTTTCCTGCTCGGAAAGAATCTGCATTGCGCGAAGAAGCGGCAACCCCGCCTGAAGCAACGTCGCGAGCTGGCGCGTAAAGATGGAAAGTTGTTCTCCGTTGATTTTCTTGTTGTAGCCGGCGGATTTCTTCGAAGATTTTTTGCCGAAAGAAAAGCCTTCGGCGGAAATTGAGGAAACCATGAGCCGCTGCGCCGCGAGTTTTGCGCGCGCCTGCTCTTCGTTCGGGGCTTCGATTTTTCCGGAGACCGGCTTGCCGTTCCCGTCAATCGCGGAATACTTGAATTTTGCCATAGGGAATTAAGGTGGGGGAGCGAAAGATTAGGTGTATTTTAAAACTTCCTCGATGGTGGTCAATCCATCAAAAATGCAACGCAACCCGTCGTCGCGGAGCGTTCGCATACCGTTTTCGATTGCCTTTTGCTTGAGCACGAGCGTCGGCGCTTTCTTCGTGATAAGCTCGCGCACGGAATCGTTGATGACCATCAGTTCGAAAAGTCCCTGCCGACCTTTGTAGCCGGTGCGGTTGCACTCGGAGCAGCCTTTCCCGTAGAAAAACTGCTTTTCGGCGATCTCAATCGGATCCGCCTGAAGCATCGAAATGACGGACTGATCAGGCTCGTAAGCCGTGCGGCAATGTCGGCAAATGCGCCGCAAAAGACGTTGTCCGAGCACGCCTTCGAGCGAAGCGGAAATGAGGAACGGCTCCAGACCCATATCGACAAGTCGCGTGACGGCGCCCGGCGCGTCGTTGGTGTGAAGCGTGGAAAGCACGACGTGCCCCGTGAGCGACGCCTGCACGGCGATCTGCCCCGTTTCCAAATCTCGAATTTCCCCGACCATGATCGTGTCCGGGTCCTGACGCAGGAAGGAACGCAACGCGGACGCGAACGTAAGCCCGACCTGATGATTGATCTGCACCTGCATGATGCCCTCGATTTCGTATTCGACCGGGTCTTCCGCAGTGAGAATTTTCACGTCCACGGTGTTCACTTCGCGCAACGCGGAATAAAGCGTCGTCGTCTTGCCGGAACCCGTCGGTCCCGTGACAATAAAGATGCCGTTCGGGCGATTCACGAGCTCGCGAATGCCGTTCATGATTTCCGGCTCCATCGAAAGATTTTCGAGGTCGAGATTCACGACGCCCTTGTCGAGAATACGGAGCACGACGGATTCGCCGAACTGCGTCGGGAGCGTGGAAACACGAAGGTCAATCGGACGTCCGCCGACGGTCGTTTTGATGCGCCCGTCCTGCGGAATACGTTTTTCCGCGATGTTCAGACTCGCCATGACTTTGACGCGCGCCGTCACGGCGTTCGCGAGGCTTTTCGGCGGCGGCGCCATTTCGTAGAGCGCACCGTCGATGCGATAACGAATCCGGAACTGATCTTCAAACGGCTCAAAGTGAATGTCGGACGCCTTCGCCTTGACGGCTTCCTGCAACACGACGTCCACGAAACGGATAATCGGCGCCTGATTTGCGGAGTTCGACAACTCGTCCGAATCGAGCCCGTCCAAGTCGATTTCGGAAAGAATATCTTCAATGGACGAATGCTGTTCGCCGTAAAATTTCACGAGCGCGGCGTCCATCTGCGCGGGATCGCAAACGGAAAGCTCGACATCGCGACGAAGCGAAAACGAAAGGTCGTCCACGATGCTGAAATTCATCGGATCTTTCGCCAAAAACCAAACCTTGTTCGGATCCGCGCGATACGGCACGACGCCGTATTTGTGCGCCTGATCGGGCTTGAGCAGTCGAAGCATATCCTGATCGATGCGTTCCGGAATTTCGGGAACGTAATCGACGTTGAGATTTTTCGCGATGAGCTCGAGCATCGTCCGGCGGTCGAAATAACCGTTGTCTTCGAGCACGTCGGTAAAGGATTTTCCGAGCTCGACGTGTTCGTCCCACGACTCGTCAAGCTGTTCGCGGGAAATCCGACCGGATTCCTCGAAGATGGTTTTCAGGGTTTCGCTATGTTCATCAAACATGACGGGAACGCGATTGTTAAAGGATTAAAGAAGGGAAAGCTGGCGGAGTTTATCCCGCATTTCGTTGGGCGTCTGGGCGAATTTGATCGCCTCGGACGACTCGATGTAGCCCTCCTGCACGAGCGCGAGGAGATGGCTGTCGAGCGTGCGCATACCGAGATTTCCGCCCGTCTGAATGTCCGACGTGATGCGGTAAGTCTTGTTGTCGCGAATGAGCGCGGACGTGGAGTCCGTGTTGATCATGATTTCGTAAGCGGCGATGCGCCCGCCGTCCTTGCGGCGGCAGAGCACCTGCGAAATGACGGCGACGAGCGAGGAAGCGAGCTGCGTGCGAATCTGATCTTTCGTGTCCGCCGGGAACGCGTCCACGATGCGATCCACGGTGCGCGCCGCTCCCGTCGTGTGCAACGTCGCGAAAACGAGGTGCCCGGTTTCCGCGGCGGAAACGGCGGCGGTAATCGTTTCGAGGTCGCGCATTTCACCGACGAGGATGATGTCCGGGTCTTGGCGAAGCGCGCTGCGAATCGCTTCCGCAAACGAAGGCACATCGCGCCCGAGTTCCCGTTGCGTGACGACGGAGCGCTGATGATCGTGGAAATATTCGATAGGATCTTCGATCGTGATGATGTGTTTTTCTTCGTTGCGATTGATCCAGTTGAGCATCGAGGCGAGCGTCGTCGTTTTACCGGAACCCGTCGGTCCCGTGACGAGAATGAGCCCGCGCTGGCGTTGCAGAAGCGCTTTCACCTTGTCGGACAGCCCGAGCTGTTCGAGCTCGAACATTTTGTTCGGAATCTGGCGAAGCACGATCCCGTAGCCGTTGGCGTCCCCGTGACCGTGGCGAGCTTTGAAGATGCTGACGCGGAATCGCGCCTTTCCCTCGTAGGAAAAACCGAAGTCGCAACCGCCTTTTTCCCGAAGTCGCTCCATGTGATGCGGCGGCGTGATTTCGTTGACCATCGTCTCGGTCTCTTCGGCAGTCAGCACGGGACCGTCCACCGGGAGCATCGCGCCGGAAATGCGAAGCACGGGCGCTTGGTCGATGTGGATGTGAAGATCGCTCGCGTTCTCGCTGACGACGAGTTCCAACAAGTCTTTCAATGTGTAGTTCATCTGCGAAAAAAGAATATTTTTTTGAAAAAAGCGTTCCCGTGAAGCCGGCGTCATTCAACCTCAATCGTCGTGGAAAGCACTTCCTCGACCGTCGTGATGCCCGCCGCGATTTTGCGAATACCGTCCTCGCGCATCGTGCGCATGCCGAGTTCCCGCACCTTGCGGCGCAGATCGACGAGCGACACGTTGCGGTAAATCATTTCCTGAATTTCCTCGTTGACCATGAAGATTTCGAAAACGCCGCGGCGTCCGCGATAACCCGTGCCGTGGCACTTGGAACAACCGCGCCCTTTTTGGAAATTCGCGCTCGAAAGATCGCCCACCGTCATGCCGATGGAAATCAGTTCTTTCTCCGTCGGATTGTAGGGCTCCGTGCAGTCCGGGCAAATGCGGCGCACCAATCGCTGGGCGAGAACGCCGCGCAACGATGCGGAAACGAGGAACGGCTTCACGCCGATATCGACCAGTCGCGAAACCGCCGACGGCGCATCGTTCGTGTGAAGCGTCGAAAACACCATGTGCCCGGTGAGCGAAGCGTTGACCGCGATTTCCGCCGTTTCCAAGTCGCGAATTTCCCCGATCATGATGATGTTCGGCGCCTGACGAAGCATTGAGCGCAACGCCGCCGAAAACGTCATTCCGACCTCGCGGCGCACCTGCACCTGATTGATTCCGGGCATCTGGTATTCGACCGGATCCTCGACCGTGATGATTTTTCTGTCCGGCTGATTGATGTAATTGAGCGCGGAATACAACGTCGTCGATTTACCGGAACCCGTCGGTCCCGTGACGAGGAAAATTCCGTCCGCTCCCGTGATGATTTTCTGAAAAGTCGCTTGGTCGTCGGAGAAAAATCCGAGTTCCGGCAAACCGAGTCTCAAGCCTTCCTTGTCCAAAATACGCATGACGATGGATTCGCCGTAAACCGTCGGAAGCACGGAAACGCGCAAGTCCACGTCCTTCCCGCCGACCTGAATCTGAATGCGCCCGTCCTGCGGAATGCGTTTTTCCGCAAGAGAAACTTCCGCCATCAGCTTCAATCGCGCGATAATCGACGCTTGAAGCCGCTTCGGCGGATTTTCCACTTCCTGCAACACGCCGTCGATGCGGTAGCGCACGCGGAAACGCTTTTCCAACGGTTCCATGTGAATGTCGGACGCGCGCCGACGAATCGCCTCCGTGATGAGCAAATTCACGTATTTGATGATCGGCGCGTCCTCCGCGCTCGCCCCGTTTTCGCTGTTCCCGGGAATGTTCACGGCGGCGCCCGTGCCGTCGCCGAAAATCGCTTTCATCGCATCGCTCTGCGGGAGCCCGTCGTCGCCGTAAGCGGATTTGATCGCCGCGCGGATATCGTCCGGCGGCGCAAGGCGAAACGAAATCGAAAGCCCGAGCAGTCGCGACAGCTCGTCCATCATGTCCGTATCGAGCGGATCGGCGGTAACGGCGAGCATCTGCCCGCCCTCAATCTGCAACGGGAGCACGTTGTAGCGCTCGGCGAGGTCGCGCCCCATTTTCGCAAGCGCTTCCGGAGTCGGGCGCACGTCGTTCATGTCCGCGACTTCCATGTCGAACTGCTGCGCGAGCAACGCGGTAATCGCCGCCCACGTCGTGTAGCCTTTGTCCACGAGAAGCGTCAGCGTCTCCGTATCCGCTTTTTCCTCGGGAACGCCCTGCGAAAGGACGTATTCCCTCGCGGAGGCAACAGTCTCCGGCGGCACGAGCTGCGCGTTCTTAATCAGGTCAATGACATAATCATCTGCGGAAATCACAATATCGGGTCTCCTGTAAGATTGAAAAAAGGGCGAAAATTAGGGGAAAATTGCGAAAAGCGTCCGTCGCGAAGACAGCTCGGGAAAAACAGCGTTCCCGCGCGCTCGTCCTCAAACGAACATCGCAGTTTTTACCACGAATTCGCACCGCTTGCAAAAAAAAATCGTTCCCGCGGACGCGTTCATCGCGCCCGAACTCGCCGACGAACTCTTCGATTCCGCCGCGATCTCGGAGTAAAATTCCGAAGCTCGCGAACCGCTCGCGGCGCGTTCCCGAATTTTTCTTTATCGCGAAGCGACGAAAGCGACGACGGCGGCGGCGAAACCTCCGGCGTGCGTGAGCGAGAGCAACGCTCGCTCGGCGCCGCGTTCCCGCAAGGCGGACAAAGCTTTTTCGGAAAGCCGAAAAAAAGGCGCGCCGCGTTCGTCGGCAAGCACTGCTGCGTCCGTGAACGCGAATTCTGCGCCGATTCCGGTGCCGAGCGCTTTGGAAAAAGCTTCTTTTGCCGCCCAGCGCACCGCAAAAGATTCCTGCGCGCGTTTTCCGCGGGAACGGCAAAGGGAAATTTCTTCCGGCGTGAAAACTTTTTCGAGAAAGGTTTCGCCGTGGCGTTCGATTGCGGCGGCAACGCGGGAAACGGATTCGAGATCGATTCCGACCGCGACGAGGTTCGTTCCCGCGGGAAGTCGCGGGAACGCGGGCGTGCACGGCAAATTTTCCGAAGCGTCCGACATGAAAAAAATTTACGGACGCGGCGGCGTGGTGAGTCCGGCGCGAATGCGAGCTTTCATTTCGCGCACGGCTTCGGCGATGCCGAAAAGAATTGCGCGGCAGAGAATGGAGTGTCCGATGTTGAGCTCGTGCAGGTGCGGAATATCCGTCACTTCGGAAATGTTCACGTAGTTGATTCCGTGCCCGGCGTTGGAAACGATTCCGACGTTGGCGGCGGCTTCGGTGGCGCGGCAAAGGCGACGGAACTCGCGGGAACGCGCTTCGCGGTCGTAATACGCGTTGGCGTAGGCGCCGGTGTGAAATTCGATTACGGGAGCGGCGATCTCCTGCGCGGCGTCGATCTGTTTTTGTTCCGGATCGAGAAAGAGACTCGTGATGATTCCCGCGGCGGAAAATTTCGCCGTGATTTCGCGAAGCTCGGCGACGCGGGCGGCGGCGTTCAAACCGCCTTCGGTGGAAACTTCTTCGCGACGTTCGGGAACGAGACAAACGGAATCCGGTTTGAGTTTCAGCGCAAAATCGACCATCTCGGGCGTTGCCGCCATTTCGAGATTGAGCCGCGTCTGAATCGTTTCGCGCAAGCGTATCACGTCGCGATCCTGAATGTGGCGGCGGTCTTCCCGCAGGTGCACGGTGATTCCGTCGGCGCCCGCCTGTTCCGCCGCAAGCGCGACGGCAACGGGATCGGGCTCCACCATTTGCCCGCAGGTGCGGGGATAATCGCGGTAGCGCGCTTGGCGCAAAGTTGTGGAGTGGTCAATGTTCACTCCGAGTAAAATTGCTTTTTTCATCGTAAAAAAAAGAGAAAACGAAAAATGATCGCGGCGAAACGTTATGCGGCGGCGAGTTCGCGAACGGCGGCGATGGCATCGGCGTCGGTGCGCATAACGCGGTCAAGCTCCCATGCTTGCTGATAGCCGAGCCAAAGCTGTGCGCTGGTTCCGAACGCTCTGGCGATGCGAGCCGCAACGGCGGCGGACATGCCGCGGCGCCCCTTGATGATTTCCGTGATTTGGGAATGCGGGATCCCGGTCGCAATTCCGAGCTGATACTGCGTTGCGCCGACTGCTGCGAGGTAGTCTTTCAAAATTTCGCCGACGTGCGGCAGCGGGATCTCAACAGATTCGTTTTTCTTCATCGTGATATCCTTTTTTAGTGGTGGTAATCAAAAATGCCGACGACATAAGCATCGTTCGTCGCTTTCTCCCATTGAAAAATGATGCGCCATTGGTCGTTCACGTCAAAGGCATGAAAGCCTTTCATATCGCCGCGCAACGGGTGAAGTCCGAACGCCTTGAAGTCGGCGCCGATGTTTCCGGAAACATTCAAAAGCACGAGGCGAGCGCGGGCACGCGCCTGAATTTCGCCGGGAAGCTTTTTTGAGCGCTCGCCGCGAAAGACTTTTTCCGTCTCTTTGTCTTTGAAGCTCCGAATCACGCGCCTAATTATTTAAGGTTGTGTTAAATAGTCAAGCCGGGACTAAGCCGCCGGCTCAAATTTTTTGGTGCCCGGGACAGGACTTGAACCTGCACGCCTTGCGGCAAAGGAACCTAAATCCTTCGTGTCTGCCGATTTCACCACCCGGGCGGGCTCGGAAGCGCCAATCAAACGCGAGTTTTCGCGGGAACGCAAAAGAAAATCGCGCGGCGAAATCAGGCGATTTTTTTGACTTGAGCGGCGACGAAATCCGCGATCGCGAGCAAATGTTGCGTGCCGGGCGTTCCCGCGCAGGGCGCGAGCGCGTCTGCCGCCGCCTGTGTTTCGCGCAAAAAGTATTCGCGGCATTCGTCAAAGATTCCGGCGGCTCGCATTTCGGCGACGATTTCGCGCACGCCGAGCGTTCCCGCGGCGATATCCGCGAGGAAGCGTTCCCGCGCGGGAGCGTCGAGTTTTTGCAGGAAAAGAATTTCCGGGAGCGTGAATTTTCCGCTGGAAAGATCGGTGCCGAGAGTTTTTCCGATGGCGGATTCGTCGCCGAGGTAATCGATGATATCGTCGAAAATCTGATAGGCGCGACCGAGTCTTCGCCCGAATTCGGCGAACGCTTTTCCCTTTTCGATTCCGCGTCCGGAGAGGCTTGCGCCGAGCAATGCGCTGACTTCGAAAAGCTCGCCGGTTTTCATCTGAATCATTCCGAAATAATCGTCGAGCGAAACGGAAGCGTTCCCGCGTTCGGAAGTTTGCCAGATTTCGCCGGTGCAGATTTTCTGCGTGGCGGAAGCGAGCGCGCGGCAAAGCTCGACGGCATCGAAGTCCGACATAAGTTTGAGCGCGTGCGCGAAAATCGCATCGCCGAGAAGCACGGCGGTGTGCGAACCGTATTTTGCGAAAAGAGACGGCGAGGAATGGCGAATTTTCGCATCGTCCAAAATATCGTCGTGAACGAGCGTCGCGAGGTGAATGAGCTCGACCGTCGCGGCACCGCGCACGAGTTGCGGGCACACGTTGTTTTCTCCGTCCCAGCCGGAGAAAAACACGAGCGCCGGGCGAAGGCGTTTTCCGCGATGCGTGAACGTGTAGCGCAGGCTTTCCCGCGCGGCGGGCGCAAATTCCTGCACCTGCGCTTCCAAAAACGCGTCGAGCGCCGCCAGATGATTTTTCAGCGGTGCGAAAATTCCGCTGGCATCCAGCGTTTCCGTGAGCGGTTTTTTTGAAGGCGTTTCCATCATGCGTTTCGGAGTGCGGGAACGGGCGTCGTTATTTCGCCCCGATTTTTTCAATGAATTTTTTTACGCGGGAAATCGTGCGCTCCTTGCCGAGGAGTTCGAGCATTTCGTGCAAACCGGGACCGCCGGGTTGACCGGAAACGGCGAAGCGCATCGGCGCAAAATAATCCGTCGGCTTCACGCCGTGTTCGGCGCCGAGTTTCGCGAAAATCGCGTCCACGGTCGCGGGAGCGACATCCGGCGCGGCTTCGAGCGCGGGAACGAGTTCGCGGCAACGCGCCGCGGGATCGCTTTTTTTGAGAAGTTTCGCAAAACCTTTTTCGTCGAGCGGAAAATCTTCCGTAAAAAAGTAGCCGACGAAGCTCGGAAGCGTTTCGAGCGCGTTCATCTTCGGTTTGCACAACGCGAGAACTTTTTGCAGATAGTCTTCATCGGTGTGTTCGTCGATGATTTTCGCTTCGCCGAGCACGGGAGCGGCGAGCCACGTGAAAGATTCGTCCGGGAGCGCGCGCAGGTATTCCTGATTGAAAAACGCCATTTTGCGTTCGTCGAATCGCGCGTTCGCCTGATGCACGTCGCAGAGATCGAACTGCGCGATGATGTCTTCGATGGGCAGAATTTCGCGACCGTCTTTCGGCGTCCAACCGAGCAGGCACAGGAAATTGCGCACGGCGGCGGGCAGAAAGTGCCGCGACTGATATTCTTCGATGAGTGCGCCGCGGTCGCGTTTGGACATTTTCCCGGAGCCTTCCGTTTTCAGAATCAACGGAATGTGCGCAAACTTCGGCGGTTCGACGCCGAAAGCTTTGTAAAGCTCGATGTGTTTGCTCGTGTTGGAAAGATGATCTTCGCCGCGAATCACGTGCGTGATTTTCATCGCGATGTCGTCCACAACGTTCACGAGGTGGAAAACGGGTTCGCCGTTCCCGCGCACGATGACGAAATCGCGGTCTTCGGCGCGTTCGACGCGCCCGCGAATGATGTCGTCAATCACGACGGGAGCGGCGTGGACGCGTTCGATTTCTTTTTTGAGAAAATCGTCGTAAACGGTTTCGCGTTCGCCTTCGAGCCGGAACCAAACGGCGCCGTCTTTTTCGTAGGCGCGTCCTTTGTCCATGAGCTCACGAACTTTTTGCCGATAAAAATCGCCGCGTTGCGACTGAAAATACGGACCGTAATTGCCGCCGACCTGCGGACCTTCGTCCCAGTCCATCCCGAGCCAGCGCATGGATTCGAGAATGACGTCGAGAAATTCCTGCGTGTTGCGTTCCTTGTCGGTATCTTCGATGCGAAGCACGAACGTGCCGCCCGTGTGCCGCGCGTAAAGCCAGTTGAAAAGCGCGGTGCGGGCGCTGCCGATGTGGAAAAAGCCCGTCGGGCTGGGTGCGAAACGTGTGCGAACTTCACTCATGGTCGGTCGAAATTTTGCGTTCCCGCAAGGAAACGCTTTTCCCGCTCGCTTGGCAAACGGAAAAGGCGACGGGCGTTTCACCGAAAAATCGGAAAAACTCCGCGGGAGAAAACGTTCACGCGCGCGGGTGCGCTTTGCGGTAAGCGGCTTTCAGACGCGCGAGCGTGACGTGCGTGTAAATCTGCGTCGTGGAAAGGTTCGCGTGACCGAGCTGTTCCTGCACGAGACGCAAATCCGCATCGTGGTCGAGCATGTGCGTTGCGCAGGAATGCCGCAACTTGTGCGGCGTGATGTCCATCGGCAAACCGGCAAGCGCAAGGTATTTTTTCAGCCGCCGCTGGAATGTCGCGGGAACGAGCGGGCGGGAAGATTTTCCTCGAAAAATCGGAGCATCGGGCGCGATGTCGCCCAAGGAATTTTTCAGCGCGCGCAACGCGTCGATTGCGACATCGCCGACGGGAACGACGCGGGTTTTCCCGCCCTTCCCGAACACGCGCACCGTTCCCGCGGAAAAATCGATTGCGGCGGGAGTCAGTCCGCAAAGCTCGCTGATTCGCAGTCCGCCGCCGTAAAGCGTTTCGAGCGCGGCGGTATCGCACAGCCGCCGGTTTGCGTCGATGAGATTTTCTTCAAATGCCTGCTGCGGCATGGCGAGAAGCTCGCCGACCTGTTTTTCCGTGAGAAATTTCGGGAGCGATTTCGGAAGCTTCGGGAGCGCGATTCCCGTGAACGGAGATTCGCGAAGCTTGCCGCGCCGCCGCAACCAACGAAAAAACGTGCGCAACGCGGAAACGTGATTGTGAAGCGTTCGGCGGGAAAGCGGCGCGTTCCCGCGCGTGCGTTCGATGACGAAGTCGCGGACGTCTCTTCGTCCGAGCGCGGAAAAATCTCCGGCGAAACCGCAAGCCGACTTCGCCCAAAGCGCGAAGTCGCGCAACGCTTCTTCGTAATTGCGCACCGTCAGGCGGGAAAGCCGCCGCTCATTCGTCAGGTGCGCACAGAAATCGGCAACCGCGTCCGAGCCCGGGAACGCGTTTTCGATTTCAGAACGAACGCCGCTCGCCGCCATTTTTTTCTCCGAGAAAAAAAACGCGGGCACTAATCCCGGCGTCCGTGCTCGGCGGAAACTTTAATCGTGATGCCGCCGCGCGCGCCGAATTCGCCGACAACCTCGCACCACACGGGATCGAGCGCCGCCACGAGATCGTCCAATATCTGATTCGTCACGTGTTCGTGAAATGTGCCCTCGTTGCGATACGACCACAGATAAAGTTTGAGCGATTTGGATTCGACGATTTTTTCCGCGGGAATGTAGCGTATCGTAATCGTCGCAAAATCCGGCTGCCCCGTCGCCGGGCAAACGCAGGTGAATTCCTCCGTGCGCAGTTCGACAACGTAGCGGCGATTGCGATTGTGATTCGGGAACGCTTCGAGCTTGCGCACGGGAACGTTCTTCGTCGCGCCGATGGAAAGCCCTTTCAAATCTTCCGGTTGTGTAAGCATAACGCGGAATTTACGGCGAGAAACGCGTTCCCGCAACGAAGAAAAAACGCGCGGGAAAATCGGCGCGGGAACGTTATTTTCTTGCGCACGCGGCGCGGGAACGACAGACTTTCGCCGTTGTCACCGCCGCTCGCGGCGGAGTTTTATCCCCCGAATAAACATCATTCAATTATCTCATCGGTTTCCCGAAACCCTACCCGCCATGATTATCTCAGAAGCTGAATTGCAGTCGTTCACCAACGTCGTCCAGTCGCATCCGCACGATTTTCTCGGTATGCACCAAGCGATGGTCGGCGACAAAACGGGCATCGTCGTCCGCGCCTATTTGCGCGATGCGAAAAACGTCGAACTCGTGAACGTAAAAACGAAAAAACGCACGGAAATGCCGCGGCTGACCGAAGACGGATTCTTCGAGCTTTGGCTTCCGCGCTCGAAAGAAATTTTCGCCTACCGGCTCGCCGTCGAAAGCTATTCGGGCGAAATCCGCGAAATCTTCGACCCGTATTGTTTTTGGCAAACAATTTCGGACGACGATCTTTACCTGATCAATCAGGGCAACGACCACCGCGTTTACATGAAACTGGGCTCGCACGTGCGGGAACTCGGCGGCGTAAAAGGCACCTCGTTCGCAGTTTGGGCACCGAGCGCGCGGCGCGTTTCCGTCGTCGGAGATTTCAACGGTTGGGACGGACGCTACCACCCGATGCGGATGCTCGGCGCTTCCGGAATCTGGGAAATTTTCATTCCGGGCATCGGCGCGGGAACGAAATACAAATTCGAAATTCTCAATCAGCAGGATCCGACGCCCTACTGCAAAATCGACCCTTACGCGATTTCTTTCGAACCGCCGCCGAACAACGCCTGCATCGTCGCCGACGTTTCCGGTTTCAAGTGGAAGGACGCTAAATGGCTCAAGACACGCGATGCTTCAAACTGGCAGGAAAAACCGGTCTCCGTCTATGAAGTGCATCTGGGCTCGTGGCGCAGCGTTCCCGAAGACGGCGATCGCCCGCTGAATTATCGCGAGCTGGGCGTGCAGCTCTCCGAATATTGCAAGGAAATGGGCTTCACGCACGTCGAAATGCTCCCGCCGACGGAATATCCGTTCCCGCCGTCGTGGGGCTACCAAGTCACGGGCTTTTACGCGCCGACACATCGCTACGGCACGCCGGAAGATTTCATGTTTATGGTGGACACGCTGCACCGCAACGGCATCGGCGTCATCATCGACTGGGTTCCCGCACACTTCCCGCGCGACGCGTTCGCGCTCGCCGGCTACGACGGCACACACCTTTACGAACACGCGGACCCGCGCCAAGGCACGCAGCCGGACTGGGGAACGCTCGTCTTCAACTACGGTCGTTGCGAAGTGCGCGGATTCCTCATCGGCTCCGCGCTCTCGTGGCTCGACCGTTTCCACGTGGACGGTCTGCGCGTGGACGCCGTCGCCGCAATGCTTTACTTGGATTATTCCCGCAAAGACGGCGAATGGATTCCGAACCGCTACGGAGGAAAAGAAAATCTTGAAGCCATCGATTTCCTGCGCCACACGAACGACCTCGTTCACCAATATCACCCGGGCGCGATCACGATTGCGGAAGAATCAACGTCGTTCGCCGGCGTCACGCGTCCGACGCGCGACTTCGGGCTCGGTTTCGATTTCAAATGGGCAATGGGTTGGATGCACGACACCCTCGCCTACATGAAAGAAGATCCGATCAACCGGAAATACAACCACAACAAGCTGACTTTCGCGATGCTCTACCAGTATTCCGAAAAGTTCATGCTCGCGCTTTCGCACGACGAAGTCGTTCACGGCAAAGCTTCGCTGATCAATAAAATGCCGCAGTCGGACATGACGGCAAAAGCCGCAAATCTGCGCGCACTTTTCGGTTATATGTGGACGTGGCCGGGCAAAAAAACGCTCTTCATGGGCGGCGAGTTCGGGCAGTCTCACGAATGGAGATACGACGCCTCGCTCGATTGGCATTTGCTCAAATACATCGACCACGAAGGCATTCGCCGCGCCGTGCGCGACCTCAACAAGCTCTACTCCTCCGAGCCGACCATCGCCGCGCTCGACCAAGATTATCGGGGCTTCGAATGGATTAACGCCAACGACGGGGACAACTCCGTGCTCACGTATCTGCGCAAGGGCGCCGACGAAAAAACAATGTGGGTCGTCGCCTGCAATTTCACTCCCGTGCAGCGCACCTACCGCATCGGCGTTCCCGCAGACGGTTTTTGGGCGGAAATCTTCAACTCCGACGCGGAATGCTACGGCGGAACCGGTCAAGGCAACTTCGGCGGAGTCACGGCGGAGAAAAAAGAATGGAACGGACGCCCGTTCTCCATCGAAATCAACCTCCCGCCGCTGGCGTGCGTCATCTTCTATCAGAAGAAAAAAAGCTGAACCCGGCAAAGAACCGGTGAAGTGCGGGCGAAACTGGGGGCGGAGACGTCCACGTCTCCGCGCGGGAACGGGTTTAACCACGGATAAACACGAAGGAACACGAAACCGGTCAACTGGTGGACTGGAGAACTGGTGAACTGGTGGCGGAGACGTCATTGGGGGACTGGTTGACTGGAGAACTGGTTAACCGGTGAAGTCCGATTTTTGCCTACGGCAAAAACTCCCTTAAAAAAATCCGTGTCTATCCGTGTTCATCCGTGGTTCCGCTTTCCGTTTTTCCACCTTACACACTCCACCATCCACCATAAAAAAACGTTCCCGCGAGGTTG
>CAVFCB010000017.1:0-22328 GCA_963620895.1 Bacteroidaceae bacterium | reverse complement strand
CGTCCGGAGAAGTCGTGTGCGGTTTCGAAAGCGTGAGCGGCGGCGAGCACGGCGGCATCGTCGAGGGCTTTTCCGATGATTTGCAAACCGACGGGCATTCCGGCGGCGTCGAATCCGCACGGGAGCGAGACAGCGGGAATTCCGGCGAGATTTGCGGGAACGGTGCAGATATCGCCGAGATACATTTTGAGCGGATCGGAAGTTTTTCCGCCTTGCGGGAACGCGGTTTCGGGCGTTGTCGGCGCGAGGAGCAGATCGACGTCGGCGAACGCCTTGTCGAACTCGTTGCGAATGAGCGTGCGGAGTTTTTGCGCGCGCAGGTAATACGCGTCGTAATAGCCGGCGGAAAGCACGTAGGTGCCGAGCAGGACGCGGCGTTTTACTTCTTCTCCGAATCCTTCGCCGCGGCTTTTTGAAAAAATGTCGATTGCGTCGGTCGCGCGTGCGCTGCGGTGCGTGTAGCGAATGCCGTCGAAGCGCGCGAGGTTGGACGAAGCTTCCGCCGTGGCGATGATGTAATAAGTCGGGATCGCGAGATCGATTGACGGGAGCGAAACTTCGCGGAGTTCGCAACCCTGCGCCTCGAACCAAGCGGCGGCGTTTTTCACGGCGGCGTCGATTGCGGCGTCTCCGCCGAAAAATTCTTTCGGCAAACCGATGCGGAGTTTTTTCGCGGGAGCGGAAAGGCGCGGGAACGTGGGCGTGCGCGTTCCCGGGAGCGCGGTGGAATCGTGTGCGCAGGGCGAGGCGATGACATCGTAGAGCGCGGCGACATCGGCAACGCTGCGCGCCATCGGACCGACTTGTTCGAGCGACGATGCGAACGCGACTGCGCCGTAGCGCGAAACGGTGCCGTAAGTGGGTTTGAATCCGACGATGCCGCAGAAACTCGCCGGCTGGCGAATTGAGCCGCCGGTGTCCGAGCCGAGCGCGAGCGGCGTCATGCCGGCGGCGACGGCGGCGGCGCTCCCGCCGGAAGAACCGCCGGGAACGCGCGAAGTGTTCCACGGATTCGCCGTTTTCGCGAAAGCGGAATTTTCCGTCGAGGAACCCATCGCAAATTCGTCCATATTGAGCCGACCGAAGACGACGGCACCGGCGTTTTTCAAATTCGTGATGACGGTTGCGTCGTAGGGCGAAACAAAATTTTCGAGCATTTTCGAAGCGCAGGAACAACGTTGCCCGGCGACGGCGATATTGTCTTTGATTGCGACGGGAACGCCGTCGAGCGCGGAAAGCGGCGTTCCCGCGGCGCGGCGCGCGTCGGCGGCATCGGCTTGTGCGAGCGCATCGGCTTCATCGATTGCGAGAAATGCGTGAATGTCGCCGTCGATTTTTCGAATGCATTCGAGGTGTTCGCTCATGAGTTCCCGCGCGGAAATTTTTTTCTGCGCGAGCAGGGCGGAAAGTTCTGTTGCGGATTTGAACATGGGAAAGCGGAAAGTGGAAAAAGGAAAATTCCGTTATCAGTTATCAACTATCAGTTATCAGTTATCCGTTATCCGTTATTATCGTCCACGACGCGGGGAACGACGATTTGGTCTTCGCGTGCGGCGGGAGCGTTGCGCAGAAGCGCCTCGACGGGAAGCGTTTCGCCGGGAACGTCGTCGCGGAGCACGTTATACACCGGGAACGCGTGTGCGCAGGGTTCGAGCGCGGAAACGTCCACGGCGTTCAGTTTTTCGAAGAATCCGAGAATTGTGCGGAAATCGCCGGCGAATTTTTGTTTTTCCTCGTCGGAAAGTTCGATGCGCGCGAGCGCGGAAATATGGTCGAGGTCGATTGCGGATGCGTCAGACATTTTTTTTGAAAAAAGAAATTATTTGAGTTTGAAGACGAGTTCGACGTAAACGGTCGTGTCGAGGTATTCGTTCCCGATGGCGACGATGCTGTTGTAGGAGTTGGTCATTCCCGTTTTGATGGCGACGAGATCTTCGTAATAAATCGTCTGCAGGTAGGAATGGTGAGTGATTTTGTAATTTTCCTGCGGGTTGTCGAGCGCGGGCGAGTAGGTGACGGTGGAAACGATTTTCCCGAACGGCAGGCGAAATTCGTTGTCGAAACCGATTTCGGCGGCGAGTGTGGAAACGTCTTCGACGCCGGCGTTTTCTTCGTAGGCTTCGTATCGGAACGCGCCGCCGAGGCGGAAATCCAGTGTTTGCCAGTCGTTTTCGATGATGCGATAGCCGAGCCCGAGCGAAGTGGTGGAGAAGAAATTTTGTTTTGCGACGCGGTCGTAGCCGTTGTCGGTTTTCGCGTACCAAAGGATGGGCTTGTATTTTGAGTCGTTGTAATCTGCGCCGATGTGAAAATTATCTTCGGACGCGGTGTCTTCGATTTCGGAATATCGCAGAAAAGAAAAGAGCCGCAGCTTGTCCACTTCGCCGACGTTGACGGCGTCGAACCCGAGTCGTCCGTTGAACGATTCCGTCGTTCCCGTGGTGAGATTGAGTCCGGCGGTGCAGGTGAATTCCCAGAGGCGCTCCTTTTTTTTGACGCGGAGGTCGGCGGGACTGGGATCGCCTTTTCGCCAAAGCCACGCGATTTCGGGCGTTCCCGCGGAGGAAATTCCGTGATGCGGCGAGCTGATGGAAACGGTATCGCCGAATCCCGGGAGCACGGTTCCGTTGAAAATTGCGTCCGTGTTCATCATGAGAAACACGGGATCGTCCGTAGCGAAATTTTCGATTTCGCTCATTCGGATTTCGATATTTTTTGAAGAAAAGCTGGGCGCGATGGTCATCACTCCGTTGCGGATGTGCACGATTTTTCCGCGCACGAGAGAGCCGTCGAGCAGTCGCGCTTCGTCTGCGGACGCGGCGAGCGTTCCCGCGAAAAAAGCGGCGGCGAGAACGGCGGATTTAAGAAAACGCGAACGCATACGAAGTTGAAAATCACTCTAACGAATTCATTTCGCGGGCGAAAGGAAAATCCCCGTGCGCGTTCACGCGAAAGCGAGTTTTGCGAAAGCGGCGAAATCGTCGAAAAGCGGAACGGCGTTCCCGCGGAGAAATTCGCGGGCGGGCGCGTCGATCGGTTTTCCGGTGGCGACGGCGGCGGCGCGGATTTTCGCATTGAGTCCGGTTTGCCAGTCGGATTCGCGATCGCCCACCATCCAGCAACGCGCGGGATCGAGCTGCGGGAACGCCGCGAGTTGCTCGAGCACGAACGCCGGTTGCGGTTTGCGGTAGCGGGACGGCGCTTCGGGCGCTTCGGGAGCGACTCCGCAGGCGGCGAAATCGCGTTCCCGCAGTCCGAGCAGTTCGAGAAATCGGCGGTGGCAGGCTTCGTAATCCGCCATCGTGAAATAGCCGCGCCCGATCCCGCTCTGATTCGTGAGCAGAAAAAGCAGACAGCCGGCATCGAGCGCCCGATGCAACGCTTCGCGCGTTCCCGGAATCAGCTCCACTTTTTCCGGTTCGTGAAGATAATCCTTGTCGAAGATGAGCGTGCCGTCGCGATCGAGAAAAAGCGCTTGCGGCGGCGCGGAAAATTGAAAATTCCGCATGGCGTTTTTCAGTCCCGCAAACGTTGCGTGATTTCGCCGTAGGCGTCGATGCGGCGGTCGCGGAAAAACGGCCAGATGCGGCGAAATTCCCGCTGCAACGCGAAATCGCATTCCGCGATGAGCACTTCTTCCTTGTCCGCAGACGCGCGCGCGATGATTTCGCCGTAAGGATTCGCGACAAAACTTTGTCCCCAAAATTCCGTGCGTCCCTCGATCCCGACGCGATTCGTCGCCGCGACGTAGCAGCCGTTTGCCACGGCGTGCCCGCGTTGCACGGTTTCCCACGCGCAATGCTGCGCCGCGCCGAATTCCGCTTTTTCCTCCGGCAACCAGCCGATTGCGGTCGGATAAAAAAGAATTTGCGCTCCCGCGAGCGCGGTCAGGCGCGCGGCTTCCGGGAACCATTGATCCCAGCAAATGCAGACGCCGATTTTGCCGAACGCCGTTTCCCACGCGCGGAAACCGAGGTCGCCCGGCGTGAAGTAAAATTTTTCCTCGAAACACGGATCCTGCGGAATGTGCATTTTGCGGTATTTGCCGAGGTAGGTGCCGTCCGCGTCGATGACCGCCGCCGTGTTGTGATAAACCTCGTTCCCGCGCGCTTCGAACATGGGCGCGACGATGACGACGCCGAGCCGTTTCGCCGCCGCGCAAAGCTCGCGCACGGTCGTTCCCGCGGGAATCGGTTCGGCGAGGTCGAAGCGGTCGGGATTTTCGTCGATGCAGAAATATTTCGTCGTGAACATTTCCTGCAAACCGATGATTTTCGCGCCTTTCGCCGCCGCTTCTTCGATGCGCGGGAGCGTCTTGCGCAGATTTTCCTTTGGCGTTTCCGCCGCCGTGAGTTGGATGAGTCCGATCGAAATTTTTTCCATGAAAATCAAAAAAATCTGAATTCAAAAAAACGGCGGGAACGCTCAGGCTTTTTTCAGCTCGAAGCGGCGCGCGACTTCTTTCGCGAGCGCGTCGTAGGCGAGCGCGCCGGTGCCGTTCGGATCGTAATCGAAAATGGATTTTCCGTGGCTGGGCGCTTCGCCGAGGCGAATCGAGCGCGGAATCATCGTTTTGAAAACGAGCCGCGGGAACGCTTTCGTGACTTCGGCGACGACTTGGCGGGAAAGATTCGTGCGCACGTCGAACATCGTCATCACGATCCCGCCGATGGTGAGATCGGCGTTGACGCCCGTTTCGCGAATTTGTTCGACGACGCCGAGAATTTGGCTCAAGCCCTCCATCGCGAGATATTCGCACTGCAACGTGATGAGCAAGTGATCCGCGGCGGCGAGGCTGTTCATCGAAAGCATTCCGAGCGCGGGCGGGCAATCCAGAATGATCGCGCCGTATTTCCCGGAATTGCGGACGGGCGCGAGCACGGTTTTGAGGCGGGAAAGATAATTTTCCTGCCGAAGCAGTTCGGATTCCGTCGCCGCCATATCGACTTCGGAGGGAATGAGATCGAGATTCGGCGTTCCCGTCGCGACAATTTTGTCCGTCGCCGCTTCATCGCCCGTGAGCACGCCGTAGAGGCTGGCGCCTTCCGTTTTCGGAATGCCGAGGGCGCTCGTCGCGTTTGCCTGCGAATCGAGATCGACGAGAAGCACGGGAACGCCGCGCCGGGCGAGTCCGCAAGCGAGGTTCACGGCGGTCGTCGTCTTGCCGACACCGCCTTTCTGATTGGCGACGGAAAAAATTTTTGTCATGCGGGAACGATGATGAACGGGTTCCCCTCAAACGTAAAATGAAAAACGCGGGAACGCCTGTTTGCGCTTTGTTCCCGAGAAGTTTTTTTCTTTCGCTCCGCGTAGAAAAAGGCTAAAGTTTCCGCCACTTATGGCTGATATTTTGTTCTACCTTTTTGCGGCTCTGACGCTGGCGAGCGCGTTTCTTGTCGTGGTGAACCGCAAGCCCGTGAACTGCGTCGTCGCGATGATTCTGACGATGGTCGGAGTCGCGGCGAATTTTTTTCTTTTGGATGCGCCGTTTCTCGCGACCCTGCTGATCATGGTTTATGCGGGCGCGGTCATCGTGCTGTTCCTTTTCGTGATCATGCTGATGTCGCCGGACGTTCCCGCGTTGAAGCGCGGCTGGTTCGGCTCGGCGCTGGGCGGGCTCGTATTTTTCGCGCTGTGCGCGGCGGGAACGGTGTGGCTCTTCGGTTTTTCGGGAGCGATTCCCGCGATTGAATCGGCGGACGTTCCCGTAGAAATCGCGTATTCGGACGAAGCGACGGCGTTCGGCTGGCCGCTTTTCACGAAATACGTCGTGCTCGTCGAAGCCTCGGCGATTCTGCTGCTCGCGGCGATGGTTTCCGTTTTCATGCTGCATCGCCATCGCGGGAACGCCAAACAATGCGCGTGCTCCTGCACTTGCGTGAACGACGGCAAATAAACTTTTTTTGAGAGGGAAAAAATCATGACGCTATCGCATTTTCTGATTCTCGCCGGATTGCTTTTCGCAATCGGGCTGACGGGCGCCGTCGTGCGCCGCAACATCCTCGTAATTTACATGTCGCTCGAAATGATGCTCACGGCGGCAATGCTCGCGCTCGTCGCTTTTTCCAAATTCTGCAATCTGATGGACGGCGCGGTGTTCTGCTTTTTCGTGCTGACGATTGCGGCGGCGGAAGTGGCGGTCGGGCTCGCGCTCATCGTCGCACTTTTCCGCAAGATGAAAACGGTCGAACTCGACGATCTTCAATCCCTGAAAAACTGATTTTTTCTCCGCCATGGACAATGAAACACTGCTTCGCGTGATTCTGCTGACGCCGCTCGTCGCGGCGATCGTTTCCGCGTTTTTCTTCCGGCGTTCCCGCGTCGTCGCTCCCGCGATTTCCGTTGCGGCGGCGGGCGTGATTATGGTCGCTTCGCTCGCGTTGCTGCTCGGGCTCGATCCCGCGAATCCGACGGCGCACGCTTCGTTGCCCGGATTCGCGCTCGGCGGGTTCAAGGAACTTGAAACGTTCGGACTTTCGATCGACAAAAACGGCGCGACGATGCTCTTCGTCGTCACCTTCGTCGCTTTTTGGATTCACGTTTTTTCCGTCGGTTATATGGACGACGACAAGGCGCGCGGGCGATTCTTCGCGGGATTGAGCGTGTTCATGTTCTCGATTTTGGGCATCATTCTCGCGAGCAATCTGTTCATGACGTTCATTTTCTGGGAGCTCGTCGGTTTCAGCTCCTACATGCTGATTGCGCATTATTTCGATACGGATTACGCGTCGATGGCGTCGAAAAAAGCATTTATCGCGAACCGCGTCGGCGACCTCGGTTTTCTCGTCGGGATCATCCTTTGCTACAATTTTTACGGCACGACGGATTTTGCGCAGCTTAAAACGCTCATCAGCAACGGCGAAATGCCGATGACATCGGTCGGGCTTCTGCTCATGTGCGGATTCCTCGGAAAATCCGCGCAGTTCCCGTTGCACGTGTGGCTGACGGACGCGATGGCGGGTCCGACGCCGGTTTCCGCGCTCATTCACGCGGCGACGATGGTCGCGGCGGGCGTGTTTTTCATGGTGCGCGTGTTTTTCCTGCTCACGCCGGAAGTGCTGACGACGATGCTTTGGCTCTGCGCCGGAATGGCGGCGCTCGCGGGGCTCGCGGCGCTCGGGCAGACGGATATCAAAAAATCGCTCGCGTATTCGACGCTGTCGCACCTCGGTTTTATGGGTGCGGCGATCGGACTCGGTCTTCCCGAAATCGCGTTGCTGCACATGGCGATGCACGCGTTTTTCAAGGCGACGCTCTTCCTCTGCGCGGGATCGCTCATTCACGCTTGCCACCACGAACAGGACATGACGAAGATGGGCGGCTTGCTGAAAAAAATGCCGCTGACGGCGGCGGCGTTCATCGTCGCCGGGCTTTCGATTTCGGCGTTCCCGTGGCTTGCGGGTTGGTATTCGAAGGACATGATTCTTTCGGGCGCGTATTTGTCGGGCAACGTTCCCGCGTTTGTCGCGCTCGTGATTGCGGCGCTCGGCACAACGCTTTACATCGGGCGCATGTTCGCGATGGTTTTCCTCGGCAACGCTCACGGGCACGGCGCGGAACACGCGAAAGAATCTTCGCCGTGGATGACGATTCCGCTCGTCGTGTTGGGCGTGATTTTCTCGCTCGGCGCGGGTTGGTTCCTCGCGGGAACGCAGAGCGCTCCGGCGTTTTCGTGGCTCGACGGCAAGATGAACGCGCTGTTCCCGACGGCGGCAACGGGCGCGGTTTCCGGCGGTTATCACGAATTGCACGAAAAACTCGCCGAGGCGGGAATGGTTTCGCCGATGTTCATCCTCGGCATTGCGATATTGGTCGTCGGGCTCGGTCTGGCGGTGTTTTTCTATCGCACATCGACGGGCGAGGACAAGTTGCGGGAACGTTCTCCCGCGCTCTACAAAGCGCTTGAATATCGCTACTGCGACACGCTCTACGCGTGGTATATCGCAAAGGTGCAACAGCGTTTCGCGATGCTGATTGCGCTTTTTGATACGGTGCTGATCGATCTGCTCGCCGTGCGCGGCGTGGTCGCCGGCATTCCCGCGATTTTGGGCAGCGTTTCCCGCCGCTTCATTCAGAACGGGAACGGCGCCGTTCCCGTGTTTTGGATTGCGTTCGGCGCGCTTCTGATCGTCGCCGCTCTGATTTCCGGCGTTCTTTCGTAAAAAATTTTCAGGAAGGTTTCTTCGATGAATTGTTCTTCTGCACTTCTGCAAATCGCCGTTGCCGCACCGCTTTTCGCGGCGTTGCTGATGGCGTTTTCAAAATGGTTGCCGTGCACGGCGAAAAAAGTCATCGCGGGGCTCGGTTTTGCCGTTCCCGCGGCGGTCGCGCTCGCGCTTTGCTGCGTGTTCGGCGACGCGCCCAAGAGCGTCGGCGGCTACGCGTTTGTCTCCGGCGTCGAGGCACTCGGCGTTCCCGAGCTCGGCATCTGGCTGCAATTCGGGCTGAACGGGGTTTCGCTCCCGCTGTTTCTGATGGCGGCGCTCGTCGGGCTCGCGGCGGGACTTCGCGCGATTTCGACGAAGGACGTGAAACTCTCCGGACTTTACTACGCGGTAACGCTCGTGATGTTCGGCGGCGTGCTCGGCGTGTTTTCCGCGATTGATGTTTTCTCCTTCTACATTTTCCACGAATTCGCGCTGATTCCGACCTTCATCGCGATCCTGATTTGGGGCGGCGCCGGTCGCAAGCCGACGGCGATGATGATGGCGATTTACCTCACGCTCGGCGCGATGGTTTCGCTCGCGGGTCTGATTGCGCTTTACGTGTCGTTGTCGAGCGATATCGCCACGTTCAGCTTCCCGGGAATCGTCAGCGCGGTCGCTTCCGGCGCGGTGCTCGACGGGAACGTCTCCTTCGTGATTTTCGGATTGTTGCTCTTCGGTTTCGGCATTCTCGTTTCGCTGTTCCCGTTCCATTCGTGGGCGCCGAACACGTATTCCGCGGCGCCGACTCCGATTTCGATGCTTCACGCGGGCGTGCTGAAAAAATTCGGGCTTTACGGGCTGATTCAGCTCGGCGCGGCGGCGCTCCCGCTCGGTTTGCTCGCGTGGCAAAACTGGATCGTCTGGCTCGCGCTCGGCAACATCGTAATCATCGGTCTGATTACGATGACGCAGAAAAATTTCAAGCAAATGGTCGCTTACAGTTCCGTGATGCACATGGGGCCGATCTTCCTCGGCATCGCGGCGTTCGCGATTTCGGGCGGGGACGTCGCCGGGCTCGGCGGCGCGGTTCTGCTGATGTTTGCGCACGGGCTTTCGGTCGCGCTTCTGTTCCACCTCGGACAATCCGTTTGCGATCGCACGGGAACGTATGAAATGGCGAAAATGGGCGGGCTCACCGCCAAGGCTCCCGTGCTTGCGGCGTTTTTCGTCGCGGCGACGATGGCGAGCATCGGGCTTCCCGGTTTCGCAAACTTCTGGGGCGAACTTACGATTTTCACTTCGCTGGCAAAAATTCAGCCGGCGTGGTTGCTCGGCGCAATCGTGCTTTCCATCGTGATTTCCGCGATTTACGGACTTCGCGCGGTGGCGAAAATTTTCTACGGCAAAAATACCGGCGAGGCGCTCTCGGATGAAGAATTTTCCAATGTGCGCGATATTTCGTTCGCCGAACGCGTTCCCGCGCTCATTCTTTTCGCGGCGCTCGTAGTCGTCGGCTTCGTTCCGTCAACGATTACGAAAAATCTCGACGCCGTGCTGAAATCCGATTTCGCCGTTCCCGCCGCCGTGATTCGCGGCGACGAAGTGCCGGTGAAAGAAGAAATCATCATTCTCGACGTCGCGCCTTGCGCCGAATCCGCCGAAACGGATTTCCCGGCGTGCGGAGCTTGCGGCGATCCCGCCGTGGGCGCACCGCAGGGCGAACTCGCGAAAAAGTCCAAACCCGCGAAAAAAGCCGTTCCCGCGCCCGTCACCGTTTCCGTTTCCGGCGCGTGCTCCAATCCCGGAAATTTTTCGCTTTCCGGGAGCGAGGCGACGCTTTCCGCGCTGCTCGACAAAGTGGAGATTTCCGAGTCCGCGACGTTTGTTTCGGTGTTGCGCGTGAAAGGGCGATTCTCCGTCGATCTCGAAGAGTTGCGCTGCGGCGACGCTGAGGACATTCCGCTCGAAAACGGAGACAAAATCGTAATCGAATGACGAACACCTTTTTTTCGGAGATTTTTCCCATGGATTCCGTTACTGAATTTTACAAACTTTGGCAGCCCGATGCGGGCATGTTTTTCACGTGTCTGCCGGAAATTTTGCTCGTCGCGCTTGCGCTGATCGCGCTCGTGTTCGACGTTGCGTGCAAAAGCTGTTGCGCCAAGCGCGCCGGGAAAGCGTTCGTGAACGCGGCGCTCATCGCTCTGTTCATTTGCCTCGTAGGCGGCGCGTTCCCGCAAGCTTCGGTTTCGGCTTCGCCTTCGATTTTCTTCAACGATGCGGCGATGCCGCTGTTTCGGCTTCTCTCGGCACTGTTTGTCGCCATCGCGTTTTTCACGAACAATCTCGCCGGAATTGTGCGTTCCCGCGAGAGCAACGCCGAAATTTCCGCGCCTGCGACAACGCATTTGGTTCTGATTGCGACGGCGGCGGCTTCGCTTCTGCTGAAATCCGCGAACTTCGTCGCGTTCTTCGTGCTTTTGGAAACGCTCACCGTCTGCCTCTACGCGCTTGTGGGCTCGAATCGCGGGAACACGCATTCGCTTGAAGCGGGCGTGAAATACCTGATTGCGGGCGGCGTTTCCGGCGGGCTGATGCTCTTCGGGATCGTGTTGCTTTACGGCGGCGCGGCGCTGGCGGGCGTTCCCGTCATCGACGGCGATCCGCTCGGCTACGGAACGATTTACGCATTTCTTGTTCAGTCTCCGGACAGCCTGATCGGGCTTGCCGGCGCGGGAATGGTGCTCGCGGGCGTGATGTTCAAACTCGGCGTGTTCCCGATGCAGTTTTGGATTCCGGACGTCTATCAGGGCGCGCCTACGCACGTCACGTTTTTCCTTGCGACGCTTTCCAAAGCGGTCGGTTTCCTGCTGATGTTCCTCATGCTCGGGATCTTTTCCGGCATCGCGGGAACGCTCGTTCCCGTGCTGATCGCCTGTGCGTTGATTTCGATTGTTTATGCGAATTTGACGGCGCTCGGTCAGCGCAACGTGAAGCGCTTGCTCGGTCTTTCCGGCGTTTCTCACGCGGGTTATCTGACGCTCGGTCTGCTCGCCACGGTTTCGCTCGCGCCGCAGGATCCGCGAACGGCGGGACTCGCCGGCATAATCGTCGTGCTTTACCTGCTCGTGTACATCGCCACGGTTTATCCGATTTTCTCGGTGATGGTGCGCATGCCGCAGACGGACGATGCGTTGCAGAATTTCGACGATTACGAAAAACTCGCGAAACGCAATCCGTTCCTCGCGGGAACGCTCGCGTTCGGGATCGGTTCGCTGGCGGGAATTCCGCCGACGATCGGCTTCATCGCCAAGCTCGGAATTCTCTACGTGCTTTTCCTCGCGGGCTTCTACTGGTCGATTGCGGTGATGCTCGCTTGCGTCGTCGCGGGAATTTACTACTACTTCGGCTGGCTTCGCGCCGCGTTCGCGCGCGGAGATTGCTGCGGAGAAAAGGGCGGTTGCTGCTGCGAAGAAAATTCCTGCGCATCGAAATATCTGCCGGTCGGAATTTGTTCCCGCGTCGTGCTGATCGCGTTCTGCGCGTTTTTGATTCTCGGCTCGATCGGCTACTGGTTCATTGTGAACACTGCTTGCGGCGGACTCGCCTTTTGAGAATTTTCCCTTCGGGCAAAAAAACGCGGAGCTTCGGTTCCGCGTTTTTTTTATTTCTCTTCCACTTTCACAATCGTTTTGCCGAAGCGGAGCGCTTGCGCTATAAACGCCGAAAAGTTTTTTCCCGATGGAGATTTTGCCGATCAGACCGTTTCGCGATTTTCGGAGCGCGCGCGTGACGCCGCCCGGCTCGAAAAGCATCACCAATCGCGCGCTCGCGCTCGCCGCGATGCGCACGGGAACGACGCGGCTTTCCGGCGCGCTTTTTTCCGAAGATACGCGCACGATGATCGAATGCCTGCGGCGGCTCGGCTTTCGCGTCGTCGCAAACGAGGCGGAGAAAACCGTCGAAATCGTCGGTCGCGGCGGTGAAATTCCCGAAGCGCGCGCGGAGCTTTTTGTCGCCAACGCGGGAACTGCCGCGCGTTTCCTTACGGCGATGCTTGCGTTGAAGCGCGGCGGCGAATATCGGCTCGACGGGAGCGCCGCGATGCGTGCGCGTCCGATGTCGGGCTTGCTCGATGCGCTTGCGCGGCTCGGTTGCGAGTTTGAATTCGGCGGAGAGTCCGGGCATTTTCCGTTCACGATGCGTACGCGCGGCGTGAACGCGCGAGATGTCGTCGCGGACGCGCGTGCGTCGAGCCAAATTCTTTCCGCGCTGATGCAGATTGCGCCTGTCGCGGGAACGCTCAACGGTGCGGGAACGTTTGATGTTTTTCTCAAAGGCGAAACCGTTTCCAAACCTTTTGTGGCGATGACGGCGAAAATGATTGCGCAGTTCGGCGGCGCCGTCGAAGCGCGCGGGAACGCGTTCATTTGCGGCGGCGGCTACGGCGCGGGCGATTTCGATTACGCGATTGAACCGGACGCGACCGCCGCTTCGTATTTTTTGATTTTGCCGTTCGTTCATCGCGCAAGCGAAGTTTGTATTCACGGATTGGATACGGACGGCTTGCAGGGCGATGCCGCTTTCGCGCTCGAACTTTCGACGCCGCCGCACGATTTGCTTTCCGCCGCAACGTTGCACACCGCCGCGGGAACGCCCGAATGCCTCGTTCGCGCGGGAACGGCGACGCGCGGATTCGACATCGATTTCAATGCGATTTCGGACACGTTTCTGACGCTCGCCGCCGTCGCGCCGTTGCTCGATGCGGGAACGCCGCTCACGATTCGCGGCATCGCGCACACGCGCAAGCAGGAGACCGATCGCGTTGCCGCAATGGCGACGGAGCTCGCAAAAATTCTCGGCGCGGAAAACGTTGCGCAAACGGAAGATTCGCTCGCGTTGACGCCGATTTCGCGGGAACGCCTGCGTGCGCGCGCCGACGCTGCGCCGGGCGGGCGCATTCGCATTGCGACTTACCGCGACCACCGCGTCGCGATGAGTTTCGGCGTGCTCGGCACATTCGATTTGCGCGGCGACGGTTCGCCGTGGCTCGAAATCGAAGATCCCGCCTGTTGCGGAAAAACGTTTCCGGATTTCTTCGACGTGCTCGAAAAAATCCGCGCGTGAAACGCCGCGTAAATCGCGCGGTTCGCGGCGCTCAGGCTTCGCTCCGCTCGTCGTTGCGCAACACCGCGCTGAGCGCGCGGAACGCATCGCTCGCGGGAACGCCGTCAATCGCCGCGCCGCCCGTCGGCGGACAACCTTCGGGTTGGAGAATCGTCGTCGGCGCGGCGAAAATCGGTCCCGTGCGAACGGGATTCGTCGGTCCGAAAATTCCGACGACGGGAACGCCGAGCATGTTTGCGAGGTGGAGTCCGCCGGTATCGTTCCCGCAAATTGCGCGGCATTCGGCGAGCTCGCTCATGTAGTCGGGCAAATTCGTTTTTCCCGCGCGATCGACGAGGCGCGCATCGTTGAGATTTTCCGCAACGCGTGCGGTGACGGCGGCGTCTTTCGCCGTGCCGAAAAGCCGAATTTCAATTTGCGGGAACGCTTCGAAAAGCAACGCGATGAGCTCGCGCCAGCGTTCGACGCTCCAACGTTTTTCCGGAGAATTTTCCGAGCCGCAGATGAGTCCGACGCGGAACGGTTTTTCTTTTCCCGCCGCCGTTCCCGCGTCGCCGTCGAGTCGAAGCGGAGAAAAATCCGGCGCTTCGAGCAGCTCGCAACTTTCCCGCAACCAACGCGCCCAGACGAGCGTCTGATGATTTTTCGCGAGATCCAAATCTGCGGGAACGCGCCACGCGCGCGTGAGCAACGGACGCGGATGCCCGGCGCGAATCATGCCGCAACGCATGGGCGCACCGGAGAGTTTCGCTTCCGAATCTCCGCGAAGCGAATTCGTGAAAAGCACAAAAACTTCCGGCTCGCCTGCGCGAAGAAGTTTGCGACAGCGAAGCCAGTAGCCGAGCCCGCCGGATTTTGCGGGCAGGGCGAGAAGCCGATCCGCGCAGTTCAGCCGATCGAGCATGGGAAGAAAATGTGCGCGCGCGACAAGCGTCACTTCCGCGTCCGGTCGCGCTTTGCGCAACGCGGCGACGAGCGGAAGCGCCATAACGACATCGCCGAGCCAATTCGGCATGCGCACAAAGATTTTTTTCTTTTTCGGCAATGCGTCCAATCCGAGAAAGCGCAACGTTTCCGCCAACTTGTCGTGGCGATGGCAAAGATTGAAGCCGTTCATGCCTTTCCAGCGATCGTGCATCCAAAGCCAATCCGCGCAGGCGGAATCCGACGAAGCGAGCCGCCGCTCCAACCAGCGATTGATCGCGAAGTTGACTTCGTCGCGTCCCGTTCCCGCCGGCGCGAGCTCTTCCGCGCGGACTTTCCCGCGCCAAAAACCTTCGCGCTCGCACCACGCGACAATCGTGCGCGTGCCCGGATGCCCGTGCGCAAGCGTTCCCGCGAGCTCGCTGCACGTGGCGACGCGTCCGAAAAAGAGCGAGAGCGCGCCGCGCCGCGCGCCCGTGCCTTGGTCGGGAAGCACGCAGACCAATCCGTTTTCGTGGAGAAACGTGAGCGCCTGCGTCAGTCCTTTTTTTCGCGAAAGCAAGCGGCAGCCCCAGCGTTCCCGCGTGTTTTTGACCCACGCTTCAATCGCCGCGTTGTCGAACGGTCGATAAAAAATTCCGACGGAACGTTGCGCGACCGGCGGGTAAAGCACCGGAATCATCGTCAGCGATTCCATCAGCGAAAAATGCGGCACGGCGACGACCATCGGTCCCGGGAACTCAAGAATGGCGGCGAGCTCGCGTTCATCGACGGAGAAATTTTTCAGAATGCGTTCCCGTGAAAAATGCGGCGATGCCAACACGAACATGCCCATCTCGATCATGCGGCGACAACTTTCGCGCGCGATCGCGCGGCATTCCCGCAACGATTTTTCCGGGAAACAAAGCCGCAGGTTGCGCAACATCATCGCGCGGCGGCGACGCATCAGCGCATAGACGAAAATGCCCAAGAGCGAAGCCGTTCCCGCCGCGAGAACGCGCGGAAGCAGAGCAACGAACCATCCCGTGATGACAATCAGCGTTCTCATTTGTTTTTCGCGCCGCAGTCTAACAACGCGGGACGATTTCTTCAACGCCGGAAGTGGCGGAGCGGAAAAACGGAAAATATTCGTCGGGATTTTTGCCGGCGGCGAAACGGTTGTCCGGCAATTGCGTTCCCGCAAAATTGAATTGTCGTCGCGAGGATTTTTCTGTTTGATTGTGAGCACGTTCCCCGAGGATTTCCCCTCCGAAATCGGGAGCGCTGTTCAATCTTCCCCCTTTGTAATTCCCAAAAATGCTTAAAAAATCCCGTTCGTATGCATTGGCGGCAGCGGCAATCGCGGCTGTGTTCATCGCGTTTTCTCCGATGGTTGCGCTTCCCGCGTTTGCGCAGGCGGCGCCCGCCGCGAAGTCGCCGTTTGTCGTTGAGGCGGAGAAAGCCTACGCGCTCGCCAACGAAAAAAAGTATCCGGAAGCGATCGCCGCGTTTACCAAGCTGAAAAACGGCAAATACAAGGATATGCTCATTTCCAACGGGTCGGTTTCGCTCATCGATTATCAGATTGCGGCGTGCCTGATCGCGCAGAAAAAGTGGTCGGAGGCGGAACGCGAGCTGACGGATTTTCTGAAAAAATACCCGAAGGACGCGCAGGTGATGGACGTGCGTCTCGCGCTCGTCGGCTGTTATTCTCAGTTGGAAAAGTGGGATGACGCGCGAAAGATGGTGGACGGCGTCATTGATTATCTGCGGAAAAATCCGAATCAGGCGCTGTTCATCAAGGCGACGATTACGCGTGCGGAACTTTTGGAAAAGGAAGGCGCCGCGAAGGACAAGGCGGGAACGCCGCCGCCCGAAGGCGTCGAGAGCAACGAAAAATTTGCGCTTACCGTTGCCGCGCAGAATCTGCAATCGCTCACGAACAACGGAATTTGGATTCCGGAAATGATCGCGGCGCGCCAAAAGCTCGTCAGCATTTATTACAAGCTCGGACGCAAAAAGGAAGCCTCCGCGCTCAAAGCGAAAATCGAAGCGTATCTTTCCGGGAAGGGCGGAGCGCTCGATCCCGCGAGCCAGATTCGCGCGAACATGCAGAATCTCGAAGTCGGGGACGATTATTTCGGGCAAGCGCAGGAAATCAGTCCCGACGGGGCGGACGAAGCGGAGCTTGCGCGGCGCAAGGAGCTTTTCCGTCAGGCGCTTCACATTTATCAGGGCGTGATGCGCAAGAGCGCGTTGGTCAAATGCTTCGGTCCCGCGCTCGAATCCGCGAAAGCGAATGTCGAGCTCGCCAAGAAAAAAGGCGGAGAATCGCCGAGCGAATCCGATCAGAAAAAAATCGACGATGCGGAGGAAAAACTTTCCGAAATCGAGGGCTACAAGACCGCGTTTGACGAAAACAAGGATTTCGACGCGCTGATTTCTTTCCGCATCGGGGCGTGTCTGCTTTCGCTGGATCGCTCGTGGGAAGCGTTCGTCGCTTTCGGCGATATTTTGCAGAATCACAAGGATTTCGATCTGCTCAGCACGGCAACGTATTACTACATTCTCACGCTTCGCGCCATGGGGCGCGACGACGAGGCGCAGAAAGGTTGCAAGGAATTCATCGATAAATTTAAGGACGACAAGGAAAAGAGCGACGAGATCGGGCGCGTTGCGCTTTTGCTCGGTCAGATTTCTTTCGACAAGGGCGACTACAAGGACGCCATCGCGCAACTCAAATGGGTGAAATCGCACGTCGGCAAGCTCCCGTCGGACGTCGAGTGCCAAATCGATTGGTTCATCATTTCCGCGAATTTCGCGCGTTGCCCGTGGGGCATTCTTACCGAGGACGAAAAAGTTTACATCAAGGGCATGGGCAAGACCGGCTACAAGCCGAAGCTTTCCGCCGCCTCGCAGGAAACGCTTTCGCTCATCGACGATTTCGTCAAAAAATACAAGAGCAATCCCGACTTCAAACCCGTCGTCGAGGAAATGGTCTATCGCCGCGCGTTGCTCTTTTTCTATTCGACGATGCTTCCGGAAACGAAAGAAGCATTTGACCGCTACACCGAAGACTTCCCGAACGGAATGTATATTCCCGACGCGAAGTATCGACTCGCCGTCGTGCAGAACGGATTGCGCCCGCCGCAGACGCAGGATGTTGTCCGGCGTTGCACGGATTGGATTCGCGACTATTTCAAGGTGGACGAAAAAACGATGCTCGACACGCACGCGCTCCCGCAGTTGCGCGACGATGTGCCGTTGACCATTGCGGACTCCGTCGAATATCAGCTTCCCGAAGTTTACACGCTTCTTGCCGACGCGAACAAGAGTCTCGCCGAAGCCGTCAAGGGCAGCGATGTCCGTCAGGGCATCGGCAAGAAAAAAATCGTGAAGTTCACGAAAAACGACCTCAAAAAGAAGCAGAAATACATGGACGCGAGCATCGACGCCTACATTATGGCGGCGAAGACTTCGCGCAACAATCCGGACGTGCTCTACTTTTCGCTCACGGAGCTGGACAAGCAGCTCCCGCAGCTCGAGAACGGCTACGACCGTTTGCTCGACCTTTACGACACGTTGTATAACTGGGATATCAACGCTCCCGAAGCGCTGAATTATCTTTTCAAAAAAATCGATTTCACCGTGCGCAAGGCGCGTTCCGAAGCGTCCAAGCTCGAACGCGATGAACGCCAAAAACACATCGATGCCGCGCAGGAACAAACGCGCAAGATGATGGCGGAAGCCATTCTCAAAAACATCGACAATCCGCGGCAGGACGGCGTCGAAACGCTCATCACCGAGCTCGCGCAACGCTTCGCGTCCAACGTCAAATTCCGTCGCGCACCCAAGGACGGAGAAGAATTGCCGCCGCGCGATCCGAAAGATTATACGGCGGAAAAAGCCATCGACGACATGCTCACGTTGTTGAATTTGAAAGACGAGTCGAAGGCTTCGCTCATCGCCCGTGCCCGCGGGAACTACGCGAAAGCGCTCATCTACGATTGTTTGGCAACGCCGCGCAGCGCCGATTACAAGCATTATTGCGACGAGCGCGACCGCACGAATCGCCTGATTGCGAACAGTTTCGAAGCCAACGAGCTCAGTCCCGCGATTCTTTCGAGCGTGGGCACGTTCCTGCTCGAACACGGGAACGAAAAACGCGCCGAGGAATATTTCCGCTACGTGCTGGATTTCTACAAAGGCGCGGAAACGGCGGAATACGCGTTCGCGGGCGAAGGGAAAATTTTGCTCGGGCGCAAGGAATACAAGGAAGCCTACGAAATCTTCACCGAAGGCATCGAGGGCAACGTCGCTTACTCGCTCGAACCGGATCTTCGCCTCGGGCGCGCACAGGCGCTCATCGAAATGTCCGCCGAAGACGCTTCGTCGCTGAATATCGCCGACCGTTATGACAAGGCGGCGGAAGAGCTGAACTACATCAAGGGCATCAAGGAATGGCGCGGACGCCCGACCGCCGCCGCGCTCTACTATCTCGGCTTCATCAAAGAATCGAAAAAACAATACGAGGCGGCAGTCGGCGATTATCGCATCTGCTACCTTTCGTGGAAGAAATATCCGGAGTTCGCCGCCAAAGCGATGTTGCGGACGGGGCTGATCCTCCGCGACCGCCTCGCGCAACCCGAGGAAGCGAAAACGCTGTTTCTCCAAATGACGGATCCTTCCGGACGCTACAAAAACACGCCCGAAGCGAAAGAAGCGGAGAAAATTCTCCAAACGCTGTGATTAACCACCAATTTTTTTCAAGATCATGAAAAAGAAAATTTTGCAGATTTTGGCGCTCGCCGCGTTCATCGCCGTTCCCGCGACAATCGCGTTCCCGCAGGAAACGCCGTCGGCGGAAAAATCTTCCGCAACGTCCGCGCTCAAAAAGAAAAAGAAGAAAAAATCCGCGATGCCGTTGGTGACGTTTTTCTTCCGCGGCGCGGACGCGAACGGCTGGAAAGTCAACTACCCGGAAAAGCTCCTCGCTCCCGGCGCGGAAAAACCTACGAAGATCGTCATTTGGGCGGATCTTACGGAAACGCCGCGCGGGATCGTCGTGCGGAAAAAAGTTATCGATACGAAAACCGGCATGGAGCTCATTGACGAATATCCGCTCAAGGACGTCGTCAAAATCGAATGGAAAAACGAAAAACAGCTTCGCGCGGCGCGCAATTCGCTCGCGCAGGGCGATCCCGCCGCGGCACTCGCCGTCGCCGAGCGTTTTCTCCTTTTCTTCAAAGATTTCAAGGCGGTCGAAGGTTCGCTTTGGCTCGAAGCCGCAGTCATTAAGCTCGACGCGCTCGACCAACAGGAAAACGATGCGATTCTCGACACCTTTATTCGGGAAATCGAAGCCGCTCCCGGCGCCGACAAGGTCGAGGGACTCAGCCAGCGCCTGAAACTCGTGCGCCTGCGTCAGCAGCTCCGCAAAGGCGAGTTCCCGCGCGTGCTTCGCGAAGCTTCGGATATGATGAAAGGCGAGGACGATTCGGGAACGCTCGCGCAACTCAACATGCTCAAAGGTCGCGCCGAATTTAATCTCGGAAAATACGAGGACGCGCTCTATTCATTCCTGCGCATTCCCGTGTTTTACGGAAATCAGGCGGAATACGTTCCCGCCGCAAAACTCGAAGTCGCCCGCTGTCTGCTGAAACTCGACAGCCCCGACAAAAAAGCGCAGCATCTCCCCGAACTCGCCGAATCCTACATCATGGAAGTCATCAACGATTACCCGATGACCGTCGAGGCGAAGGAAGCGCTCACGCTTTTGCCGAAGGACAAACAGGATGCGATCGCCAATCGCGATACGCTCGCCGAAGATCAGAAGCGCGCGCTCGTCGCCGCAACGATTTCTTCCACGGGTTCTTCCGAGGGCGGCGATTCCGGGGCTTCCTCCGATTCCGATTCGGGCGAACTCGAAATCGACGATTCTTCCGACGAACTCGAAATTGATGACTCCGACGAAGAATAAACGTTCGCGTTCCCGTGAAAATTTCTTTTTACTTCAACACCATAATCCCCCAAAAAACACTCGTGTTATTTTATAACGCCATGAATATGAAACTGCGCAAACTCGCTCATTCCCTCCTGCCGATGCTCGTCATCGGCGCCGTTCTCGTTCCGACGTTCCTGTTCGCGCAGGAAGCCGTTGAAGCCGCCGCAGAAGCCGGCGCGGACGAAGCTCAGTCCGACAGCTTTCTCGACACGCTCAAACAGGGCGGTTGGGTTATGTGGTTCCTGCTCGCCGCTTCCATCGCTCTCGTTTGGCTGACGGTGGACGGCTTCATGCGCTCGTCAATCAAGCGCATGTTCCCGCCGCAACACGTCGAGCAAATCCGCTCGCTCTTCCAAGCCGGCGATTATCGCGGCGCCTACGAATACTGCAAGGCGAACCCGTCTTCCCTTACGGACGTCGTCCGCATGGGCGTCGTCTTCCTTCCCGACGGAAAGAACATGACGGAAGAAGCGATTTTCTCTGAAATTTCACGCATCAAATCCGGTTTCGACGCGCGTATTTCCTACCTTTCCGTTATCGGTGTCTGCGGTCCGATGATCGGTCTGCTCGGTACCGTTACCGGGATGAAAGGCGCGTTCGGTGCTCTCGGTAAGGAAGGCGTCGGCGGCGGCGGCGCGGGCGAACTCGCGGCGCACATCGGTGAAGTGCTCGTCGCGACTGCGTCCGGTATCGCGGTTTCCATTCCCGCGTTCTTCTTCTTCTACTTGCTCCGCAATCGTATCGCCACCGTCATTCACGATTTGCAGGAAGTCGTTACCGGGCTTTTCCGTAAAATGCCTTACGAAAAATTTGAAGGCTATCAGATCGGCGACGAAGAAATTTACGCAGCGATGCCGAATTGGGTCACCGACGAGGAACAGCCCGCTCCCGAAGGCGAACAGGCCGTTTCCGAACAGCCGCCGCAGGCGTGAGCGCGTTCCCGCGTTTGCGCTCAACTTCAACCCGAAAGGAATTTGACCCATGGCAAGTAGCGGCGGCGGGAACGGTGAGCCGGAATTTCAGATCGCGCCGATGCTCGACGTGCTCTTCGTTCTGCTCATCTTTTTCATGAGTATTTCGACATCGCAGATGTTGAAAATCGACAGCAGCATCACGCTGCCCGTCGCCGCCAACGGTGCGCCGCCGGATCCGAAAACAAAGGCAAAGGCGGTGCTCATCAATACCGGTTGGGATAAAACGCTGGGCGCTCCCATCGTCAAACTCGACGATACGCTCATCGATATTTCCGAGCAGGGACGCGATGCCGCCGTGCAGGAAATCATCAAGCGCGCCACCAATCCCTACACGCAGGAAATCGATCCCGAGGTGCGCTTCCTCATCCGCGCCGACCGCGAAGTTCCCGCAAAATGGATCAGCCAGATTCTCATGCTCGCCGCCGACGCCGGCATGGACAACATCGCCTTTACCGGCATGAATAAGGAGGAATAAAAAATTATGAAAAGAGTCGAGGCAGAAGAAACGCCGAATCTCGGCTTCCAAATCGCACCGATGCTCGACGTCGTGTTCGTCATCCTCCTTTACTTTATGGTCTTGGCGGGAACGATCAAGGTCGAGTACGAAATCAAAACCACGCTTCCCGGTTCCGCCGAAGTCGCCACCGCCGCGACCGACGACCTCCCGCCCGACGAAGTCATCATCGGAATTTCCTCCGAGGGCGAAGTCTCCATGAACGACGATCCCATCGGTCAGCCCGGCGATACCAAGATGAACGAACTTTACGTCGAAATGCGCAATATCGCAGATTCCGCACTTCAGGCAAAAACAAAGGTCGTCGTCACCGTCGCCGCCGAGGAAAACGTAAAATACGACCGAATCATGAACGTGCTCGACGTGCTCGCAAAAGCGAAAATCTCAAACGTCACGTTCAGCACGACCGAGGGCGAGTAAGACCGCGCCGCCGGGAAAAGCGGCGCGCCGGAGAAAGGTGATTTTTGCCGCAGGCAAAACCGGGGGCGGAGACGTCCACGTCTCCGCATATTTATATTTTTGCCGCAGGCAAAAAATTGGTGGAGGGTGTAAGGTGGAGGGTGTAAGGTGAACTGGTTTACTGGTTCACTGGAGAACTGGTGAAGTCCGGATTTTTGCCGCAGGCAAAAATTGAGGAAACTAAAAGCCTCGTAGAGGCG
>CAVFCB010000016.1:0-23474 GCA_963620895.1 Bacteroidaceae bacterium | reverse complement strand
CCGTTGCGGCATCGTGCGAAAAGCCCGGAAGCGTGTCCTCGATTCCCGCGAGCAAACGCCGCCGCACGCCGCGCGCCATGCCTTCGCGCAGAGCGTCGCGCTGCCGTCTGCTCGAGACCGCAGTCTGACGCACCAGCCGTTTTGGCACAGCTGTCCGCGGTGTCAAGCATCGCCCGCTTCCATCCGAAAGGCGGAGTCTGCGACTGAAGCTCGCTTTACAACCCCTTCCGAAATCTGGTATGCTATTGATTAGTCATAAAGCCCTGTCTGACATCCCTGCGCAACAGGTGTTGCACTGGAAATTGGCTAGCGGGTACAATAAGCGGCATGAGGAATGGCAGAGATATTTTGGTCGGGACGTATCGATCGGAGAACGCAGCGTGGATCCGAGAGAGGCGTCTCTACAACCTGCCCATGGGATCAGACCCCATGGGTGAAAAAGTGTTGATACCTCGGCAGGCGGAGGCGGTGTGGGGCGCCTTCTCGACCGTCGTCCTCTACGCCGAGGACACACCGGCGATGGCGTTTGCGGCGACGTTCCGTGAGGTCGTCGACAGCGCGTGGCTGAAGGCGAACGGTTATGCGGTTGCGAAGAAGCCGCACGGTGTCCGCTACGCGCTCTTCGCGCTCGGGGAGCGGCTGAACGCGGCGAAGGTGCTGTCCGACCCGCAGGCAAAGGTTTGGGTCTGCTCGTCGCGCTGGACGGGGAAGATTGACGCAGACTTCTATTCGCGCCCCCTTCCCGCATGCGGCGGCAAGTCCGTGCCGAACCTTTTCGAGAAGTTGCGCCCCTACTTTCAGAAGTGGCTATCGGCGCGTGCGTTCAATCCCGTGCAGATGGACTTCTTTGACATCATGAAAACAGAGAAGAAGACAGACGTTCCGTTCCCGCCGCCGAAACATCCGAAATTCACCTTCATCGACCTCTTCGCCGGCATCGGCGGCTTCCGCATCGCCATGCAGCGTCGCGGCGGTGAATGCGTGTTCTCATCAGAATGGGACGCTGCTGCGCAAAAGACCTACGCGGCGAACTTTGGTGATGTGCCGTATGGCGACATCACGAAGGACGAGACACGACAGGCCATCCCCGACGGATTCGACGTCCTATGCGGAGGATTTCCCTGCCAGCCGTTCAGCTCCATTGGCAAACGTCAGGGCTTTGAGCACCCGACGCAAGGCACGCTGTTCTTCCACATCCAGAAAATTCTCGACGAAAAGCGACCAAAGGCGTTTATCCTTGAAAACGTCCCCGGTCTTGTCACGCATCAGGGCGGGCGGACGCTTCAGACGATTAAGGACGTCCTACGCGACGAGCTTGGCTACACGATGGACTACAAGGTGTTGAACGCGGCCGATTTCGGTGTCCCGCAATATCGTAAGCGCCTTTACCTCATCGGGTTCAGAAGGGACTTACCCGTTTACGTGTGCGGTGAGGATTCCCAACGCGGGGCGGACGTCTCATCCGATGGGCGCAAAGCAAAGGGGAATGTCGTGTTCAAATTCTCGGCAGGAAAGTTCGCGAACAACCATCGGGGCTTCGGGCAGTTTGTCGAACGCGACGCAGTCGGACCGTCTATCTCGACGTATCTTCAGAAGACGTATATTTTCAAGGCGGATGACGGACATCCGGAGGTCGTCGACGAGCGGTTTGACCGTCCCGTGAAGACGCTTTGCGCGTCTTACCACAAAATCCAAAGACTGACCGGGACTTTTGTCCGAGGCGGCGAAACGGGATTGCGTCTTCTGACGGAAAGCGAATGCAAGCACATCATGGGATTTCCGCAGAATTACATCGTCCCGGTAAGCCGAACGAGCATGTATCATCAGTTCGGCAATTCCGTCGCCATCCCGGTCATCGACGAATTGGCGCGCGCATTGGTGCTCTCTCTTGCAAAAGCGGAGAAGTAAAAGGAAGCATTATGGAAAACTCGGCTCATGGCTATGAATTTCAGAGATTGCTTAAGGAGTCTCTCCTTTCATTGAAGGACGAAGGGTATCTTGCGCATGTTCAGGAGGACTTCCGCATTGGCGAGCCGGGATACCTGAACTGCGAACAATACTACTCCCCGTTCCTGATTCAGTTCAATGACCAGACTAGGTGGATTCTGTATACAACAACTTCTTTGCGGACAGACAGGATAAAGGGGCAACAATGGGATTCGGACAGGATAAAGAACGCAGACGAGGCTATTGACAAGTCCTTTTTGGTCTATCCGGACGATGCGTCACAGAAAGAGGTCGCCCTGTTTGTGAGGCAACAGCGCAAATACGAGACGAAGAGTGAGTATTCTCAAATTGACGGGATAATGTCAGCACGGGAATTGTTGTCGCAGATTAAGGAGCGGGACGACGAGATTCTCATAGACAGCCTTGGAAGTGACTGCAAGCCGACCAAAAATTATGGGCGGACGCTTGACTTCAGCGGACGCAATTTCGAGAAGGCGATAGCCGAGATACTCTCGTCCTCTTATTACCTTTCGGCGACGAAAGAGAACCTCAAGTCGAAAGAAGACGGCTTGCTGAAGTTCAAGCAGCTCATGAAGGGCTTAGAGATTGATGTTTCAGCGGTTGAGAAGATTGAAGCGACAGCCGACAAAAACGAGATTGGCTTTCTCCCGACAGGCGGATCTCCGAAAACTGACGTCATTGCAACGCTGACGATGAAAGGCGGACAAGTCGTTCATCGGACGCTGACGTGCAAACGAACAACGAAGCCTTTTGTTTCCGTTCATCAGTACAAGGCCGATGCGATGGCGGACGTAATGGACAAGGATAACGAGAAGTTGCGCGGCTTGTTGCGGATGTTCCAAGCAAATCCAGTTCAGGGGCAGTTTCCCGAAGATTGTCAGGCGGGACTGAAAGCGGAAATCGGAAAGCACTTCCGCACGTTTTGCCGTTGGGTGTTTGGCGGGCATGGTGGGACGGGAAGCGAATTGCAAAACGCCAACTACATTGTCACGTATAATCCGCAGAAGAGGAAAATGGCCGTTCATGCGATTGATGACTACATCGTCCTCGTGATGAAAAAGAAGCCTGGCTTTGTCGGAACGCCATTCCAATGGACTTATGCGTCTAAACAGAGAGGCAAGAGCATTCAGCTTAAGACACCAGTGATTTTGGATTAGGGGAATGTGTGCAATGAAACGGCTTACGAATTCTGATTGGCTCAAGATTCGAGAGTTTGTGGAGGAGCAGATAGAAGCTCTCGACGGCAAAATTGAGAAGATTGTTGAGATGATGACCGTCGTTAAGCTTCATGTTGTGGACTGTGACATGATGAGGCTTGAAGACCGCCTGCACAAGACCGCGGTCTGACGCACCGCGCATAGTTTTCGGCAGACCTGTCAAACTCTGCCCGACACAACGGGCGTAGCATTGGAAGTTGACGGCGTTCCCGCAAAAGAAAAATCGCCGCACGGGAACGCGCGGGAGCGAACGTTCCCGCGAAAAATTCCGTTCAACCGCGCTTCGCCCAAATGCGCAGGCAGTTTAGGAGAAACGCTTCGAGCACGACGGCGACCTGCGCGTTCAGTTCGAGCAGACCGGAATAATGTTCCAGCAATTCGCAGGATTTCGCGGTTTCGACGACGTAGTTTTTTCCCGTTGCGGCATCGTGCGAAAAGCCCGGAAGCGTGTCCTCGATTCCCGCGAGCAAGCGCCGCCGCACGCCGCGCGCCATGCCTTCGCGCAGAGCATCGCGCTGCTCCGCCGTCGCCGCTTCGGGAATTTCCGTCCGTTCCCATTGTTCGTCCGTAAGCGCGTCGAGCAATGCGACGAATCGCGTGACGAGTCCGTAAACGGAAAAAATTCCCGTGCCGATTTCGCGAACGATTTTTCCTTCGCGCAGAGCGAAAATCCACGAAGAAAAATCGCCGAGCCACTCCGTCCAACGCGGGTCGTCAAATGTTTCCGTTCCCTGAATCCGAAAATGCAGACAGCGGGAACGAATCGTCGGGAGCACCTGATTGATTGCGCCGGAAAGCAGAAAAATCGTCGTTCCCGCGGGCGGTTCTTCGAGCGTTTTCAGGAACGCGTTTGCGGCATCGCGCCCCATGCGTTCGGGTTCGTGAACGCAAGCGACTTTGCGGGAGCCGACCAAGGGCGACTGCTGGATTTTGCGCACGAGCTGCACCGTGCTTTCGATGCCGATGCGCCGCATTTTGTTTTCCGGGCGAAGGCAGTGAAAATCCGGATGCGTTGCGGCGTTCCCGCCGAGAATTTTCCCGGCGAGCGCGAGCATCAGCGTTTCGAGCGTTTTCGGCGATTCGCCGGAAAAAAGCAACGCGTGCGGCAAGCGCCCTTCCGCCTCGGCGGCGAAAAGCGTTTGCGCCGTGCGCGAAGAAGCGAGCGCCTCAGGCAAATCGTCGGGAATATTCATCGCGAATTTTTTCTGAAATTTCATCGGCGGACAGCGAAGCGTCCACCACAAAAAAGCGTTGCGGCTCGCGCGCGGCGAGTTCGAGATACGCGGCGCGGACGCGTTCGTAAAAATCGCGCGGGAACGTTTCCATGCGGTCGGTTTTTCCGCTTTCGGATTCGCTTGCGCGGGAACACACGCGCGCAAATCCGAGCTCCGGTTCGAGGTCGAGCAACACGGTAAAATCCGGCGCGAGCCCGCCCGTCGCAAATGCGTTGAGCGCGGAAATTTTTTCCGTTCCGAGCCCGCGCCCGGCGCCCTGATACGCGACGGACGAATCCGTGAAACGGTCGGCGACGACGTTTGTTCCCGCCGCGAGCGCGGGAACGAGTTTTTCGCGCACGAGTTGCGCGCGCGCCGCGGAAAAGAGCAACGCCTCCGCCTCGCCGCTCATGAGGTCGCCGTAATCCGCGAATTTCAGAATCCGGCGCACGTCCTCGCCGAGCGCCGTTCCGCCGGGCTCGCGCGTAAGCAGAACGGCGTTCCCGCGACTTTCGAGAAACGCCGCGAATCGGGCGACTTGCGTCGATTTTCCGACGCCTTCCACGCCCTCGAACGTAATGAATTTTCCGCGCGACATGCTGTGTTCAATTCTCCGAATTTCGCGGGAACGCGCAATAACGTTTTTCGAAAACGAAATTTGCGATTTGCCGATTTTTTCCGCACAGCTCGCGATTGCCTTTTGAACGACGGCGTGGCAAAACTTTTCGCCATGGACAAAATCTCCGTGAAAAACGCGCTCGCGGCGAAAACGCCGGGCGAAGAAGTAATCGTCCGCGGCTGGGTGCGCACGCGGCGCGATTCCAAAACGTTTTCGTTTGTCGAAATCAACGACGGTTCCTGCATGAAAAATTTACAGTGCGTCGTCGATGCGGACTGCGAAGGCTACGAACGCCTGCGGGAAGCGACGACGGGCGCGAGCGTCGCCGTCGCGGGAACGCTCGTCGCCTCGCAAGGCAAGGGACAAAGCCGGGAACTTCGCGCAAAAAAAATCGAAATTATCGGACTTGCGCCCGAATCGTTCCCGTTGCAGAAAAAAGGACACACGGTTGAATTTCTGCGCACGATTCCGCACCTGCGCGCGCGCACGAACCGCTTCGGCGCGATGTTTCGCGTGCGTTCCCGCCTCGCTTTCGCCGTGCATCGATTTTTCCAAAATCGCGGCTTCGCCTACGTGCACACGCCGATTATCACCGCGAGCGACTGCGAAGGCGCCGGCGAGCTTTTCCGCGTCACGACGCTGCCCGCCGAAAATGCGCCCAAGGACGCCGACGGGAACGTCGATTTTTCGCAGGATTTCTTCGCGCGCCCGTCCTACCTCACCGTCAGCGGGCAACTCGAAGCGGAGACGCTCGCCTGCGCACTCGGAAAAGTCTATACGTTCGGCCCGACGTTTCGCGCGGAAAACTCCAACACCTCGCGCCACGCGAGCGAATTTTGGATGATTGAGCCGGAAATGGCGTTCTGCGACGTGCAGGAAGACATCGATGTCGCCGAAGCGCTCATTCGCTACCTCGTCGCCGACATTTTGGAAAACTGCCCGGACGAAATTGATTTTTTCAATAAATTCGTGGACAAGACTTTGCGGGAACGCCTCGCGCACGTCGTGGAAAAACCTTTCGTTCGCGTGAGCTACACCGAAGCCGTCGAAATTCTGCAACGATCGGGAGAAAAATTCGAATTTCCGATTCGCTGGGGCGAAGGTTTGCAGAGCGAACACGAACGTTTTCTCACGGAAAAACATTTTCGTTCGCCCGTCGCGGTTTTCGATTATCCGCGCGAAGCGAAACCTTTTTACATGCGGCAAAACGACGACGGAAAAACCGTTGCCGCGACCGATTTGCTCGTTCCCGGAATCGGCGAAATCGTCGGCGGAAGCCAACGCGAAGAACGCCTCGAAAAACTGCTCGCGGCGATGCGGGAACACGGACTTTCGGAAAAAGACTACGGCTGGTACGTCGATCTGCGCCGCTTCGGGAGCGTGCCGCATGCAGGCTTCGGACTGGGTTTCGAGCGCATGCTGATGTTTGTCACGGGCGAAAGCAACATTCGCGACGTGATTCCGTTCCCGCGCACGCCCGGACACGCCTGAGGCGCAAAATCCGCGGCGTTCCCGCGACGAAAAGCGCGCTCAGGATTGCTCCGGCTCGTCGTCGTCGCCGGGAAGCACGGAATTGACGAACAGCGTCATCCGATCCTGAATGTTTTTCGGTTCGGGCTCGGTGAGCACGGCGCGCGCGAGCTGTTGCATCGACGCCGTGTCCGTGTGGCGAAGAATGTAGCGAATTTTCGGAGCGCAACCGGGCGTCATGCTCAGCGCGTCCACGCCCATTCCGAGCAAAAGCGGAGCGAACGCGGGATCGCCGGCGATTTCGCCGCACACGGCGCAGGGAATCCTGCGGCGATGCGCGGATTTCACGATGAAATAAATGAGTTTGAGCACCGCGGGATGATGCGGATCGTAGAGGTGGGAAATTTTCGCGTTCCCGCGATCCACCGCCAACGTGTATTGCGTGAGATCGTTCGTGCCGATGCTGAAAAAATCAACTTCTTCGGCGATGTTATCCGCAATGACGGCGGCGGCGGGAATTTCAATCATCGCGCCGACGGAAATGTGTTCGTCGAATTTTTCGCCGCGGGAACGCAGCTCGTCTTTCGATTCTTCGAGAACTTCCTTGGCGGCGACGACTTCCGCGACGGAGCTGATCATCGGGAACATAATTTTAATTCTCCCGAATGCGGACGCTCGGAGAATCGCGCGAAGCTGATCCTTGAAAATATCGCGAAATTCCAAACAAAACCGAATCGCGCGGAAGCCCATAAACGGATTTTCCTCGCGCGCCAAAAGGCTGCTCGAAATAAGTTTGTCGCCGCCGATGTCGAGCGTGCGAATCGTGGTCGAACTCGTCTTCGGGAGCGCGGCGACTGCGCTGCGATATTCCTCGAACTGCTGATCTTCGCTCGGGAACCGATCGCGCCGCAGAAAAACGCCTTCCGAACGGAAAAGCCCGACGTTTTCGAGCCGATTTTTCAGCATGGATTCGACATCGCCGGGACCGCTGATGTTGGCTTCCAAGTGAAATTTTCGCCCGTCGGCGGTCTCGTCGGGAAGACCGATTTCCTTTGCGATTACGGCGGCGAGGCGGGAACGCTTGCGCGAAATCATCGAGTAGCACGCGAGCGTTTTTTCGGAAGGATTGATGTAGATGATGCCTTTTTCGCCGTCCACGAGCACATCGTCGTCCTGCGCGATGCGCAACGTCGCGTTGCGCAGACCGACAACCGCGGGAATGCCCATGCCCCGCGCAACGATTGCGGCGTGGCTCGTGCGGTTGCCGACGTCGGTGAGCAACGCGAGCACGTCGGAGCGCTCGAAAGTCGTCGTTTCCGAAGGTGTAAGATCCTCCGCGACGATGATGCGACCGGAAAAACGTTCGGACGCGCCGTGAAGCGAAATGCCGAGCAGATTTTTCAGCACGCGCTGGGTGACGTCGCGGATGTCCGACACGCGCTCTTTGAGATAGTTGTCGTCCAATCCGTCGAAAAATTCGATGTAGCGGCGCGCCGTGGAGTTGAAGCAGTGCTCGGCGTTCAGTCCCGTTGCCGCCATCGCTTTGAGCGTTTCGCCGACGATGGCGGGATCGTCCAGCACGAGCAGATGCGCATCAAAAATATCCGCCTCGGCGGTTGCGCCGCGGGAACGCACGTCTTCGGCGAGGCTTGAAATTTGCGCGCGCGTATCTTCAATCGCTTTTTCAAAACGGCGGACTTCTTTCGCCTTGCTCGCTTCGTCGATTTTGTAGCAAGGCACGTCCTCAATGCTGCGTTGCAGAAAAACGAAGGCTTTCCCGCGAACGACGCCCGGAGAGCAACCGACTCCCTGAAGACGAAATTCCTGCTTCTTAAATTCCTCGCTCATGGAGCGCAAGGGTATCGTTTTTTTCCGCAAAGTCGAGCGCCCATCCGCAAATGGCAGGGAATGCAGGGATCGAACCTGCGACCGACGGTTTAGAAAACCGCTGCTCTATCCACTGAGCTAATTCCCCGAAAAATAAAACGCGAGATTTATGACGCATCCGGCTTCTTTTTTCAATACGGAAGCAATTTCCGAAGCGCGCAAACGGCGGGAACGCGCAACGCTCGAAAATCCCGCAAAAAAAGATTTACGAACGCTTAAAAAATATTAAAATGATTACAAAAATAAGAAATCGGACACAAAATTTTTTCCAAACATCAAACGAAAGATACGATACAATGAAATCGATAAAAGGCACACAGACAGAAAAGAACCTTATGCATTCCTTTGTCGGAGAATCGCAGGCGCGCATGCGCTACACGTTCTTCGCGAGCAAGGCGAAGAGCGAAGGATTCGTTCAAATCGCCGACATTTTCACGGAAACGGCGGATCAGGAAAAGGAACACGGCAAACGTTTCTTCAAATTTCTTGAAGGCGGAGCGCTCGAAGTGTTCGGCGCGTTCCCGGCGGGAGTCATCGGCTCGACTGCCGAAAATCTGAAAGCCGCCGCCGAGGGCGAGCACGGCGAATGGGCGCTCGATTACCCGAAGTTTGCGGACATCGCCGACCAAGAAGGCTTCCCGGAAATCGCGGTTGTTTTCCGCAATGTCGCCGTTGCCGAAAAACAGCACGAAAAGCGCTACCTCGGCTTGCTTGCGAATTTGGAAAAAGGCACGGTCTTCAAAAAGGACGGCAAAGTCTGGTGGCGTTGCCGCAACTGCGGCTTCGTCTGCGAAGCTTCCGAAGCGCCGATTCTCTGCCCGGCGTGCGCGCACCCGCAGGCGCACTTCGAACTGCTCGCCGAAAACTGGTAATCGGCGACCGCGCACGGCGGCAAGGCGAATTGTCCGCCGAAAAGAAAAGCGTTCCCGCAATCACGGGAACGCTTTTTCAATTTCCTGTTGCTTCATCGCCGCAAATCGGCAAAAATCCGCATTCCGAAGCGGGGCGTTCCCGTTCCCGCCGGTAGTTTTATTCAGATTTTATGCCGACACCCAATGTTTGGAACCGCAAGGATCTCATCGCGATCGAACCGCTCTCGCGCGATGAGCTCGAAACGCTTTTCGCGCAAGCGGAAATCTTCAAAGCCTCTTTCTCCGGGCGAGAAAAATTCGACACGCTGAAAAACCGAACGGTCGCGACGTTCTTTTTCGAACCGAGCACGCGCACGCGTTCCGCATTCGAAGTCTCCGCGCGGCGGCTCGGCGCGGACATTCTCTCGCTGAGCGAAACGACCTCGTCGCGCACGAAAGGCGAAACGCTTCGCGATACCGCGATGAATATCCGCTCGCTCATGGTCGATATGGTCATCATGCGCCACTCGGCGGCGGGAGCGGCTTCGTATCTTTCAAAAGTGCTCGACGTTCCCGTCATCAACGCCGGCGACGGCGCGCACGCGCATCCGACGCAGGCGCTGCTCGACGCGTTCACGCTGCGGGAACACTTCGGGCGCGATCTCTCCGGACTGCGCGTGACGATTCTCGGCGACATCCTTTTCTCGCGCGTTGCGCGTTCCAACATTTACTGCCTGACCAAGCTCGGCGCGGAAGTCACGCTCGCCGGACCGACGACGCTCGTTCCCGAAGAATTTCGTTCGTTCCCGGGCGTCCGCATCGCGCACAATCTGAAAGACGCGCTCGCCGAAGCGGACGCAGTGATGCTTCTGCGAATTCAACACGAACGCCAAACGACGACGCATTTCCCGTCGCTCGGCGAATACACCGCGTTTTTCGGGCTGAATCGGGAACGCCTCGAATGGATGAAACCCGAAGCGATCATCATGCATCCCGGTCCGATCAATCGCGGAGTGGAACTCGAAAGCGAAATCGCCGACGGTCCGCGCTCCGTCATTCTTAAACAGGTGACCAACGGCGTCGCCGTGCGAATGGCGGGCTTGCACCTTTGCACGCAATTCTGCGACGCGACAAAAAAATAATCGCCCGCGCGCGACATTTTTCAAAAAAAGCGTTCCCGCAACTTCGGGAACGCTTTTTTTCGTGCGATTTTTTTCGCTCGCGCTCACTCGCGCGTAGGCTCGTAAATGCGCAACAGAAGCGGCTTCGTAAGAATCTGCGGGAGCGCTTTCAAATCGTCGATAACGCGCTCCATCACGGCTTCCGAAGTCGGATACGTCGCGAGCGTAATCGTGCCGCTCTTGGAATTTTGATTTTCGTAGGTAATGACGCGCGCCACGGACACGTTGTGTTTCGCGAGCACCTGATAAAGCCCGACGAGCGTTCCCGGCTCGTCCAAAATCGAAATGCGCAGATAAAATTTCGAGCGAATTTCGTCCATCGTCGCCATGCGCGCGCTTTCGCCGAGGCGGTAGCACGCATCAATGTCGCTGGGCGTAAGGAATTTGTGCGCATCGTCGCGAATGCCGATCATCGCGTCCACGATATCGCTGATGACGGCGGAGGACGTGGCGTCCTGCCCGGCGCCGCGCCCGATGAGAATGGTCGTTCCCGCGACGTCGCCGGAAAGCTTGATCGCGTTGTACACGCCGTCCACGCGCGCGAGCGTTTTGTCCAACGGAATGAGCGCGGGATAAACGCCGAGCGAAAGCGCTCCCGTCTTGAAATTGCGGCGAATCATGCCGAGAAGTTTGATGCGGTATCCGAAATCGCGCGCGCGGTGCATGTCTTCGAGCGTGACATCGCGAATGCCTTCGACGAGAGCATCGTGCTCCGAAACCCATTTCCCGTGGGCGAGAAACGCGAGAATGACCGCCTTGTGAAAAGCGTCCCAGCCGTCGAGATCGAGCCGATCATCGGCTTCGACGTAGCCGAGTTTTTTCGCATCCTGCAAAATTTCTTCGTAGGATTTTCCCTCCGCCTCCATGCGCGAAAGAATGTAATTGCAGGTGCCGTTGATGATGCCGGCGATGGATTCGAAACGATTGGCGACAAGCCCCTCGCGCAACGTTTTGATAATCGGAATGCCGCCCGCGACGGACGCTTCGAAATAGTAGTGCCCGCCGCAACGCTTGACGGTGTCGAAAATTTCGCGCCCGAACTCGTAGATGAGCGCCTTGTTTGCGGAAACGACGACCTTTCCGAGCTTCAGCGCCGCAAGCGTGTAGTCTTTCGCCTTCGTCGTGCCGCCCATAAGTTCGCAAACGATGTTCACCGCGGGATCGTTCACGACCGCCATCGGATCCGTCGTCAGCACATCGTCGGGAACGCGCACGCTGCGCTCGCGTTTGACGTCGCGCACGGCAACGCGCGGGAACGCAATTTTCACGCCGAGGCGATTTTCAAGCTCCTCGCGTTGCGCCTGCAAGTGTTTCCAAACGCCCTGCCCGACCGTGCCGAAGCCGATGAATCCGATGCCGATTTTTGTCTTTTCCATTTTGAAGAACGTATTTGAATTTTAATTGCATGCGCTCCCGCGGGAACGCACGGTCATTTTTTTTTGAAAGAATTTTCCTCGCCGCGCAACAATCGCGCAATGTTCGAACGATGCATGACAATGATGAAAATGGTGACGACGAGGCAAAACCCGACATGAATCGACGTGTAGCCCAGTTGCGGGAACGCTTTGGCGAGAATCATCGACGTCAGCGGCAACGACAGCCCGAAAACCATTGACGCGATTGCGACGATGCGCGTCGGGAAATACACCGCAAGCCACACGATGAGACCGACGATTACCGCAATCGGCATCGCGCCGAGCAAGCCGCCGATCGTCGTCGAAACGCCCTTCCCGCCCTTAAATTTGAGAAACACGGAGAAGCAATGCCCAAGCAGCGCTCCCGCGAAGCCGGCGAGCTGCGCCACCGCGATCACGTCCGGCCAAACGTCTTTTTGCTCCGGAGAAATCGGAATCGAGCTGAGCGCGATCCACGGCAGAAACGCCGCGAGAAAGCCCTTGAACATATCGAGAAAAAATACGAGATTGCCGGCGGCTTTCCCGCAGGTGCGCTTGACGTTCGTCGCTCCGGGATTGCCGCTGCCCGCGTGCAAAATGTCCACGCCGTGACGCTTCGCCACGATGACCGCAAACGGGATCGCCCCCAACAAATAACCGACAATCAACGCCGGAACGGAAAGGAAAAAGAAATTCATTTCCCGACATACTAACGGCTCGCCTCACGTTCCCGCAAATTGAATTTTGCCGCCGCGCGGGAACGCGCAGCACCTCGACAAAACAACGCTCCTTCGGTGTCGTCTTAAATGAGGCATCGCAATTTTTCCGCTTGCTCGGCGGCGGGAACGGGCGTAACGTCCCTCGCAGTTTTCAGTAAGGGGTGCCGCGCGGGAACGCGCCGGCTGAGATCATACCCGCGAACCTGATCCGGATAATGCCGGCGTAGGGAATGCTGAGTTTCGACCGTGCCGCGGGAACGCGTTCCCGCGCTGACGCTTCTTTCCGAAAACAAAAAAATTCAACAGAAAGAGCACAACACCATGGTCATGGAAGAACAAATCTCGGGCGCAATCGTGCGCTCGTTTTTCAAAAAACTCGAAAGTTGCCTTGCAACGGACGTCGCCATCGTCGGCGCAGGACCGAGCGGACTCGTCGCCGCGCGCGATCTCGCGAAAGCGGGATTCAAGGTCGCCGTTTTCGAAAGCAAACTCGCGCCGGGCGGCGGAACGTGGGGCGGCGGAATGCTGATGAACGAAGTCGTCGTGCAGGACGATGCGGCGGAAATTTTGAACGATTTCAACATCGCGACCGTGCCGCTCGGGAACGGCTATCGCACGCTCGATTCCGTCGAAATGGCGTCGGGGCTGATTTTCGGCGCGCGCAAGGCGGGAGCGGTCATTTTCAACACGGTTTGCGTGGAAGACATCGTCGTTCACGCCGGCGTGATCGCAGGCGTCGTCATCAACTGGAATCCCGTGCGGCGGCTTGAAATGCACGTCGATCCCATCGTCGTGAGCGCTCGCGCGGTCGTGGACGGCACCGGGCATCCGAGCGAAATCGTTCAAAAAGCGGTCAACAAAGCCGGCGTAAAAATCGATTCGCCCACCGGCGGAATTCTCGGCGAAAAACCCATGTGGATGGAAGACGGCGAACGCACCACCGTCGAAAATACGAAGCGCCTGTTCCCGGGACTTTACGCTTCGGGAATGGCGGCGAACAACGTGCAGGGCGGTTTCCGCATGGGACCGATTTTCGGCGGCATGCTCAAAAGCGGACGCAAACTCGCAAAGCTCATCGCCGAAGATCTCAAAAAAAGCGAATTCTGAACGCCCGCATCGCGCGGAGTTTTTTTCATGGAAGAAAATTTCGGACTCTACCTCGTCATTTCCGATCCCGCGACGAGCTACGAAAAATGCGCGGAAGCCGCCGTGCGCGCCGAGCTGCGTTTCGTGCAACTGCGCATGAAACACGCTTCGCGGGAACGCATCGTCGCCACCGCAAAAAAACTCCGCGCGATCACCGCGGGAACGAACACGCAATTCATCGTGAACGACGATCCCGAAATCGCCGACGAAGTCGGCGCCGACGGCGTTCATCTCGGTCAAACCGATTTGCCGTTGCCCGCCGCGCGGGAACGCTTCCCGAATCTGAAAATTTTCGGACTCTCGACGCATTCGCTCGCGCAAGTCGCCGCCGCACACGCCGTCGCGCCCGACTACATCGGCGTCGGTCCCGTCTATGCCACGCCGACAAAAGACGTTCCCGACCCGACGCTCGGTCTCGCGACAATGCACGCGATGATCGCCGCCGCGCCCTGCCCCGCCGTCGCCATCGGCGGAATCAACGCTGCGCGTTTGCCCGACGTGCTTCGCGCCGGCGCGCGCAACTTCGCCGTCGTTCGCGCCGTTTGCGCCGCGCCCGATCCCTACGAGGCGATTCGCGCGCTCCTTTCGCGCGCGGAGGAAAAGTAGGCGTCAGGCGACTCGTAGAGAAGCGCGGGAACGGTTTTTAACCACGGATAAACACGGAGGAACACGGATTCATTTTCCGTTTTTCCGTCTTCCACCACCAAAAAAACGTTCCCGCGAGGTTGTCTCACGGGAACGGAATCAAATTTTCTTGCGAAAAATTTTTACTTCGCACGACGGCGGCGACGCGCCGCGACGAACGCCAACGCGCCCACGCCCGCAAGCAAGCCGAACGCCGACGGCTCAGGAACAGTCGGAGTAACCGCCGCGCCGTATTTCAACGAAATGTTGTAATATTTATCGAGTCCCCCGTTCGTCCACAGGCGCGTATTGCCGTTGCTACCCAGAAACGTTGTGTTGCTCGACGGAGCATCGACGGTGGTTTCCTTGCCATCGAACTTCAATTTCAAAACCGACGAGGCAGTGGTGGTATCGCTCGATTTGAGATAGGTGAGCACAACGCTTTTTGTAGAACTCGGAAGCGAGATGTTCGTCAGTTGCGCCCAAGAAGAGCCGCCTTTTGTACCGAAGCGCAAGGTGCCTCCGTTGTCGCTTGTCCATTGCAGGACGATGCCTTGGGCTCCAGCGTTACTCGCACCGTTTGTCCCGAAGATGTCGAGGGAGGTTTTCGTACTTGTCGAAACCCAGTCGAACGAAAGTTGCCAGCTGTCCGCAAGAGACGCTGCGGAATAGCCCGACCACGTGAACCCTGAGTTGCTGGATTCAAGCTTGTTGCCGCTCGGCACAGTAAGCGAAAGCGCCGTCCAGTCCGGTTCCGGCAACGTGCTTTCCGCCGCGTTTGCGAAAGCCGTTCCCGCGGCGATGAGCGAGGTGATGGCGATGATGTTTTTCATGTTTTTTCTGTTAATTTTTTGGAAAATCAGACCTGCGGGAACGTTCCCGCAAACTCGTCTCAATTTCTGGATGCCATTTTGCAAAAAAAAAACGATCCGCAAGCCTTTTTTGAAAAAACCACGGATAAACACGGAGGAACACGGATTCATTTTCCGTTTTCCCGTCTTCCACCAAAAAAAGCGTTCCCGCGGGAAGCTATTCCGAAAAATCGAAATCCGCGTAAACCATTCGGTGATCGCTTGCCTCGGACGACCACTCGAATTCCGCGATTGCGGCGGAATCGGGAACGTAGCCGTGTTTGAACAATTTCGGAGAAACGAAAAATCTGTCGAAAGCGAAAAAATATTCGCGCCGCGGATTGACGAATGTCGCCGTATCGCCGTCGGCGCGTTTTGCGGGAAGAGCGCGGGCGAAAGTGGTCGCCTCCAAGGGCGCGAGCGGTGCCGCGCCGGGAACATCGTTAAAATCTCCGACGAGCACGAAGCGTTCCCGCGGATTGCGTTTCAGGCGCGCGGGAACGGAAAAGCGGCGCGAAGCGGGAATGCGTTCCGCGGATTTTTCGTCCTCGATGCGATACTCGATGAGACGGCGCAGAAAGCGCGCTTCGGCGGAACGGCGCAAGACGCTCTCGGGATCGTCGGGATCGGAAGAAACTTTGCTTTTGAGGTGCACGTTGAAAACCGTAAGCGGTTCGCCGCCGGCAACGGGAATGACGACGCCGAGCAAACCGCGCGTGAGTTTTTTCGGCGCGGCGATTTTTATCACCTCGGAAAACGGCACGCGAGAAAGCACGGCGAGGCGGTTGTATTTGTCGTAGCCTTCGAGCAGCGCCAGATACGGGAACGCGAGTCCGTCGGCGGCGAGCGCCTCGGCGAGTTCGTCGAGCCACGGTTGTCCGCCGATTTCCTGCACGGCGAGCACATCGGGGCGCACTTCGAGAATTGTTCGGCGAATTGCGTCCTTGGATTTTTCCGGTTTGGGATGTTTGAAAAGAAATTTTCCCGTTTCCGAAAAACGATTTTCGTCGCGATAATTATGAAGATTGAAAGTCGCGATGCGAAGCCTTGACGGGAACTCGAATTTTTCCGAAGAAAGCGGCGGCGTTCCCGCAGAAGCGGGCGAATCGTTGTCCGAAAACGCAAGCGCGGCGATGCACAACGCCGCGACGAACGCGAGCAAACCGACGAGCGAATATCTGATGCGTTCTCTTCCCGGCATGCGGCGTTCTCCTTTTGCGTTCCCGCGAAAAAAAATCAAAGCGCGCGAATGCGTTCAAGCGCGGCGCGGGCGATTTCCGCATCGTCCAAACCGAAGCGGGAACGCAAATCGCCGACGCTCGAACCGTGCGGCACAAATTCGTCCCGCCAACCGAAACGCTCGACGGGAACGGAAATTTTTCGCGCGGAAAGCTCTTCGAGCACGGCGCTCCCGAAACCGCCCGCGAGCGCGTGATCTTCGAGCGTGATGAAAAGTTTTGCCCGCTTCGCCTGCTCCGCGAGCAATGCGCCGTCGAGCGGCTTGACGAAACGCGCATCCGTCAGCGTCGGACGCGTTCCCGTTTCTTCAAAAATTTTTGCGCAAAGCGCGCGCGCGGTCGGCATCATCGAACCGAGCGACCAAATGCAGATTTCGCCGTCGCCCTGCTCTTCGATTTTTGCCGTTCCGATTTCGAGCACCGCGGGAACGTCCTTCACGGGAACGCCGGGCGCGGAGCCGCGCGGATAGCGGATCAGCATCGGACCGCCGTGCACGAACGCGGTGTGCATCATGTCGGCGAGCGCGTCTTCGTCTTTCGGTTGCATGATGACGAGATTCGGGAGCGCGCGCAGCATCGCGATGTCGAAAAGTCCGTGATGCGTTGCGCCGTCCTGCGGCGAAAGCCCGGCGCGATCCAAGCAGAAAAGCACGCTCAGATTCTGCAAACACACGTCGTGCATCACCATATCGACGGCGCGTTGCATGAACGACGAATAAATCGCCACGCAAGGCTTCAGCCCTCGACTCGCCAAACCGGCGGCGAAAATTACGGCGTGTTCCTCGGCGATGCCGACGTCGAAATAACGCTCCGGCAATTCTTTTTTCAAAAAACAAAGTCCCGTTCCCGCAGACATTGCCGCCGTGATGCCGACGATTTTTTCGTCGGATTTCGCAAGCCGCAGCAACGTTTTTCCGAACGCGTCCTGCCACGGAGCGTGCGCGGAAACCGCAACATTCGTCGGCGTTCCCGTCGCGGGATCGTAAGGCGCGCAACCGTGAAAACGGTCGGGATGCCGCTCGGCAACGGGCAAGCCCTTGCCTTTCGTCGTGCGCACGTGAAGCAGAATCGGGCGTTGCGATTTTTTTGCGAATTCGAGGTAGGAAATGAGTTGCGCGATGTCGTGCCCGTCGATCGGACCGAGGTAGCGCAGTTTGAAATTTTCAAAAAGCGAAGACACGCCCGCCGTGATCACCTGCTTTTTTTCCTGTTTCCATGCGGAAACCGCGCGAATGAGATGTTCCCCGCACGGAAGCTTCGCAATCAGCCGTTTCACGCGGCTCGACGCGCCGTTGTAAAAATCCGTCGTGATGAGGCGGTTCAAACATTCCGCCACGGCGCCGACGTTGCGGTCGATCGACCATTCGTTGTCGTTGAGCACGACGATGAGGCGATTTGTGTGCGCGGCGAGATTGTTCAGCGCCTCCAAGGTCGAACCGTTGGTCACTGCGGCGTCTCCGACGACGGCGATGACGTGTTCGTTCCCGCCGAGGCGATCCCGCGCCGCCGCGATTCCGAGCGCCGCAGAAAGCGCCGTTCCCGCGTGGCCGCAACCGAACGCATCGCTCTCGCTTTCGCTTCGATTGCAGAAGCCGGAAATTCCGTCCGTCTTGCGAAGCGTGGAAAAACGCTCGCCGCGCCCCGTCAGAATTTTGTGCGCGTAGCACTGATGCGAAACGTCAAAAACGATGCTGTCGCGCGGCACGTCAAACACGCGATGAAGCGCAATCGAAAGCTCCACGACGCCGAGATTCGGCGCGACGTGCCCGCCGTTTTCCGAGGTCACGGCGATGATGCGTTCCCGCAATTCGCGCGCGAGGTCGGGCAACGCCGATTCGGGCAGGCGTTTCAGATCCGCGGGACTGTGAATCGCGTCGAGCATCAATTTTTCTTCAAAAAAAAATCAGTCCGATTCTTCCGAAAAGTCCGAAGTTTCCGCCTCGCCGTCCGCAGTCGTTCCGCGCAATTGTTCAATCCGCAGTTCCGCGTCCGCGAGTTTTTCCTGACAACTTTTCAAATGTTTCATGCCCGCCTCGTAGCGTTCGACGAGCTCGGACAGCGGCACTTCGCCGCCTTCGAGGCTTTCGACAATCTGTTCCAGCCGAGAAAGCTCTTCTTCAAACGACAATTCCTTGTCTCTTTTTTTGGTCTTCGTCACAGCAAAAAAAATTAAACGCGGGAACGCCGTTGCGCGCAAGCGCGCAATTTTCTTACCCACAAATACAAAACGGAAAGCGGGAAATGGAAAATTCTCACCTTAAATTTTTGCCGAAGGCAAAAATCACACTTCACCAGTCCACCAGTTGACCAGTTCTCCAGCCTCAACTTTCGTTATCCGTTATCAACTATCAGTTAGTCCGCTTCCGCTTCGGCTTCGTCCCATTCTTCGTCGTCGATGACGACTCCGAACGCGCTCATCGCGGGAACGGCGGCGGGACGCGCGGGCTTTTTTTCCGCCGCGGCGACCGGCGCATTCGGCTTGGGCGCTTCCGCCTTTGCGACGACGGCAGGCTTGTCCGCTTTCTTCGGCTTTTTCTTCGGCTTGTTTTTTGCGGCGATGTAAGCCGCAGCGAAATTCGTTCCCGAGGCTTCCACGCGGAATTTTTGCCCCGTGCGATCAAAAACATCGAGCGAACCGTTGGCGTTGACGCGCTGAACCTTGACGACCGTTCCCGCGGGAACGTCCATTCGCCCCATCGACGTTCCCGTGCGGGAATCGACGACGGCGATGTTGCGAGCGCGAGTCAGCCGCACAAAGCCCGGCCACGTGTGCGGACGCTGAGAAATTTCTTCAAACGCGACGAGCGGGAACGGCGGAACGACGGCGGCGGGCTTTTTCGACGATGCATTTTTTTTCTTCGCGGAGGAAGATTTCGCGGAAGCGGTGTTTTTCGACGATTCCGTTTCGCCGGATTTTTTTCGCGACGAAACATTCGCCGAAGACTTTGCGGGAACGGCTCCGCGCGATTTCGCGCCCGGCGCGGAATTCGTCGCCGTTGAATCGTTCCCGCGACCGGAACGTTCCGCCGACGGCGAAACTTCGTCGTCCTCCGCGAGCACGATTTCGCCTTTGAAAAGCAAGGACGTTCCCGTGAATCCGAGCCGCTCCGCAACGGCAAAGCCGAGCACCGCAAGCACAAGCACGCAAACGACAATTCCGAACTTCGCGCCGCCGCTCATCGGTTCTTTTCGCTTCGGTGCCTTTTGCGACATAATCTTCGAGGTTTTTTTGTCCATGGGAAACGGAATTGCGGATACGGGAAAAAATTTTTGTCCATAATGCGCTCGCCGCCTTCTCCCGACAACCAAATTCCTGCCTCGCGGAAAAACAGAGTTGCAATTTCACGCGGGAACGCCGACGATGTTGCGCGTCTTCGAGGTGCGCGCATTCGCTCGCGGGAACGCAAGTCCGCGCGAGAGGAAAGTCCGGACACCGCAGGGCAGGATTCCCCGTGAAAACGGGGGCGACGGGAGCAATTCCCGCCGACGGACAGTGTCACAGAAAATAAACCGCCTGCGCGGGAACGCGCGGGTAAGGATGAAACGGCGAGGTAAGAGCTCACCGCTCCGACGGCGACGAAGGAGGCAGGACAAACCCAATCCGGTGCAAGGCAAAATAGGCGAGCGGGCTGCCCGTCCGATGCTCGCGGGTATGCCGCACCGCCGCAAGGCGGGAACGCGGAAACGCGGTTCAGAGGAATGAATGCGGACGCGGGAACGTGAAAACGCCCCGCGCCACGGAATCCGGCTTACAGCACCTCGAAGATTTTTTTACGCACGGGAACAACGCGTTCCCGCGCGCACAAAAAAAAGGCGATCCCGCGTTGCGGAATCGCCTTTTTTCAACCGAAGAAATCTCTGAATCAGCGCGAAGCCGAAGACGAAGACATATCAGGGGCGATGTCAGGACGCGAAGCGCTACCGTCCGCGGAGCCGTCGGCATACGCGGGAACTTCGGGATCCACGCCGACATCCGAGGCGTCTTCGCCGGCGGTCGCCGAGGAATCCGCCGCAGCGGTGCTGCTCGAATCGGAAGCCGATTCGACGGCGGCGAAAATTTCTTTTTCCTGAACAGGCGAAATTCCCTTGTAAACGGGCGTGCCGATGACTCCCGAGGGAGAAATCGGAATTTCGATCGCCTTACCGGAAACAATCGGCACCGAGGAGCGCCCGGTCGGAACGGTGACAACCGCACCTTCAACGACCGCAACGGCGACGAGCGAACCGTCGTCCGTGACGGAGAACGTCGTTCCCTTGACCGTGACGTTACCGGCGCGGGTCTTAACCGTCAGCTGGGAGCTGGCGAGCAGTTTCGCGACCTTGAACGTCGCCGTACCTTTTCCGAGGCGGACGACCGTGATCGAACCGGAAGTCTCTTCGGGTTCACGCGAGAAAGAAGAGCAATCCTGACCTTCAACGGCGGCAGGGTTGTTCTGGACGAACTGCGTGATTTCGATCTCTGTGTCCGGCTTCAGCGAAACCACCGTGCCGTTCGCGAGAACGATCTTGGCGGAAGATTTGGCATCGGTCGCCACGCGCGTGTTTTGTTCGAAAACATCGCCGACGACAGCCTGTTTCTGAGATCCGTCGGCGGCGACGAGCGCGAGCGCGCCGGAAACGGAGCTCACCGCAATCTTGCCCGGAGCGGCAGCAAAGGCGAGTCCGGACGCGAGCGCAAGTGCAAAGATTGAAACAATTTTAAGCATTTTCATGGTCTTTTCCTTGGTTTGAGTTAAAAATCTTTAAGTATTATTCTGCAGAAAACGCGCGGCGGCAAGTCATTTTTTATCACGAACCGCGCATTTTTTTGCCACTGCGTGGCGGGCGAGTTCCGCGTATTTCGGCAAACCGTTCTCGTAAGTGAGCTTCGGCTCGCCGTGAATAAGCGGGAGCGCATACTTGGGGAACTGCGGACCGACGGACATTCCGTCCCCGCCGATCCACGCCGACGGGAACACCTTTTCGCAATTTGCAACGCCGTCGAGCTCTGCAAGCTCCATGCGCACGGAATAGTGTTCCCGCTCTTCGCGCACGATGACGACCATTTTGCCGCTTTCGCCCGCGACGGCGGCTTTGACTGCCGCGGCGCCCGCCTCAAATGCCTCCGTGATATCCGTAAGCGAAGCGCAATGCGAGGCCGTGCGCTGAACGTGACCGAGGCGACAGCAACGCGTTTTCACTCCGGCGAAAGTGTCTTCGATTACGTTTTTCAAATACTCGCAAACGCCGCCGAGCGACGGATGCCCGAACGCGTCGATGCCCGCTCCCGCGCCGAGGAAATTTCCGACGGAATCCTTCAAGCCTTCTGCGGCGACGACGACGCAATGCGTGTGAGTCAGAAGCGTTTCGCGAACGCGTGCGACAAATGCTTCGGCGTTGAACGGCACTTCGGGCAACAGCACGATGTGCGGCGCGTCTTCGGGCGAACCTTTGCGCTTGGCGAGCGTCGTTCCCGCGGCGATCCAACCGGCGCCGCGCCCCATGACTTCGACGATTGTGACGAGGTCGTTGCGTCCGAGCGATGCGCTGTCCAACGCGAGCTCGCGAACGGTCGTCGCAACGTATTTGATCGTGCTCCCGTAGCCCGGGCAGTGATCGGTGACGGGCAAATCGTTGTCGATTGTTTTCGGCACGCCGATTACGCGAATTTCGTAGCCTTGCGCGGCGCAGTAGTCCGCGATTTTTTTCGAAGAATCCTGCGAATCGTTCCCGCCGATGTAATGGAAATAACGAATGTCGTGCGCCTTGAACACTTCGAGAATCCGCGCGAAATCTTCTTCTTCGCGAAGCTTGTAGCGGCAGCTTCCGAGCGCGGCGCCGGGCGTCGTGTTCAGCAAACGCACGGTCTGTTGCGATTCCGCGGCGAGGTCGATGAGATTTTCGTTAAGAATTCCTTCGACGCCGTTGATTGCACCGTAAATTTCCTCGATTTCGTCTTCGAATTGAAGCGCTTCGGAGATAACGCCTGCGAGGCTGGCATTGATGACGGGCGTGGGGCCGCCGCTCTGTGCGACGAGCAAATTTCCTTTGAGATTTTTTGTAGATTCCATAGATGTAAATATTCGCTAAATTTTAGGCTTGAAATAAACAACGTTCCCGTGCAAGGGCGCAAACCAAAAATGCGCGTTCCCGCGTGAGAACGCGTCAGAATTTTTTCCGCAAATGTGCGGGCGGGATGTTCATGATGGCGCGATATTTCGCAATCGTGCGCCGCGCAACGTGAATCCCGCGCGCGGCGAGCTCCGACACAAGTTTTTCATCGCTGAACGGTTTCTGCGGGGACTCCGAATCGAGCACGCTTCTCAGCACTTCGCGCACGCCGGCGTTCGCGAGCGCGTTCCCGTCTTCCGTTGCGACGCCCGCGTTGAAAAACCGCCGAAGCCCGAAAATTCCGTATGGCGTTTCCGCATATTTGTCGGCGACCGCGCGGGAAACCGTCGTTTCGTGAACGCCGATTTCCACGGCGATTTCCGACATCGTAAGCGGACGCATTTTCGACGGACCGGACTCGAAAAATTCCTTTTGCGCCACAAGAATTTTCCGCGCGATTTTTTCAATCGTGCGTTGGCGTTGCGCGATCGCCTCAATAAGGAAGCGCCCTGCACGCATTTTTTCCGAAAAATACGCCTTGTCCTTCGCGGGAATTTTTCCCTGCGCAATCAGCTCTTTGTAAACGTTCGAAATGCGCAGGCGCGGGATGTAGGCGTTTTCCATTCGCACGTCCCACTCTTTTTTTTCGTGATTAAAAAAAAATGTCAAATCGGGAACGACTTCGCGGTTTTCGTCGGCGGAAAAATCATCGGCGGGAACGCGTTTCAGCTTGGAAATTTCCGCAATTGCGGCGCGCACTTCCGCGTCGGAAACGCCGAAACGATCCGCGATTGCAGGGAATTTTCTCGCAAGAAAAAGTTTGTAATCTTTTTCCAAAATTTTATACGCGAGCGAATCCTCACGCCCCGCGCGACGCAATTGAATCAGAAACGCTTCACGCAAATCGCGCGCGCCCACGCCGGGCGGATCGAAATTGCGGAAAACCGCAAGCGCCCGCTCCATGCGCTCCACGGGAACGCCCTGCGCCGCCGCAAGCTCCTCGAC
>CAVFCB010000015.1:0-23667 GCA_963620895.1 Bacteroidaceae bacterium | reverse complement strand
TTCGCTTCGGAAAAATCGATCCACGAGATATCTTTGCCCGCGAACGAGACGCCCGCGAAGTCCATGTTTTTCGGCATTTCGAATTCTGATGACATAGTTTTTTTGACCTTTCTGTCGTGTGTTCTTTTGTGATTATTTGCTAAGAGGAATATGGGTGGTGTGGGCTTGTTGCGCGGATTTTTCCGCGAGGAACTTTTTGACGGCTGCGGCGACAAGTTCTTCAAGCGAAATGTTTCGCGCCGTCGCCATTTGCACGAGTTGTTCATGCTCGACGGGCGACAGATTCAGTTTGTCGATGCTTGTCTCGGGATACATTGCAAGATTTGGGGGTAAGTGGCTTAAAGTGTGCCGCATTGTGCCACGCTGTCGCGAGATTCGTCAAGATTAAACACGAAAAATGGTTTGCGCCTCGGCGGGAACGTGCGCATAGTCTCGGCAGATGAGCTCGAAACCCTCCATGGGCATTCGCCTTGACCCCGAAGACCGCAAAACTCTGGAAGAATTGGCGTTGCGGTGGCATTTGAATGCGGCGGACATTGTGCGGCTTGCAATCAAATCACTTTTGGACGAGGCAAAGCGTAACAACGGCAAAATCGAATTGCCGTATGAGTTCAAGCCGCGGGAACGCAAAAAATCCTCGGAGATTGCCGAAGCGGTTGTTTCGAAATAGTGCATTACGAAGACATTCGCGGGAACGCGCGAATAATCACGCGAAAAAAATATTTTTTTTTGCAACTGCGACATTCGGGTGCGAAGAAAAGCGTTCCCGCGTTCCCGTTTTCTTGTTTTTCCGGCGGCGCGTGATAAAATGCCGCGCAATGGACAGCGCCCGAGAGCAACGGAAAATTGCGGGATATACGCTTTTGCGGAAAATCGGCGAAGGCGGCTTCGGCAGTGTTTATCTTGCGCGGCGGGAGGGCGCGGAGGGCTTTTTTGCGCTGAAACTCATCGAAAGCGGGAGCGACGAGCGGGAGCTCCGCGCCATCGAAAAATACGCGACGTTGCCCGACCGCACGAATCTTGTCGAAATCCTCGATTACGGGATCGCCGACGATGCGGCGTTTTTCGTAATGCCGCTTGCGGACGCGCTCGAAACTCCGCACGCGTTCCCGCCGACGGATTTTCGCTGGCAGGAAAAATCGCTTTGGAATTTGTGCGAACAGCGGCGGGAACGTCTGCGCGAGCCGTGGTTTTCCCGCGAAGAAATTGCGGAAATCATCGCGCCGGTATTCGATGCCGCGATTGCGCTCGGAGACTGCGGCTTGCTCCATCGCGACATCAAGCCGGCGAACGTGCTTTTTTTCGGCGGGAAGGCGAAACTCGCCGATTTCAGTCTGCTCGAGCGCGATCGGCGTTCGTTGAGTCACCTCGGAACGCCGCTTTTTGCCGCTCCGGCGTGGTTTCTCAACAGCGGCGGCAATCCCGATGCCTACGGGCTGGCGACAACGCTTTACACGCTCGCGTCCGGGAATTTGCCCGACGTGATCGGGCGCGCCGCGTTCCTTTTTCCCGAGGGCGCGGAGGAAAAATTTTCGGAAGAAGCGCGGGAACACCGCCTGCACCTGCATCGTTGCATTTTGCGCGCGATTGCGGAAAATCCGGCGGATCGCTTCGTCTCGCTCGCTGATTTCAAAGCCGCCGTGCTTTCGGACGATTTCGAGCGTTCCCGCATGTTCAAGACGACAGCGGAAAAAGCCGCGCGGCGGAAATTTTTCCGCAAAGGCGTGCTCGCGAGCGGAATTGCCGCTTTCGCGGGAGCGGCAATCGCCGCGGCGGGCGTGTTGGCTTACGTGCGGGTCGCGTCCGGCGTTCCCGCGGCGCCCGAGGTCGAAGATGCTCTTTTTGAAAAAATCTCCGCCGACGGATTGCGCGACGAATCTCGCGGGCTCTACATCGACAGTCGCGAGGAGTGGACGAAAAAACGCAGGGCGAAAATCAAACTTTTTCGGAGTTCCGTGGACGAACAGCGTGCGCTCGCGGCGATGACGGACGAAGAAATCTCGGAGAAAGAGGGAAGCGAGATGTGGCTTCGCCGCGATGTCGAAACCGCGCGGGAGGCGCTTCCGGGAAATCTGGAGTATCTCAAACGCATGGAATCCGAGCTCGCCGACGTTTCCGCCTACCGCGCCTACGTTGCAGGAAAACTCGAAGAGGGAAAAGAAATTGCCGAAGCGCCGTGATTTTTTTCACTTTTGTGCGAATGTTTCTTTCAAATGGAATTTCCGCAAACTCCGAAAACCGTCCTTGAAAAACTGATCTCGCCCGAGAAAAACGCGGCGTGGAACGGCGCGTGGCGCGATTTTTTCGACATTTATCACGCGACAATCAAAGTAATGGTGTGCAACTCGTTCTACAAACGCGGGTTTTACGGCGTTCCCGCGAATACGACGGACGACGTGATCGCCGATGTCGTGATTTCGCTCAACGAAATTTTCAAGGAGCATCGCTACGATGCCGAAAAATCGCGTTTCCGCAGTTTTCTGAAAACGGTGTGCGACCGCAGAGTCGTCGATTTTTTGAGAAAAAACGGGAACGCGCCCGCAACGGAATCGCTTAGCGACGGCGGCGAAAACGTGCTCGATCGCGCGGAAAGAGCGGCGGCGGCAAGCACTCCGAGCGAACCCGAATTGCTCGAAGCGGAGGAACAACGCGCGTTTCGCCGTGCGATTTTGCTCGACGCCTACACGTGCATTCGCAGTGAATTTGCGCCGAATACCTGCATCGCTTTCGAAATGGTGAAACTTGAGGGAACGCCGGTCGAATGCGTCGTGAGCAGGCTCGGCGTGTCGCCGAACATCATCAACAACGCCGTGTATCGCATCACGAAACGCTTGCGCGAGGTGCTTTCCGGCAACGAAAATTTTAAGGAGCTGATGTCATGAACAACGAAAAGGGAAAAAAACAAAAAGAACCGAGGGAAGAATCAACGCCGGCGGGAACGCCGCGGGAACACGAAGCGGCGGAGAATATGATTTCCGAGCTGAAATCCGCTTACGAATCCGCCGCGCGTATGCGCGAAAGCCCGGCGCACAGAAAAATCGTCCTCGAAATCGTTCGCGCTCTGCAGGAGTCGGAGAAAGAAAATTAGAAATTCAAGCTTTTGCAGAAGCGAAAAAAAACGCGTTCCCGTGCGGGAACGCGTTTTTTTTGAACGTTGCAAATAGAGATTATTTGCAGCGGGCGATGATGTCGTCGGAAACCGCGAGGAGTTCCGGCGAAGCGTGACCGATCGTGTTTTTGAGGTAATCGGTGTTCGCTTCGGCGAGTTCCTTGACGCGCTTCGGGTCGATCGCCATGACGGCGTCGAACTGTTCCTTCGTGAAGTCGAGACCGTCGAAATCGATGTCTTCGTAGGAAGGAATGTAGCCGAAAGGCGAATCCTTTGCCTTGGCGGTGCCTTCGACGCGGCCGATCATCCACGCGAGAACGCGGGCGTTGTCGCCGTAGCCCGGCCACATGAACTTGCCGTCCGGCGTTTTGCGGAACCAGTTGACGTGGAACACGGCGGGCGTCTTTGCGAGTTTCGCCATTTCCAGATAGTGCGCGAAGTAATCGCCCATGTGGTAGCCGCAGAACGGAAGCATCGCGAACGGGTCGCGGCGGAGCGCGCCGACTTGACCTTCCGCGGCGGCGGTCTGTTCGGAACCGACCGTGGCGCCGAGATAGACGCCGTGCGCCCAGTTATGCGCTTGGAACACGAGCGGAATGTCGTTCATGCGGCGACCGCCGTACACGAACACGTCCACGGGAACGCCGTTCGGGTTCTGCCAATCCGGGTCGATGCACGGGCAGTTCGCGGCGGGAGCGGCGAAGCGGGAGTTCGGGTGCGAGGACAGCTTCGGTTTGCCGGTCTTTTCGTCGATCATGTCGGGCGTCCAGTCGTTGCCCTGCCAATCGATGAGGTGTTTCGGCTTTTCCTTGGTCATGCCTTCCCACCAGATATCGCCGTCGTCCGTGAGTGCGACGTTGGTGAAGATCGTGTTTTTCGCGCAGGAGAGCAGGGCGTTCGGGTTCGTGTCCATCGCCGTTCCCGGAGCAACGCCGAAGAAGCCGTTTTCCGGATTGATGGCGCGGAGCTGACCGGTCGCGTCCGGCTTAATCCACGCGATATCGTCGCCGACGCAGGTGATTTCCCAACCTTTGTCGCGGAGCGCTTTCGGCGGGATGAGCATCGCGAAATTCGTTTTGCCGCACGCCGACGGGAACGCCGCCGTCACGTAGTGTTTTTTGCCCTGCGGCGTCTTGACGCCGAGAATGAGCATGTGTTCGGCGAGCCAGCCCTGCTTGCGGGCGAGGTTCGACGCGATGCGGAGCGCGAAGCACTTTTTGCCGAGGAGCGCGTTTCCGCCGTAGCCGGAACCGAACGACCAAATCGTCGATTCTTCCGGGAAGTGGACAATGTAGGTGTTGTCCGGATTGCACGGCCAGCGGACGTCTTTCACGCCCGGCTTGAGCGGCATACCGACGGAGTGCACGCACGGCACGAAGAAGTCGTCCTTTTCAATGTGGCGGAAGACTTCCGTCGAAACGCGCGCCATAATGCGCATCGAGACGACGACGTAGGGCGAGTCCGTGATTTCGACGCCGTATTGCGCGATCGGCGAGCCGAGCGGCCCCATCGCGAACGGAATGATGTACATCGTGCGGCCTTCCATGCAACCGTTGTAGAGGGCGCGCATTTTTTCTTTCATGACGACCGGGTCTTCCCAGTTGTTCGTCGGTCCCGCGTTTTCTTTGTCTTTCGAGCAAATCAGCGTGCGTTTTTCGACGCGCGCGACGTCGCGAGGATCGGAGCGGTAAAGGTAGCAGCCCGGACGTTTTTCTTCGTTGAGCTTGATCGCCATTCCGCTGGCGACCATTTCAGCGAAGAGCTTGTCGGCTTCTTCCTTGGAACCGTTGCACCACTGCACCTTGGCGGGCTTGCAGAGTGCCACGAATTCGTTGACCCAGTTGATGAGTTTCTGATTGGTGGTAGGTGTGTCCATATTTAGTTCGGAATAAAAATTAAAATGTAAAATGTTCGGGAACTTTAATGCAGGATTTGATTTCTGAAAAGCCTTTTTTCGCGTGCGAAAAATTTTCGGGAACGCTCAGCGGGAACGGTCTTTGTCGTTCCCGCGCCGGCGGCAGAAAATGCGGTTTCGAAAACGTATGAAAAACACGATCGCCGAGACGAAAAACGCGGAAATCCCCGCAAGCGTCGCGCACACGATGCAACTGAAAAACAACGGAGCCATGACCTTTCGTGCGGTTTTTCCGGAAAATTTCGGTTTCGCGGGAACGGCGGAATCGCACCGGCAAACGAAGCGGGCGCGTTTTCGCCCGCCGTTATTTGCCTTCGGCGACTTTTACGAGGTTTTCGACCGAGAGCCCGAACGCTTCCATTACGACGTCGCCGGGAGCGGAAAAACCGAACGTGTCCGTGCCGATGACTTTGCCTTCGAGTCCGACGTATTTTCGCCAGAAAGGCGTAATGCCGGCTTCGATCGCAATGCGGGCGCGGCAGGCGCTCGGGAGCACGCTTTCGCGGTAATCCGCAGGTTGGCGGTCAAAAATTTCCATCGAAGGCATCGAGACGACGCGCGTTCCCGCGCCGAGGCGCTTGGCGGCGTCCACGGCAATGCGAAGCTCGCTCCCGGACGCGAGGAGAATGCGTTCGAGCGGCGCCTGTTCCTTTACGGCGATGTAGCCGCCGCGGAGCGTTCCCGCGCGGCGGGTTTCGACCGGAATTTCCTCCGAAGATTCCACGGCTTGCCGCGTGAGGCAGAGCGCGACCGGTCCGTTTTTGCGGGAAACCGCGTGCGCGTAGGCGGCGGCGGTTTCTTCCGCATCGCCCGGACGCAAAACGTCGAGATTCGGAATGCAACGCAACGAGGAGACGAGCTCCACGGGCTGGTGCGTCGGTCCGTCTTCGCCGACGGCGACGGAATCGTGCGTGAAAATGTAAAACACCGGGAGTTTGGCGAGCGCGGCGACGCGCACCGCAGGGCGCATGTAATCTTCGAACGTGAGGAACGTCGATCCCGCGGGTTTGAAAATTCCGGCGTAGGAAATTCCGTTGAGCACTGCGCCCATCGCGTGTTCGCGAATGCCGAACCAGATGTTGCGTCCGTCGCGGCTTTCGACGTCGAAGTCGCCGCCGTCCTTGATGTAAGTTTTGGAAGAGCTGAAAAGATCCGCGCACCCGGAAACGATGAGCGCGTCGTTTTTCGCGAGAATGTTCAGCGAAATTTCGCCGGAAACGCGCGTGGCGTTTTTGTTTGCGCCGAACGCGGGAATGAGCGCGGAAAGCGCTTCCGCCGTGCCGTGATCGCCCGCGATGCCTTTTTCGAGCAGGGCGGCGCGTTCGGGATTCGCCGCTTTCCATGCTTCAAACGTTTCGAGCCACGCGGCGTATTCCGCTTCGCGGCGTTCCCGCAAGCCGGCAAAATATTCGCGCGTTTCGGCGGAGACGAAAAACGTTTCTTCGGGAAGTCCGAGACGCTTGCGGGCTTCCGCCGCAAATTTCGCGCCGCCTTCGCCGTGCGCTTTGGTCGTTCCCGCCACTTCGGGAACGCCGTTGCCGATTACGGTTTTGCAGATGATGAGTTTCGGACGTCCGTTGCGGTGTTCCCGCGCGCGTTCAAACGAGGAAAGCACTTCGAGCACGTTGTGCCCGTCTTCAAGCTCCCAAACATCCCAGTTTGCCGCCTGAAAACGATCGACGGTGCTTTCGTTCTGCGTTTTCGCAATCGGCGCGTCCAGCGTAATTTCGTTGGAATCGTAAAAAAGAATCAGGTTGTCGAGCCCGAGCCGTCCGGCAATCGCCGCCGCTTCGTAGGAAATCCCTTCCTGCAGGCAACCGTCCCCGCAGAGCCCGACCACGACGTGGTCAAAAATCTTGTGTTCTTCGGTGTTGAAGCGCGCTTCCGCCATTTTTTCGGAAATCGCCATGCCGACGATGTTGGCAACGCCTTGACCGAGCGGTCCCGTGGTCGCTTCAATGCCGGGCGTGTCGCCGAATTCCGGATGTCCGGGCGTGAGACTGCCGCGCGTGCGAAACGCTTTCAGATCATCAATCGAAAGCGCGTAGCCGGCGAGGTGGAGCCACGCATACAAAAACATGCTTCCGTGACCGGCGGAAAGCACGAAACGGTCGCGATTTTGCCATTTCGGATGCTTGGGAGAAATTTTGAGTGCGTGTCCGAAGAGCGCCGCTCCGATTTCTGCCGCGCCGAGCGGAAGCCCGAGGTGTCCGGATTTTCGGTCGGCGATTGCGTCGATTGCAAGCCCGCGAGCCTCGTTTGCGGCGCGGGAAAGTGCAGGAATGTCAGGTGTGGTCGTCATGTCGAAAAACTTTTCGGCAATGAAAAAGATTTTCCCGTGTTTTTTCAACGCAAAGTTTTTTGTTGCCGCGCGGGAACGCCCGCAAAAGAATCGGGGAAATTTCTTTTGCGAAGCGATGAATTCCGAAGCTCACGAAAACTTTATGCGCCGCGCAATCGCTTTGGCGAAACGCGGGAACGGCGAAACGCACCCGAATCCGATGGTGGGCGCACTCATCGTCGAAGACGGAAAAATCGTCGCCGAGGGCTTTCACGCGCGCGCGGGAACGGCGCACGCCGAACGCGCCGCGCTCGCCGCGCTCGGACGGCGTCCGAAACCGGGAGCGACGATGGTCGTCACGCTCGAACCCTGCTGCACGCACGGGCACACGGGCGCGTGCACGGACGCGATCATCGCCGCAGGAATTTCCCGCGTAATCGCGGGAGCGACGGATCCGAATCCCGCGCACGCCGGGCGCGGTTTCGACGTGTTGCGCGCGGCGGGCATCGAAGTCGTTCCCGGCGTGCTCGCCGACGCCTGCGCGCGGCTCAATCCGATTTTCAATTTCCGCATCGCGGCGGGAACGCCGCTTTTCGCCGCAAAAATCGCAATGACGCTCGACGGGCGCACCGCCACGCGCACGGGCGAGGCAAAATGGATTTCCGGCGCCGAATCTCGCGCAGACGTGATGCGCCTGCGCCGCTATTTCCCCGCAATTGCGACGGGTTCGGGAACGGCGCTTGCGGACAATCCCGCGCTTACCGCCCGCGTGCCCGGCGTTCCCGTGGTTTGCCCGCGCCGCTTCGTTTTCGACCGCCGCTTGCGCACGCTCGAAAAACTCGACGAGCTTCAACTTTTTAACGACGAATTTCGCGAAAAAACCGTGCTCGTGACAACGTCGGGCGTTCCCGTCGCCGCCGCGGAAAAACTCGCCGCGCGCGGCATCGCCGTTTGGAATTTGCCCGCGCCCGAGTCGGAATTTTGGGCGGAATTTCGTGCGCGTTGTCTCGCGGAATCGATCGACGGCGTGCTTTTCGAGGCGGGAGCGGAGCTGCTCGGCGGACTGATTTCCGCCGGCGAGGCGAATTATCTCTACGCTTACATCGCGCCGAAAATTTTTGCCGATCCCGCCGCGCGTCCGACTTTTGCCGGAGCGCCGCTCGCGAGGCTCGCCGATGCGCACGTGCTTCGCGATCCCGCCTGCACGCGCTTCGGCGACGATTTTCTGATAGAAGGACGCCTTTGAAACAACGCGCGGGAATGCCGCCGATTTTTTTCGTTCTTGCGGGAACGTGCCCGATAATCGAAAATTTTTCGCACTATGCAAGTACCTGAAATTCTTTTTTTCGCGCTGGCGTCGCCGACCGTGATCATCGTCGTTCTCGTGTTGATAATTTTGCTTTTCGGCGGAAAAAAACTGCCGGAACTCGCGCGCGGACTCGGAAAGGCGCGGCGCGAATTCAAAAAGGCGAGCGAGGAAATTGAAGACGACGTGAAAGCCGCGATCGAGGACGAAGAACGCGCCGACGTTCGCCGCAAACTCATTGAAGAAGCGGAACGCACGAAAATTCGCGCCCGCATCGAGGCGGAAGAACGCGCAAAACTCGACGCCGAAAAGAAAGACTGAAAATTTTTAATCGGAAACGCGCGTCGTTTTTTTTAACTGGAAGTAATAGAAGTTTTATAAGAGGAGTCATGAATCCCGCGCCTCCGCAAAAAGATACGGAATTCCTTTTTCGCGAGATTTTGAACTCTGCCTACGCTGTTCATACGGCATTGGGGCCGGGATTGCTTGAGTCCGCTTATGCGAAATGCCTTAAACGAGAGCTTCAGCTTCGCGGGATCGCTTCGGAATCGGAGTTCCCGCTTTCGTTAGATTACAAAGGCGAAAAAGTGGACTGCGCATATCGCGCGGATCTTTGGGTTGAGGGGCGCGTCATTGTGGAGCTCAAATCCGTTTCCGAGCTGACTCCGCTTCATGTCGCACAACTCATGAGCTACATTCGAATTGCAGGGCACGAATCCGGTTTGCTTATAAATTTTAACGTGAAAAGCCTGCGCGACGGCGTCAAACGCGTTTACGATTTGCGGCGAAGTACAAAATAAAAACTTTTATTAACTTCTATTACTTCCAGTAAAAATTTTTATGAAATCGTTGTTTCTTACGGTTTTTCTTTTTTTTGCGTGTGTGTTTGCGCGGGCGCAAGCGGCGTTCCCGCTTTTTCCTGCTGCCGCGCCGGCGACGTCCGTTGCGCTTGCCGCGAGCGCCGAACGCGTTCCCGCCGGCGGTTCGTTTTCCGTGCTCGTCAAAATTTCCATGCGCCCGCACTGGCACGTTTATTGGAAAAATCCCGGCGAGGCGGGGCTGCCGCTTTCCGTCGAATGGCGCGACGTTCCCGCGGGCGTTGCGTTCGGCGAACCGCGCTGGTCCGCGCCGAAATTTTACGAGCTCGCGGGCATCGGAAGTTATGTTTACGAGGACGTCGCCTACGTCGAATTTCCCGTTGCGCTCGCGGCGGACGTTCCCGCCGGTGCCGTGCTGAAACTCGCGGGAACGGCTTCGTGGCTCGCGTGCAACGACAACGGTTGCCATCCGCAGGATGCGGAAATTGCGGCGAAAATTTTCGTCGCTCCGGCGAAAGACGCCGCCGTTCCCGCAAACGCAGCGCTTTTCGCCGAAGCGGAAAAGACGTTCCCGCGCCGCAACGAAACGCACGCCGCGCTCCGGGGAAATCTTTCCGCGCCCGTGCTTGAAATCTCGTTGAAAAACGGATCCGCGCTCGATTCCGGCGCGCGTTTTTTCCCGGAAAATCCGAAATTTTCCGTTGCGGCGGCGAACGTCGTTCCCGAAATCGAAGGCGGCGCGGCGCGGTTCGCGCTTCCGCTCAACGCGGGCGAAACGCTCGCTTCGGCGGGCGAGCTCGCGGGCGTGCTCGCGGACGGACGCGGGAACGCGTTTGAAATTTCCGCGGGCGAAATCGTCGTTCCCGCGGCGGAATCCGAAACTGCGGGAACGGGCGCGGAGCCTTTCGGGCTCGCGTTTTTCGGAGCGCTCGCGATGGCGTTTGCGGGCGGGCTGATTTTGAATCTGATGCCGTGCGTGTTTCCCGTGCTCGGTCTGAAAATTATGCATTTCGTCGGCAAGGCGGGAACGGAAAAAAGCAAAATCGCGCGCCACGGTTTTGTCTTCGGCGCGGGCGTTTTGGTTTCGTTTTGGGCGCTTGCGGGCGTGCTTGCGGTGTTGCGCAGCGGCGGCGAGCAGCTCGGCTGGGGCTTTCAGTTGCAGGAACCGGCGTTTGTTTACGGAATGATCGTGCTGCTGCTCGTGTTCGGGTTGTCGATGTCGGGCGTGTTCGAGTTCGGCGTCGGAGCAACGGGCGTCGGCGGCAAATTGCAGGAAAAATCCGGCTACGCGGGATCGTTTTTTTCCGGCGCGCTCGCCGTTGTCGTGGCGACGCCGTGCGCCGCGCCGTTTCTTGCGCCGGCGCTCGGGAGCGCGCTGACGTTGCCGCCCGCGCCCGCGTTTGCGCTGTTCACGGCGATTGCGCTCGGACTCGCCGCGCCGTATGTCGTGCTTTCGTGTGCGCCGTCGTTGCTGGCGTTTTTGCCCAAGCCCGGCGCGTGGATGGAAACGTTCAAGCAGGCAATGGCATTTTTGCTCTACGCTCCCGCGATGTATTTCGTTTGGGTGCTCATGGGGCAAATTGAGGATGCGGCCGTGCAACGCGATTTGCTGATTTCGCTGACCGCAATTGCGCTCGCGTGCTGGATTTACGGAAAATGGGCGGTGGCGTGGCGTCCGACGGCGACGCGCATCGCGGGAACGCTCGTCGCGCTTGCGATTTTTGCGGGAACGCTGATTTTTGCGGGAACGCGGCTTCTCGAAAAACCGCACGAAAACTGGATTGCGTGGACGCCCGAAGCGCAGGCGCGCGCGCTCGATTCGGGAAAAATCGTGTATGTCGATTTCACCGCGCGTTGGTGCACGACTTGTCAGGTGAACAAGCGCGTGTATTCCGATTCGGCGTTGCGCGAGGCGTTTGCCGCCGCCGGCGTCGTTGCGATGCGCGCCGATTGGACAAACAAAAATCCGACCATCGCCGCCGAGCTTCGCAAATACGGTCGCGCCGCCGTTCCCGTGAATGTGTTTCTGAAAAAAGGCGCCGCGCCGGTCGTTCTCGGCGAGCTTTTTTCCGGGAGCGGCACCGTGCTCGACGGACTCGCCGAAATGGAAAAAAGCGCCGTTCCCGCCGCCGCAAAATAATTTTTTTTGAAGAAAAAACAAAAAATTCCGTAAATTTTTTTCGCATGAATTTTTTTCGATTTCTCGTTCCCGCGATTGCGTTTTTCGCCGCTTCGGCGTTCCCGGCGTTTGCCGCCGCGCCGCAATGGAAACTCGTCTGGTCGGACGAATTCAACGGTTCGAAAATCGACACTCGCCGTTGGTCGAAAATCGAACGCGGCAAGCCCGACTGGCAAAACACGATGTCGAGCGATCCGTCGCTTTTCGCCGTCAAAAACGGCAAACTGATTCTGCGCGGCAAGGTCAATCCGAATAAGAAAAAAGATCCGTCGCCTTACATTACGGGCGGAATTTCGACGCAGGGAAAATTTTCATTTCGCTACGGAAAAATCGAAATTCGGGCGAAGTTCAGTTGCGCGCAGGGCGCGTGGCCCGCGCTGTGGATGCTCCCGGAAAAGGGCGACTGGCCCGACGCCGGCGAAATCGACATTATGGAGCATCTCAATTTTGACAACATCGCTTACCAAACCGTGCACTCGCGCTACACGTGGACGCTCAAACGCAACAATCCGCGTTCCGGCGCAACGGGAAAAATTCGGCGCGACGATTTCAACGTTTACGCCGTCGAATGGCATCCGAACAAATTGGTTTTTTTCATCAACGGCGAGGAAACGTTCACGTATCCGCGCGTTCCCGCCGAGGCGAAAAACGGGCAATGGCCGTTCACGACTCCGTTCTACATCCTTGTGGACATGCAGGTCGGCGGCGGTTGGGTGGAATCGAGCGGAAAGGTCAATCCCTCGCATTTGCCCGTCGAAATGCAAGTCGATTGGGTGCGCGTTTATCGCAACGCGAATCTGAAATGATTCGGCGGGAACGGCGCGGCGCGTTCCCGCTCATTCCTTGTCATTCTGCGCGGCGTTTTCGCCGTCCCACGCGCAGTCGTCCGTCCACGAAAGCGTCGGCGGGAACCAACGCAACTCCGCGCAATGTTTTCCGACTTCGGTTTTCGGGCAACGAATGACGACGGATTTGTAAAACGAATCTGCGGTTTTCGGATCGCGGTAGCGCAACCATACGCCGGCGGTGCAAAGTAGGCGGGCGGTGCGCGCATCGTTGTTCGGGAGCAGGCTCGCGGCGTTTTGCGCAAGCATCGCGGCGCGGAAACGGCGGTCGTTCACGAATCGCGACACGTCGCGGGACTCCGCGCGGGAACGCTCTTCGGCGCTCGCGGGACCGGAGAAACGCGCTTTCAGCACGGGATTTTCGTCCCATTCGCCGTCGGCGACATACACGGGACCGGCGGCGGCGAGAAAGAGCGCATCGCCGTCGGCGCGCACGATCAGCGCGGCGTCCCAAAATCCCCGCGCGCGATCTTCGTCGGAGCGCTTGGCGTCGTAGCCGCGTTGAATTGCGGCGACGTAGGCGTTGAACACGGGCAAAAGTTCTTCCGGGAAAAATTCCCGCGCTTTCGCCCATTTGCCTTCGCGCAACAGCCGCCGCGCGAGCGTGTAGCGGATTTCCCGCGCGTTTTCCGAGGGCGAATTGACGGCGTTGACCGCCGCCGCGCTCGTTCCCGCGGGATAATTTTTTTCGACGAACGCGCAGAGTTCATCGAGCGAAAGCACGTATTCGGCAAAGTAGGCGGCGAGGTCGGAATCGCCCGCCGCGAGCGCTTTGCGGAGTTCGTTTTCAAAATCGGGCGTCGATTCGATCGCGGGAACGGGCGCCGCGTTCCCGCCGTCGTCGGGCGTCGGTGCGGAGCAAGCGGCGAGCGCGAGTGCGGCGGCGAGCGCCGAGGCTGTCTGCGTGAGTTTTCGGATCATGGACGGTGGAGAAAGAGAGAGGCGTTCCCGCGAGCGCCGCGCGGTTTCCTTATTTCGCGTCGGTTTTCTCGGCGGGCGTCAGAAAATATTTTTCGTAAAAATCGATGGCGAGGAGAATTTCTTTGAGAATTCTCGCGCCGGGCGTTCCTTCCGGGAACAGTTTCTGCGCCGCCGTCGCCTTTTCCCGCACGGCGACGAAATCCGCCTTGCGTTCGGCGATGCGCGTCGCGGCGCAACTTTTTACGTTTTGTTCCGTGCGTTCGAGCCCGCGCGCCTTGATGTCTTCTTCCGTTTTGATGATGATGGAGGTGATCAGTTCGCGAAATTCCGCTTCGATCGGACGCGCCACGGCGAAGAACGGATATTTTGCACGATAGCCGCGCGAGCCGTCGGGATCGGCGGCGAGAATTTCTTCCACATAATCGAAATAGCGATTTTGCGTTTCGAGCGGAAGGGCGGAGAGCAATTCGTCAAGGCGCGCAATTCGATCCGGCGCGTCTTCCGGCAACGCGGCGATCGCCTTTGTCGTTTTGTATTCGGAAGAGTTTTTCCCGTCTTTGGCGAGTTCGTCGAGATGTTGCAGGTAAGCATCGGGGCCGCCGGCGCGGTAGCCCGTCCGCGCAAAGTCAAAACCGTCGGCGTCCATGAGCAGAACCATCGGGAAACCTTCGATGCGGTAGCGCTCGACGAGTCCGGGATTTTGCTCGGCGGCGAGCTCGGAGAGAAGCGCCTTGTTCCCGGGCATATCGATGAACACGGGAACGAATTTTTCGGAAAGTTTTTCGGTGAAACCGTTTTTCGAAATCACTTCTTTTTCGAGACGCATGCACCACGAGCACCAATCCGATCCCGTGAAGAGCACGAAAAGGTCGCGATTCGTTTCGGCGGCGAGCTTTTTCGCGTTTTCAAAATCGTCCGTCCAGCCGGCGGGCGTCGATGTCTTTTTCGCTTCGGCGACCGGCGTTTCCGCGGGAACGGGTTCTTCCGCGAAGGCGAGAGCGGGGGAAACGGCGCACGCGATGAGCGCGGCGCAGGCGAGAATGCTTTTCGAATTTTTCATTGTATCTTTTTTTGAAGGGAAAAACGGATGTGTAAGGGAGCGTTGCGGGAACGCGAATTTATTTTTGCGATGCGATTTGAAGCCCGAGAATTCGGGAATGGCGGAAATTATTCATCATCCGGCGGGCATAATCAACGCTTCTTCTTTTTTTCGATTCCCGAAATTTCGTCCCGCCGCAAAAAAAGCGTTCCCGCGAGTGTGCGGGAACGCCTTTTGCGAAAAGTTTTCGGTGAGGATTAGTCGCCGTAAACCGTGCATTCGTATTCGCCGATGATGCCGAGGATGTTCTTGGCTTTCCAATCGACAAAGTGAATGCGCTTGATGTTCCCGTTCTTCGCGGCAGCCGCGACGGACGCATCGCCCGTGGCAACGAGCGAGAGGATCGATTTGCATTCGGATTTGCCGACTTTGAGCGAATCGACATTCCCGGATTCCGCCGTGACGGCAACGGGAAGGCTGACTCGCGTGTAGATGCTGCCGACCGGTTCAGTGGAGGCGCATCCGGTGAAGAAAACAGCTGCGAGCGCAGCGGCGGCGAGGGTGAATTTTTTCATAATAGGAGTTCTTTTTTTTGAGTGGTTCGCCTTGAAGCCAAGGGGCTCGTGCGCTCCTTGAACCGTCTTCAAGAACGAGGAAAAAGATGGCGAAACCGCCGTGTTTTGTCGATATGAAAAAAAAGGCGTTGCCAAGCGGAAGTTTCTCGTCGAGGATTCCTCGCATGAAGGCGTTTTTTCTTACAACTTTTGCCCTTGCGCTTGTTTCGGGACTCTGCGCGTGCGTCAGTCCCGGGCTGACGGGAACGCTGACGCGGGAACAGGCGATAAGGCTTTACGCCGGCGGCATCGACGAATCGGATTGGCTTGCCGCGTTGGACACGATCCCGCGCCCTTTGCCCGGCGGGCACAATGCGGTTCAGTTGACCGACGGTTTTCTTTTTTACGAAACGGAGCTTTGCGACGGGAAACGCCGCGTGACGGACGTTATTCCGCCGGCAGACGCTCCCGCGGCGCTCAAAGAATTGGCGCGGTCGTTGCGCCCCGAACGCGCGCCCGCACAGATGCTCGTCGTTTCGGAAAACGGATTGATTTTTAACGGGAACGCAATCGATGAAGAAACGTTGGCGGCGGAAATCAAACGCCTCGCCGCGCTTCCGGAAAAGTCGCGTCCGGAAATCGAAATCCGCATCGGGGAAAATGTTCGCGCCATGCGCCTCGAACGCATTCGCAAGCTTTTTTCCGACGAATCGTTAGCTCCGACTTTGCACTTCGAACCGTAATCGCGGGAACGGCGGGCATCGGAGTTCACGATTGTTTTCCCGGAGTTCCCGTGGTTTTATCTCCGGCATGAAATCCGAAAATCGAGACGTCGTTCCCGCGTGGAAAAAAGTGCGGGAGTTTTCCGAAATCATCTACGAAAAATGCGATGAGGGCATTGCGCGCGTGACGATCAATCGTCCGCATCGGCGCAATGCGTTCACGCCGGAAACCGTGCAGGAAATGATTGAGGCGTTTTCCGATGCCCGCGAAGACGTGAAAATCGGCGTTGTGCTGTTGCGCGGCGCAAACCCGCAGACGGACGGAAAATACGCGTTCTGTTCCGGCGGCGACCAGAAAATCCGCGGGGACAGGACGGGCGGCTATACTTCGAAATCCGGCGTGCCGCGGCTGAACGTGCTCGATTTGCAAAGGCTTATTCGAACGATGCCGAAAGTCGTGATCGCGCTTGTCGCCGGCTACGCCATCGGCGGCGGGCACGTGTTGCATTTGGTCTGCGATTTGACGATTGCGGCGGACAACGCGATTTTCGGGCAAACGGGACCGAAAGTCGGAAGTTTCGACGGCGGTTTCGGGAGCGGTTATCTCGCGCGGCTCGTCGGGCAGAAAAAGGCGCGGGAAATCTGGTTCCTTTGCCGGCAATACGATGCAACGGCGGCGGAAAAAATGGGCTTGGTGAACGCGGTCGTTCCCGTGGCGGAGCTTGATTCGGAAGGCGTGCGCTGGGCGCGGGAAATTCTCACGAAAAGCCCGCTCGCGATTCGCTGCCTGAAATCCGCGTTCAATGCCGAGCTTGACGGGCAGGCGGGAATTCAGGAGCTCGCCGGCAACGCGACTCTGCTTTATTACCTTACGGAAGAGGGCAACGAGGGACGCAAGGCGTTTCTCGAAAAACGCGCTCCCGAATTCGGCGATTGGTTGCCGTGAACGCCGAATGCGGCGCAAAAAAAGCGCGGGAACGTTGTTGCGTTCCCGCGCTTTTTTTGTGTTTCGCGTTGCGAAAAAACCGAGGATTTTACGCCTGTTTTTCGACGGACGCGGCGACGACGAGGTCGAGCGCCTTGTTGAAGAGAATGTTGGATTCGAGCTCCGCCATGCGGGCGCGATCTTTCGTCAATTCCTTGATGAATTTGTCGGCGGGCTGTCCGCTCATGTAGGCTTCCTGCGAAATGCGCTTCATGATGTCGTCGCGCTCGATTTTGATGTCTTCTTTCTTCGCGATGGCGCGGAGCACGAGCTGCGTTTTGACGCGAGTCTTTGCGGCGTCCTTGGTGTTTTTCATCAGTTCTTCGCGCTGGGCTTCGATTTCTTCGGCTTTTACGCCTTGACGAAGCTGCATGTTGGCGAATTCGACGAAAATGTTGTAGCTTTCGCGTTCGACGGCGGTTTCGGGCAGTTCGAAATCGACTTTCCCGTTGAGCGCGTTGATGAGTTCTTCGCGCTTTTTCGAGGTCGCCGTGTTTTTCTTGCGGGTTTCAAGTCCTTCCCGCACTTGTTTGCGGAGATCTTCTTCGTCCTTGACGTGAAGCGACTTGAAAAATTCTTCGTTCAGTTCCGGAAGCACGCGTTCCCGCACCTCGGCGATTTCCACCGTATAGACGGCGGTTTTCCCGCGCAGCGATTCGGCGGAAAAATCTTCCGGGAACGTCGCCGTGATTTCCCGTTTGTCGCCGGCTTTCATGCCGACGAGGGCGGAAACGATTTCCTTCACGGTCGCGCCGAACGTTTCGTCCGCGCCGGCTTCTTCCCACGTATTCGTCTGCTTGCCGTAAATTGCGGCATCGGGAGCGACTTCGGCGAGCGGCTTGCCGTCAATCGTCGCTTCGTAGGAAAGCTTCACGTAGTCGCCTTTTTCGGCGGCTTTTTCGACTTTGTTGAATTCGGCGCGCTGCGAACGGAGATTTTTGATCGTCTCGTTGATTTCGTCTTCGGAAACGTCGAGGTCGCTCTTGGCAACTTCGAGACCCTTGTATTCGGGAAGCTCGAACGCGGGAACGACGTCGATTTCGAAGCGGATTTCAACGGGTTGTCCGACGACGATTTCGGGCTCGTTCACGTCGGCGAGCGCGTAAAGATCGATGTTTTTGTCTTCGCGGACGGCGGAAAAGGCTTCTCGGCGCACGGCTTCGGCGAGTTCGTCGGCGAGCTCTTTCCCGAATTTTTGTTTGATGATGCTCACGGGAGCTTTGCCCGGACGGAATCCGGCGACGCGGGCGTGCGCGGCAAAGTTGCCGAGGAGCTTGTTCTGCTGTTCTTCAATGACGCTCGCGGGAACGGTGACAGTCGCCGCTTTGCGCGTCGCATTGATGTCTTCGATTTTGATGTCCATGGAATTTGTTCTGGAAATGAAAAAGAGTGAGCCGATGAAACAGTTTTCCGAAAGACGGGTCAAGGCAGGAAACGGATTCTTTTGTTTCGCCGCAATTTTGCAGTGCGTTCCCGCGAACGCGGCACGGGCGAGAAACGCGTTGACGCTCGGGCGGGAACGGCAGTATCATCACCGAACAGTTTTTCGTTAGATTAACCCACCAAAAATATCCTGTATATGAAACCTACACTCCTCGTTCTTGCCGCAGGCATGGGCAGCCGCTACGGCGGACTCAAACAGATGGATCCTATGGGACCTTCCGGAGAAACGATTCTCGACTATTCCGTTTTTGACGCGATTCGCGCCGGCTTCGGCAAAGTCGTCTTCATCATCCGCCCGGATTTTGAAGATGCTTTCAAAGAAATGGTCGCAAAGAAGAATCTTCCCGTTCCCGTCGATTACGCGTTTCAGACGCTCGACAAGCTCCCGGCGGGCTTCTCCGTTCCCGCGGGACGCGAAAAACCGTGGGGCACGACGCACGCGATTCTTTGCGCCAAGGGCGTCGTCAAAGAAAACTTCGCCATCATCAACGCGGACGATTTTTACGGAAGAAATTCCTACGAAGTGCTCGCCAACTATCTGAAGGATCTCGACCCGGCGTCCAGCGCGTTCTCGATGGTCGGCTTCCTCATGAAAAACACGCTTTCCGAGCACGGCACGGTCGCGCGCGGCGTCTGCAACACGAACGCCGACGGCTTCCTTACCGATATCGAGGAAATGACAAAAATCTCCAAGGTCGGCGACAACGGACGCAACACGTATGACGACGGCTCGACGAAGGACATTCCGGGCGACACGCCGGTTTCCATGAACATGTGGGGCTGCACGCCGAAGCTGTTCGATCACCTCGATCGCATCTTCCTCGAATTCCTGAAAGCGCACGGCACCGAGCTGAAGAGCGAATGCTTCATCCCGATGACGATCGGGCAGCTCATCAAGGAAGGCAACGCAACCGCGAAAGTTCTCCGCACGGACAGCGCGTGGTTCGGCGTGACCTACAAGGAAGACAAGCCCGTTGTTCAGGCGAACATCGGAAAACTCATCGCCGCCGGCGAATATCCGTCCAATCTTTGGGCGAAATAAGCCGCGACCGATTCCGAAAAAAAGCGTTCCCGTGCGCGGGAACGCTTTTTTTGTAAATTTTCAGATGCAATAATCGGGAAATTCGTGCGGCGCGTCCAAAATTTCCTGCAACGAAATTTTCCGGAAACTGTTGCGAATTTCTTCGTTGAGCGTGCACCAAACGTTTCGCGCGATGCAGTGTTCGGAGCGTTTGCATCGCGCCGGGCACGTGACGCAATGCACGATGGAAAGCGGTCCCTCCATCGTTTCGATGACTTCCAGCAGGGAAATGTCTTTGAGCGCGCGCGCCATTTTGTAGCCGCCTTTTGCGCCGCGCACGGAGGAAACGATTCCGGATTTGCGCAGACGAATGATGAGGCGTCCGACGTATTTTTGAGAAAGTCCCTGCGATTTGCAGATTTCGGAAATCATGCGCGGGCGCTCGGAGGCGTTTTGCGCCAAATCCAAGAGAATTCGAAGCCCGTATCTGCCTTTTGTCGAAATTTTCATGATGCCGTTCCCGATATTTGAACTCGGAGAAAACCGAGCAAAAAAATGGCGGAGAGAGAGGGATTCGAACCCCCGGAACCTTTCGGCTCAACGGTTTTCAAGACCGCCGCGATCGACCGCTCCGCCATCTCTCCGTGCGTAAAAAGTTGCAACAATGAAACGGCGGCACGCGCGTCGAGGCAAGATTTTTCCTTTGTCGCGGCGGGAACGGATAAAATCGCGGCTTGAAGCGGCGGGAACGCTCCGCGTAAAATGTGCTCCGCAAAATTATGGATACGGCAGGAAATTCCACGGCGGCGACGTTGCCGTTCAAGATCAGCGTTCTGATTTTCATTCGCGACGGGAACGGAAAATTTCTGATGATTCGGCGCCGAAAATCGCCCAACAAAGGGCGTTGGAGTCCCGTCGGCGGGAAACTCGAAATGGCGACGGGCGAATCGCCGTTTGAATGCGCTTGCCGCGAGGCGTTCGAGGAAACCGGCTTGCGCGTCGGCGCGTCCGATCTGCATCTTTTCGGAATGGTTTCGGAGCGTTCTTACGAGGGCAGCGGGCATTGGCTGATGTTTCTCTTCGATTGTCTCAAACCCATTTCCGCGCTCCCGCCGGAAATCGACGAAGGGCAGTTCGGATTTTTTTCGAGAGAAGAAATCGATTCCGCGGATATTCCGCCGGGCGATCGCACGCTCGTGTGGCCCGTGTTCGATTCGCATCATCGCAGTTTCCTCGCGTATCGCGCGCAATGCGGGAACGGAGCGGACGTCGTTCGCACGGACGAAGAATCGTTTCTCGCTCCGAATTTTTCCGGTTCCTGATTCCGTTCCCGCCGTGCGCGGGAACGCATTTTTCATCCGTGTGCGAAGGTGGCGGCGACCACGTTTTTCGCGCCGGATTTTTTCAGTGAGCGGGCGCACTCGCTCAGCGTCGAGCCGGTCGTAAAAACATCGTCGATGAGCACGTAGCGCGTTCCCGCATCGATTTTCGTCGCGAGTTTCGCGGGAACGGCGAAAGCATCGCGCACGTTCAGCCGACGCGAAATTGCGCTGAGCTTCGTTTGCGTTCCCGTTTCGCGAACGCGCACGAGCAGTTTTTCGACGCGCGTTCCCGCGATTTTTTTCGAAAGTTCTCGCGCGAAAATTTCGCTTTGATTGTAGCCGCGCCGAGCGAGTCTTTGCCGGGAAAGCGGCACGGGAACGAGCGTCGAATTTTCAAGGTGGCGGCGAAAAATTTCTTCCTCGGCGGCAAGCGTCGCGAGGTCGCCGAGCGCCGCGTGCGTCGAAGCGTATTTTACGGCGTGAACGATTTTTCGCGCGGCATCGTCGAACACGACAAGACTGCGGGAACGCTCGAAGAAAAATTTTCGGTCGCGGCAAAAGGAGCATTGTCCGAGCTCGCCGACGAGCGCGGGAAGCGGCGCGCCGCAGGTCGGGCAACATTCTTCTCCGATGAAGCGCAGGCGCGAGCGTCCCTCGCGGGAAAGAAAACGATAGGGCGAATTCCCCGGAAAACCGCCGTCCACGAGACAATGCCGCGGGAACAGCAAATCGAGCAACGCGTTCAGGACGCGGCGCGGGAACGGCGGCGGGTTCGTTTCGGGGAGAGACATCGGGAAAACATCGGTGATTTTCGGGATTTTTCGAGGCGTGGCAACCGCTAATTTTTAATTCGCCAAGCGCGCGGCGTGTTTTTTTAATTCCGACTTAAAAGGAAAAACAACGATGACGCCCCAAGATACCGACACTCTCGCCGATGCTCCGAAAATCCTCTCCGACGAGGAAATGCGTTCCCGCGCCGCCGCTTCCGCGCAACAGCTTTACGAAAGCCAGCTCGAAGCTTATCGGGCGCAGCGGGAACAGCTTCTCGAAGTGCAACGCGTGCGCGCGGAATACGAACGTTGTCGCGCCGCTTACGAAGACGCTTGTCGCGCTTACCGCGAATCGAAAAATCGCGTTGCGGCATCCGCCGTCGTGCGAGTCGATCCCGACACCGGCGAACAAATCGTCGCGCCGGCGAACACCGATTCCGCCTTCGTTCCCGAAGAATTCGAAAACGTTCCCGTGCCCGAAAATTCCGCGGAAAATTTCGCTCCCGAAAACGTTCCCGCGCCCGCCGAGGAAACCGAAAGCGTTCCCGCAATCGAGGAAGCGTCTGTTCCCGCTCCCGCCGAGGAAGCTCCCGCGCCCGTTCCCGCCGAGGCGCCCGTTTCGCCGAAACGCGCATCGCGGCGCGTTCGTGCGGCGCGTTTTCCGCTTGTCGCCGTGATCATCCTCATTTTTTTCGCGGCGGAATTTTCCGCGTTCGGCTATATCATGTTTTCCGGCGATCCGCGCTTCGACGGGCTGCGCGAGCGCGTTCGGTCGATGGTTTCTTCAATCGTCGCGCCGGAGGAAGCCGCCGTTCCCGCGCTCGACGCGGACGTTTCCGTCGAGCCGTGAACCGCGCGGGAACGCACGTTTTTTTTAAGAAAAAAAATGATCGACTGTCATTGTCATTTGGATGCATTCGCCCGTTCGGGCGAGCTCGGTTCCGTGTTGGAGCGAGCGGAAGCCGCAGGCGTTTCGGCGTTTGTCGCGGTGGGAACGAACGTCGAAGACTGCGAGCTTTATCGCGGACTCGCCGAGGCTTTTCCCGGAAAAATTTTTTACACGGCGGGGATTCATCCGACGGAACTCGGAGAAAATTTTGAAGCGGAGCTCGATGCGCTCGAACGTTTTTTGGAAAACGCGTTCCCGCGCCCGGTCGCCGTCGGAGAAATCGGACTCGACAGGCATTGGACGCCTGCGGACGCGGCGGAAGCGGAGCGCGTGAATGCGCGGCAACGTGCGGCGTTCGCGCGGCAACTTTCACTGGCGAAAAAATTTTCTCTCCCGATTGTCATTCATGCGCGGGAGGCGTTTCGCGAAAGCACGGAAATCATCGACGCTTCCGGCGCGGATTGGCGGACGGTGCAGTTTCACTGTTTTTCCGAGGACGAAGCGGAGGCGCGCGAAATCGTTGCGCGCGGCGGTCGCGTTTCTTTCACGGGAACGCTGACCTATAAAAATGCCGGGAACGTGCGCCGCGCCGCGCTCGCGCAGGGAACAAGCCGACTCATGCTCGAAACGGATTGCCCGTTTCTCGCTCCCGCAAAACGGCGCGGGAAACGCAACGAACCCGCATATTTGCGCGAGACGCTCGAATTCGCCGCCGAAATGTTCGGCGTTCCCGCAGAGACGCTCGACGCGCTGACCGTCGCAAACACGCGGGAATTTTTCCGGCTCTCGGTTTAACCGAGCTCCGCGCGAATCGCACGCGCGGCGGCAACGGGATCCGCAGCTTTCAGAATCGGACGCCCGACCACGATGAAGCTCGCTCCCGCGCGCGCGGCTTCGGCGGGCGTCATCACGCGATTTTGATCGTCGAGCGCAGCGGTTTTCGGGCGAATGCCCGGCGTGACGAGCGCAATTTCTTCTCCGAGAAAACCGCGCAACGTCGGCAATTCAAGCGGCGAGCAGACCAAGCCGCGCATTCCCGCTTCCACGGCGAGTTTTGCCAAAATTTCCACCTGCGCCATCGGCGCGCGCGGAATTCCGATCCCGGCAAGTTGCGCATCGTTCATCGACGTGAGCACGGTAACGCCGAGCAGGCGCGTTTGCGGGAGCGCATCGGACGCGGCATCGAGCGCGCGGCGCATCATTTCGGCGCCGCCGAGCGTGTGAATCGTCAGCATGCCGCAGGGGCGTCCCCGCAGACTTTTGATGGCGGAGGCAACGGTGTTCGGGATGTCGTGGAGCTTGAGATCGAGAAAAACGTTGAAGCCCGCATCGGCGAATTCGTTCACGATCGCAGGACCGTATTTCAGAAACATCTGCAACCCGAGCTTTACCCAAGACAGCTCGCCGCGCAACGGCGCGAGAAATTTTTTCGCGGTCTCCTTGTCTTCGAGATCCGCCGCAAGAATGAGTTCCGTGACCATAATGCAAAACAGTATAACCTCGAAATTCCTTCGTCATAAATTCTTTTTTTTTGAGGAACGAGTTAAC
>CAVFCB010000014.1:19925-24698 GCA_963620895.1 Bacteroidaceae bacterium | reverse complement strand
CAGATGGGCACGGATGTTTTTAGCTTTCGTTCCCGGGAAAAAAGTTGAAACGTCCGCGTGCGGGGCTAAAATTTTTTCCGTAATGAAAATCATTCACGACGCCGAAGAACTTCAGAAAACCGCGCTTGCGCTCCGTGCACAAGGCAAGACGATCGCCCTCGTTCCGACGATGGGGAATCTGCACGACGGGCACGCCTCGCTCATGGATGTCGCGCGCCCGCTCGCGGACGTTCTCGTCGTTTCCGTTTTCGTCAACCCGACGCAGTTCGGTCCCGGCGAGGACTACGAAAAATATCCGCGCACGTTTGAGGACGACTGCCGCGTCTGCGAATCGCACGGCGTTGACATTCTTTTTGCGCCGAATCCTGCGACGATTTACGCGCCGGATTTTTCGACTTACGTTGTCGAAGGCGCGTGTTCACAGGGACTTTGCGGGCGTTCCCGTCCGACGCATTTTCGCGGCGTGTGCACGATTGTGAACGTGCTTTTCAATCTTGCGCAACCGAACGTTGCCGTCTTCGGTCAAAAAGATGCCCAGCAAGCCGCCGTGCTCAAACGCATGGTGCGCGACCTGCACATTCCGGTGAAAATTATCGTCTCGCCCATTGTGCGCGAGGGCGACGGGCTCGCGCGCAGTTCCCGCAATCGCTATCTTTCGCCGCGGGAACGCGCGGATGCGCCGCGCATCCGCAAAACGCTTGCCGCGCTCGAAGAAAAAATCGCCGCGGGAACGCGCGATGCGAAAACGCTCGCCGCGCTCTTCACGGAAACGCTTTCTGCCGATCCGCTTTTTGAGCCCGAATACATCGAAATCGTGGACGCTTCGACGATGACGCCGCTCGACGAAGTCGCGCTCGGAAACACGTTGATTGCCGTTGCCGTGCGCATGACGGAATCGCGCACGCGGTTGATCGACAATGTGCGCGTCTGAAAATTTTTCCGCGAAAAAACGAAAAAATGCCGGCAGAAACAAATCCCGCATTTCTGAACCTAACGCGGTCCGGCATCATTGAAGCCTCTGCGGGAACGGGAAAAACCTACACCATCGCGGAAATTTTTCTCGCGCTTCTGCGCGGGGAAAAAACGTATCCGTCGTGCGGGAACGACGCCGATGCCTCCGCCGCGTTGCCGAGCGTAAAGGAAATTCTCGTCGTCACTTTCACGAATGCGGCGACGACGGAGTTGGAATCGCGGCTTCAAAAAAAAATCCGAGACGCGCTCGCGTCCGGCGAAATCAAAACTTCGCGAGAACGCGATGCGTTGCGTCTTGCCGAGGAAGAATTCGACGAAGCTCCGATTTTCACGATCCACGGATTCTGCACGCGCATGCTGAAAGAATTCGGGATCGAAACCTCGCGAATAAAAAATATTCACGATAATACCGACGAGCTTCTCCGCTTCGTAAAGCGCTGGAGCGCCCGAAAAATCGCCGCCGGCGAAGGGCGCGGAATTTCCGAGTCGGCGGAAGAAATCCGCGATGTAATTTCGACGCTTCAAAAAAATCCGAAACTCGTTCCCGTTCCGCCGGAGTCGGACGATTCGCGCGGGCTCGCGCTTTTCGCTGCTGCAACGGAAGCCTTTCCCGAGTGGCGGGAACGCCGGAAACGCGCGCGCGACATCGATTACGACGAAATTCAGAGCTCGCTCGCCGAGGCGCTGGAAAAAAATCCCGCGCTCGCCAAGCGCATTTCCTCGCAGTTCAAAGTCGCGCTCATTGATGAATTTCAGGACACGGATCCCGTGCAGTGGAAAATTTTTCAAAAAATTTTCATCGAAAACGGGCTTCCGATTTTTTGCGTCGGAGATCCCAAGCAGGCGATTTATGAATTTCGCGGCGGAGACATTCGCACCTATCATGCGGCGCACGACGAGATTCTCAAAAAAAACGACGGGAACGCATTAACTCTCGAAAAAAACTGGCGTTCTTCGCCCGCGATGATCGACGCCATCAACGAAATTTTTTCCGGCGATGCGAAAATCACCGACGAAGTCAATGTTCGCGCGCACAAGGATACGCGCGTCCTCCGCGACATGCACAAGCTCCGCAACACGCTTAATTACGCGCCTGTTGCGTTCCCGCAGGAAAAAGCGGACGAATTTCCCGCCGAAGAACGCGACGTTCCCGCCGCCGTGCTCCGCGTTTTCGAAGAAGGACGCAGCAAGGAGCAAGGAAAGGGAAACGTTGCCGACCGCGTTGTCAAAGATATCGCCGAGCTCGTTCACGAACGCGGCGTTCCCGCGAAAGACATTGCGGTGCTCGTTTCAGGAAACGCCGAAGCGAACGATTATCGCAAAAAATTGACGAAATGCGGCATTCCCGTATCGACCACGGCGCGCGGGAACGTGCTCTGCAAGCCGATTGCGCGCGCGCTCGCCGATGTCGTCCGCGCCATGCTCGAACCGCAGGATCCCGCGCGTTTCCGCCGCGCACTGCTCTCGCCGTTTTTCGGCGATGTCGGAGAAAAAATTCTGCTCGCGAACGCCGATTCTTCGGACGAAGAAAAACGCATGCGAAAGGCTTTTCTCGATGCGCGCGCGCAATGGGAACGCGAAGGTTTTCTTCCCGCGTTTCGCCGGCTTTCCCATGAGCTCGGTTTCTCTCAAAGGCTCGCCGAACGCGCCGATGCGGAAGAGATTGTCACCAACGTTCGCCACCTTTCCGAAATTCTCCACGCCGAAGAACGCAGACGCAGAGTTTCCCCGCGCACGCTCACCGAAAATTTCGAAAAAAAAATCGAGGACGCCGATGCAAAAAAAGACGCGCCCGACGAATTGCAGCTGCGCACCGAAAGCGACCGCGCCGCCGTGAGCGTGCTCACCGTGCACAAAAGCAAAGGCTTGGAGTTCCCGATCGTTTTCGTGCCTTCGCTCTGGACGCGCACGATTGACGCCTCGAAGCACAAATTCATCAAAGGCGAAACGGAAAGCGATGCCGGGAACGTTCCCGCGCTGTTTTTTTCCACGAAAAAAGTGGAGAACAAGCCGGAACAATTTCTCCGCGCCCTGCTCGAAACGGAATGCACGAATGACGCCGGGCTTTTTTACGTTGCGCTCACGCGAGCGCGTTCGCGGCTGGTGCTTTCTCACGTGCCGCAAGCGCCGAACGGCACCGTCTGGAATTCTTATCAGAAATGGATTCTGAATGCCTGCGGCATCGTGCGTCCCGGCGATGCGGGAACGGCGCTCCCGCACTGGAAAATTCTTTCGGCGTCGGAGCCTTTGCCCGAAGAAGTGTTCCCGAAAAAATGCAAAGAATCTCCCGCGACGGAAAACGCGAAGGACGCGGGAACGCTGCTCGCGGCGGACGAAGCGGATCAGCGTTTCGGGAACGCGGAATCCGCGCTGAAAAAAATCTCCGACGAACCCGAAGGCGTTTTCAGTTTTTCGAGTCTTCTCAAAATCGCCTCCGACGAAAACGATGCCGACGGACGCGAAAACGACGAACCGCTCGCCGCAAATGACGACGAAACCGTTCCCGCGGAACACGCCGCCCGCGCCGCGGAAACGCGTTTCCCGAAGCGCCCGTTCTTCGAGCTTCCCGCCGGCGCAGAATTCGGAAGCATCGTGCACGGAATTTTCGAAAGGATCGATTTTCGTTCCCGCGAAAATCTCGACAGACTTTTGGACGCGGCGTTGCCGCAGCTCCCGGAATGGACGACGAAAAGCGACCGCGAAAAAAAAGTTTCGCGGGAACACTTTCGCGCGCTCGTCGAAGAAAATCTCGCGTTGCCGCTCCCGCCCGACGGGCTTCGGTTGGAAACGCTCGCGCCCGGAGATTTGCTTCGCGAAACGGAATTCCATTTTCCGCTGAAACGTTCGAAAAATTTTTACGCCGAGCTCGCCCGCATTTTTTCCTCGTGGGGCGGAATTTACGCGGAAACGGCAGAGCGGCATTGGAGCAACGGCGGGAACGCGAACGAAATTTCTGCGAACATCGCCGGAATGATGACCGGCGTCATCGACCTCGCGTTTCGCGCGAACGGACGTTTCTTCATCCTCGACTGGAAAACGAACGCCGTCGTCTCACGGAAAAATCCGATCGACGAAAATTTTCTTCTGCCCGAATCCGCGATACGCGAGGAAATCGTGAAACACGCCTACGCGTTGCAATGGGCGATTTACGCGATTGCGCTGAAAAAATTTCTGCGCAGTTGCCTCGGCGAAGCCTACGATCACGATCGGGATTTCGGCGGGATCGTCTATCTCTTCGTGCGCTGGTGCGCGCCCTACGTCGATTCGCAAACGCTCACCGCCGCGCGGCTCGATGAGCTTGAACATTTTTTGTGCGGGAACGCGCCGCACGCCTGAATGCGCGATTACTCGCGCGGTTTCGCCGTTCGATTGTCTTCCCGCGGACGTTTTTCCGACGGACGCGAGAACGGCGCGAGTCCGAGCTTTTCGCGCACTGCCATAAGGTATTCCCGCCGCGCCTTTTTATCGAGCGCGAGAAATTTTTCCCGCTCGATGTCCGCCTGCTCCGGAGAAAGCGTCGAAAAATACCGATCCAAAAGATTTTCCTGACTGCGGCGAAAGCGTTCCCGCATTTCCTTTTCGAAGAGCGCGCGTTTTTCCGCCGGCATTTCGGACGCGGCGCGATCGAGATCCGCCGCCATCTGCCGACGCCGCTCCGGCGACATTTTTTCAAGATGCCGAACAAACTCGCCCAGCCGATGCAATTGCGCATTTGACAGCAGGAAAAGCGAACGCATGAGCTGCGCTTCTTCCCGAGAAAACGCACAGGGCGGCGGCGGAGGCGGCGGAAGCTCGATCTCG
>CAVFCB010000014.1:0-19893 GCA_963620895.1 Bacteroidaceae bacterium | reverse complement strand
CACTGCCGGTGCGCACGGCGGCGGCGTTCCCGCAGGCGTTGCCGGAGTCTCGGCGCGAAGCGTTCCCGCGCCGGCAAAAATCGCCGCAAAAGACAAAATGGCGTTGAAGAGAGGTTTCATGAATTCAGTCGTAGAATTTTTCGTGAATGATTCGGATTTTGCGACGAAACAAAAATGCCGCAACGCAAAAATGATGAACGAAAATTTTTCGGGCGGGGAAAAAAGAAAAACGGCGAGCGAAGAAAAAAAATCGTCGCCCGCCGTTCTTCATGACCGCATCGGAGAATTATTCTTCGACGGGCGCCGCAGGAGCTTCGGGTTCCTGTGCGGACGGAGGCGGCGGCGGGAGCGGAGCGCCTTTCGAACCGCAGCGGCAACCGGGCTTTTCGCCGCGGGGCGCAGGACGATCGTTGCCGCACATTTTCCCGGCGGGAGCCGGAGCCGGACGACGCGCGAAGGCGGGTTTCGGGAGCGCCTTGAGCGCTTCCGCCTTTTCTTCCGGCGTCATCTTGCGAACGGCTTCAAGCTCGGTCGCGAACTGCGCGAGCTCTTCGTCGCTCCGCGTGAGCAACATGTGGCGAATGAACGCCAAACGCTGTTCCGGCGTAACTTGCGGGCGTGCTTGCGGACGCGCCTTCGGGCATTTTCCCGGACGCGCTTTCGGGCACGCCTGCGCTTTTTCGGGCGCCGCGGCGGGCGCGCTGTTTTCAGCGGGAACCTCGGCGAACGCGAACACGGACGCGGCGAGGAACGTGAGTATGAGTGTGATTTTAGTTTTCATAGTATGCAAAAAATTCTGCGGTTTCGGCGGGATTTTCGTTCAGCACCGCGAGCATTTTCGAGAACTCGACCATTTCGTCGAACGACAACGTGTCTTCGTCGACGGAAACGGACGCGAGCTGCGCGAGCTCGGGATCGGCGCTCAACACGCCGTCCACGCGAGCGCCGAGATCTTTTTCCGAAAACGAAAAGATTCCGAACGCAACGGCAACGGCGGCGGCGAGTCCGGCGGCGGCGCGGCGCACAAAGCGAAGCGAAACGCCGACCGTGCGCGGGAACGCGACTGCGTTCGCCTTTGCGGGAACGCCCTCGTCCTCGATTGCACGCATCACGCGCTCGGAAAAATCCGGCGTTCCCGCGACGGGCATTTCGGCGAGCCGCGCGTCGATTTCCGCGAGAGCGATTGCGTCGAGCACGCGGTCGGGAAAATTCTTTTCCGCCTCGACCGGCGACGTTGCCAGCAGCGCGTCCAAGCGCGTCTCCGCATCGACTGTCGTTTTGTTTTTCATCAACATACAGGAAAACCGCGAACAACGAAAAAAGTTTCAGCGCGGCAAAAAAATTTTATTTTTCGAAAAATTCCGCAAGGCGTTCCCGCAAAGCCTGCCGCGCGCGAAAAATCCAGTTTTTCACGTTTTGCACGCTCGCGTTCATCGCGACGGCGATTTCTTCGTAGGAAAGCTCCTGTTGGCGCAACAGCAGAATCGCCGTGCGATGATTTTCCGGGAGCGTCCGCACCGCTTCGGCAAACGCGCGCTCGACATCGTCCAGCGCGACCTGATCGCGCTCGTCGCGCACGGAAGGAAATTCGTTCGGATCGGTCGCCACCGCCGGGCGCAAGGCTTCGCTGCGAAAATTGCTGATCAGCACCGAACGCGCGATAAGGAAAATCCAGCTCGAAAATTTTGCCCGCGCCTCATACGTTCCCGCGCCGCGCCAAAGCTTCACGAACGTTGCCTGCGCGAGGTCTTCCGCCGTGTGCACGGAATTGACCGAGCGATAAAAAAAGTTGATCAACGGCTTCTGCCATTTTTCGACGAGCGTGCGCATTGCGCCGAAATCGCCGGCGCCGATGCGCCGCATCAGCTCCGCATCGGCATCGACTTCCGCGGGAACCGCCGTTCCCGCATCTTCGAAAAGTGCGCTCATCGTTTTACAAAAAAATTAAAACACGCATAAAACGCAAATGTTTCTTCCGAAATTTCCGCAAAACCCGCGTTCCCGTTGCGCAAGCTCTTCCCGCGCGGGAACGTTTTTTTGTTGCGGACAAAAAAACTCCCGCGGGAACGCGGGAGTCTTCGATTCAAAGGGAAAAATGACGAACGAGGCTCAGCCCTTGATCTCCTTGTGGAGCGTGCGGCGGCGAAGGCTCGGATTATACTTCATTTTTTCGACTTTGGCCTGCATCGTCTTTTTATTGCGCGTCGTCATGTAGCGGGAAGGATTTTTGCCTTCCTTGCGCGCTTCGGTGCATTCGATGATAACGGTTTCTCTCGGCATGATGTTTTACTTTTTTGAAAATTAAAAAAACTGAAGCGCGAAGATGACGTTTTTCCGCGCCCCGCGCAACTCAAAAAAAATGCGTTCCCGCAAAATCGGAAACGCATTTTTTTCGAACGATGAAAACTCAGAGCGCGGGACGCACTTCGAGAATTTCGAAACACTCGATGCGATCGCCTTCCTTGTAATCGTCGAACCCGGTGACGCGAATACCGCATTCGTAGCCGGCTTTGACCTCGGTGACGTCGTCTTTGAAACGTTTGAGCGTATCGATTTTGCCCGTGTGAAGCACTTCGCCCTTGCGCACGACGCGCGCGTTGAAGTCGCGACGCACACTGCCGTCGAGCACCATCGAGCCGGCGACGTTGTTGTTTTTTCCGAGCGAGAAAATCGCGCGAACTTCCGCTTCGCCGACGGCGTTTTCCTTGTATTCGGGATCGAGCAATTCCGCCATCGCCTCTTTGACCATGTCGAGAAGCATGTAGATGATGTCGTGAGAAATCACCTTGACGCCGACGCGTTTGAGCATCGCGGGAACGGAATTTTCCTGCTTCACGTCGAACGCGACGATTGTCGCTCCCGCCGCAGACGCCGTGTTGACGTCGCCCGGCGTAATCGGACCGACGGAGCCGCCGACGACTTCGATTTTCACGCGCTTCGACTTGATGCCGAGCAACGCGCCTTCGAGCGCTTCGAGCGTGCCGTCCACGTCCGCCTTGAGAACGCATTTGAAAACTTTTTCTCCGGATTCTTTGAGCAGCGAATTGAGCAATTCCATATCGGACAAGCCCTTCTGCGCGGCGGCAGCGGCGGCTTTCGCCTCTTCTTCTTCGGCTTCTTCCGCCTTGCGGAGTTTGTATTTGTTTTCCTCGGCGATTTTTTCCGCTTCGCGAGCGTTTTTGACGACGGAGAAAACGGCTCCCGCGGACGGCACGCCCGACCAACCGAGCACGCGCCCGGGATTGCCCGGAGCAACGGATTTCAGCGGCTTTCCGTATTCGTCGAGAATCGCGCGAACGCGGCAAAAATGCTGTGCGCAGACAAACGCGTCGCCCGTTTTGAGCGTGCCGCGCTGCACGATGACGGTCGCGGTCGGACCGCGTCCCTGCTCCATCTGCGCCTCGACGACAACGCCCTCGGCGGGGCACTTGGGATTCGCTTTAAGCTCCATGACTTCCGCCTGAAGCAGAATTGCGTCGAGCAAAGAATCCATATTCGTGCCTTTGAGCGCGGAAACCGCCTCGCACTGCACGGTGCCGCCCCAGTCTTCCGACGTGATCCCGCGCTTCTGCATCTGCTGCTTCACGCGATCGACGTTCGCGCCCTTCGCATCGCACTTGTTGATGGCGACGACGATTTGGACATTGTTTTTCTGGGCAAATTTGAGCGCCTCGTCCGTTTGCGGCATAAAACCGTCATCGGCGGCGACGACGAGCACGGCGATATCCGTAAGTGCGGCGCCGCGTTCCCGCATCTTGGAAAATGCGGCGTGACCGGGCGTATCCAAAAATGTGATGCGCTGACCGTTGTGCACGACGGTGTAGGCGCCGACGTGCTGCGTGATGCCGCCCGCTTCGCCCGCCGTAACGTTGGACTTGCGGTAGTAGTCGAGCAAAGTGGTTTTGCCGTGGTCAACGTGCCCGAGCACGCAAACGACCGGACAACGCGGCTCTTTGTCCTTTTCGTCGTCCACCGGACGTTGCACGACGGGTTCGGGCTTGAGCACCTGTTGCGCGCCGCCTTTTTCGCGATGCTTGACCTCGAGCTCAACGCCGTGATTGTCGGCGATTTTGATCGCGATTTCGTCTTTGATGTTCTGATTGAGCGCGGCGAAAATGCCCATGCTCATCAGCTCGGAAATAATGCGGAACGGACGAATGTCGAGCGCCGTCGCGAGATCGCGAACGACGATGGGCGCGCGCAGAGAAAGTTTCCTGCGAGGCTCGTCCGAACCTGCCGCGGAATCGTCCGAAGAAGCCTCGGCGGACGCGGCGGAAGGCGGAATCGGTGCCGCGGGAGCGGTCTTGACGGCCGGCATCGGCGGAATCGACGGAGCCTTCGGCATCGCGGGAACGGGCGGCGGAACTGCCGGCGCTTTGGGCATTGCGGGAACGGGAGGCGGAGTCGCGGGCGCTTTGGGCGCAGCGACAGGCGCGGGAACAACCGGAGGAACCGCGGGAGCCTTGTGCGCGGGAACGGGCGGCGGAACCGGAGCCGAACGCGGAGCCTGCGGCGGCGGGACCGGAGCGGGCTTCGGCGCGGGAATCGCACGCGGCGCGCCCACTGCGGGGACGGGCGGCGGCGGGACCGGCGCCTTTGCCGCGGGAACGGCGCGAGGCACTGCGGGAACGGGCGGCGGGATCGCCGGCGCTTTGGGCGCGGCGACAGGCGCGGGAACGGGCGGCGGCGGAACCGGAGCGGGTGCCGGCGCGGGAACGGGAGCTTCCGTTTTCGCGGCGGCGGGTTCGTCGGCGTTGTCGCGTTTCGCGGCGGCGCGTTTTTTCTTGTCTCCCGTCAGTTCGGGATGGGCTTCCAAATAGCGCGTGAAATTTTCACGCACGTCGTCCTTGTAAAGATCGGAGATGGTCTTGGAGTGGTGCGTTTTGTAGTCCGTGATTTCGAACTCCGGATATTTTTCCGCAAGGAATCCGATCAGCACCTTGTTGGTGGTGCCGAGTTCCTTGCTCAATGTGCTGACGCGGATGCTCATCTGTCAAATAAAACTCTGAAAAAACTCATTTCGCCGCTTTGACGGCGTCAACAATCATTTGTGCGTCCTCGGGAGCGAATCCTGCTTCCACGAGGTCGGTCGCGATGTGCGGATCGTCGAAGACCTGAAGATCGGTGAATCCGAGATCGACGAGCGCCTTCGCAACGTCTTCGGGAATGCCCGGAATGTTCGCGAACACGGAAACTGCCTGCCCGATGCGGTGATCGATGTGCTTGGGCGCTTCCTCGACCTTGCCGATGTCGAGCCGCCAGCCGAGCAGCTTGGAAGTCAGTTTCGCGTTTTGCCCGTGGCGTCCGAGCGCGACGGACATGTCCGCCGACGTCACTTCAAAATAGATGCGGTGCGCGGCTTCGTCCACGACGACGTTGCGCGGGACGGCGGGCTTGATCGCTTCGCGGAGCATTTCCTCCGGATCATCCATGTAGCGAATGATGTCGATCTTTTCGTTGTTCAATTCTTTTACGAGATTGCGCACGCGGGAACCTTTCGCGCCGACGCAGGCGCCGACGGGATCGATTTTCGGGTCGGCGGCGTCCACGGCGATTTTCGTGCGATTACCCGCATCGCGGGCGAGCCCGACGATCGTAACCGAACCGTCGGAAATTTCCGTGACTTCGCGTTCGAGCATTCGGCGCACGAGAAGCGGATCCGTGCGGGAAAGAATAATCTCCGGTCCGCGCGGCGTCGCATCGATTTTTTTAAGCAGACACGTAATGTGGTCGCCGACCTGAAAATCTTCGTTGTAGCAAGTTTCCTTGCGCGGGAGCGTCGCCTCCGCCTTGCCGAGCTCGACGATAAAATCTCCGCGTTCCCGCCGGCGAATCGTTCCCGTGACGAGCGTGCCGACCTGATCTTTGTAAGTGCTGTAAAGGCGTTCTTTTTCGTCCTGCCGAATCCATTGAATGATTGTCTGCTGAACCGTCTGCGCGACGATGCGACCGAGATTCGCCAGCGGAATTTCCTTTTCGACGACTTCGCCGAGCTGAGGATCGCGCGAGTAAAGCGCCGCCTGCTTGACGTGAATTTCCGTCTTCGGATCGGAAACGGAATCGACGACCGTCAGCAAAACGCTTGCCCGAATGTCGCCCGAGCGCGGATCGATGTCGATTTTGAGTTTCTGTCCCGCGTTCACGCCTTTTTCCGATGCATTTCTGATCGCCTCGGAAATGACGGGAATGAGGCGTTCCCGCGAAACGCCTTTTTCTTTTTCTAAATACTCGAATACGCTGATGATTTCGTTGTTCATTCTTCGGAATTGGATGAATTTTGATTGGACGGAGTTCTCGGAAAACCAAAAAAAGCGGGGAACAGTCCCCCGCTTTCCTCGGAAAGCCTTGAAATGTGAAGCGTGCATTCTGCCCCCGTCCCCCGACATTGTCAACGGATAGTTGACGCCGAAAAAATTTTGAACGCGGGAACGATTCACGAATTTTCGAGAGAAAAAATGTTCGCACGGGAACGCGCGTCCGCTATGCTCTGCGGGCATGAAACACTCCGCACGCTTCCCCTTCGCGGCGCTCGCCGCCGTGTTCGTCGCAATTTCCGCCTCGGCGGGAACGCCGGTTTCCGAAAATGTTCTCGCGCCCGAAGTGCGCGTTCCCGTGATTGCAGGCGACGCCGACCACGCGCCCGTGTACGAAACCCGCGCGGAACGCGATGCCCGCATGCGTTGGTGGCGCGATGCGAAGTTCGGCATGTTTATTCACTACGGACTTTATTCCGGACTCGCCGGCGAATGGAACGGAAAATACGCGGGCGGCGAATGGATTCAGAAAAACGTTGAGGCGGATACCGAAACTTACCGCGCCGCCGCGTTCCCGCGTTTCACGCCGAGCGCGGACGCCGCCGAACAATGGGCGAAACTCGCGGAGGAAGCCGGTTGCCGCTACGCCGTGCTCACGTCGAAACACCACGAAGGATTCGCGCTCTTCGATTCCGCGCAAACCGACTACGACTCGAAAGATCGCTTCGGGCGGGATCTCGTGCGGGAATTTACGGACGCTTTTCGCGCACGCGGACTCCGCGTCGGACTTTATCATTCCGTCATCGATTGGTCGCACCCGAATTACGACTACACGATTTGCCCGCAACTGTGCTACCCGCGCGATCAAATCGCGTGGCGCAAAGGCGTTCCCGGGCGCGAAATCGACCACGCCGTTTATTTGAAATACCTGAAAAATCAGGTGCGGGAACTGCTCACGAACTACGGAAAAATCGACGTGATCTGGTGGGACTACTCGCAGGGCGCCGCTTCGGGGAAACGCGGCTGGGACGCTCCCGCGCTCATCGAAATGTGCCGCAAGCTTCAGCCCGAAATCGTGATGAACAACCGCCTCTACGCCTACGGCGGATTCGACACGGACACGAATGTGCGACTCGATTTGCGTTGCGGCGACCACATGGCGCCGGAAAAACACGTTCCCGCGCAAGGTTATCCCGACACCGACTGGGAATCCTGCATGACGATCGGCAACCACTGGGGATATTCAAAATACGACGGCAATTTCAAATCCGCCGAAACAATCATTCGCCAATTGCAGGAATGCACGGCGAAAGGCGGGAACCTGCTGCTGAACGTCGGACCGAAAGCGGACGGAAGCATTCCCGAAAACATCGCGGCGACGTTTCGCGAAGTGGGCGCGTGGTTGCGCGTGAACGGCGAAGCAATCTACGGCACGCGCCCGTATTTCGGTCTCGCGGGAACGCTCGCTTCGCAGAGCGCCGACGGAAAATTCGTATACGTCTTTTTGCCGCCCGCGGGAACGCCGCTCCCGAAAAATTTGCCCGCCGGCGAAATTCTCGGCGGGAACGCAAACGCGCCCTGCCCCGTGCTGAAAATCGCCCAAGCGAAAAATTAAAAACAAAGAAAACTCGATCGGCGAATCGCCGGCAAATACGCGTTCTTCTCTTACGCCAACTTCACCAATTCTTCCGTTGCGGGAACGTCTTTAATAATTTGCGAGGGAAGCGGGCCGACGCCGATGTAGCGCAGGTTCGGGAGCGCGGGAGCGTCGGCGAGCTCGACGATGGTTTTCATCACGAAAGCGATGTAGCGTTTCGCGTTTGCGGGAAGGTCGGCAAACGAGCGCACGTCGGAAATGTCCTCCGTCCAGCCCGGAAGCGTTGCATACACGGGCTTGAGCGTCTGGCGCAAGGCGTCGTTGCGCGGCACGTGTTTGTAAATTTTCCCGTCCGTTCCCTCGTAAGCGACGCAGACGAGCAAATCGCCGCCCTGCCATTCGTCGGCGGGCGAGAGCGCGTCGAGCTTGTTTATCACCAAATCCTGATAACCGCCGTAGCGGAGCGCGTCCGCCTTTTCGACGCAATCGCACCAACCGACCATGCGCTGGCGCCCGGAAACGACGCCGAACTCGAGTTTTTTCAGGCGTTTGCAGAGCGGATGCTCATCGTCCATCTGAGTGAGAAACACGTGCGTTCCGACTTTGGTGTCGTAAGCCTTGCAGCATCCCATCGTGTGCACGAGCTGCGCGGGAATGCCTGCGCTTTGAAAAAATTCCGGCGTGAACGTGTGCGATGCCGTGACGTTCGGCGGGAAGCCGTGGCGCTTGTCGAGCCAGTAAGCCTGCCCGAATTCGCCGATGATGTAATCACCGCGCTTCATCGTATCGAGCACGAGATCGCGCACATCGCAAATTGCGGGAACGAGCACCTGCCCCGCCGCCCAGTAAACCTCGACGACTTTCTCGCGGTTAAACCGGAACGGCGTTCCCGCGTCGAACTGCGTGAAATCAAAATCCGCCTCGGTGAAAACGCCGTCCTTGATCGCGGGCGCGTTCCCGCGCACTTCTGCGGCGGTGAGTTTTTTGAAAAATTCGCTCCAAAGCTCCGGCGCAACGCGGCAAACGTGCTCGATCGTGCGCTCGGCGCGATCCATGCGCGCGTTCATTTTTTCCGCGAAAATTTCTTTTGAACCGAGAAAATCCGCGTAGGTGATTTGCCACTGACCGACTTCGTCGCAATACGCCGGCGTGATCCCGCGTCCCGTCGAACCGCGCGGCAAGTGTTTCAGCACGTTCACGCGATAATCCTCGAACGCGAGATCGAGCATGCGGTGCGAAACATCGCTGAGCATCGTTCGCTCGTCAATGCGCAGGCGGGAATAAATCGGAATGCCCATTTTTTCCAGCGGGCGCGCTTCCCAATGAAATTTGCGCGGATCGGCAACCACGCCCGCGCCGATCGCGAGCACGGCAACGTCTTTTTCAATCACGCCGGCAGGCAACAGATTCAGTTTCAGCCCGCCGACCGTGTGTCCGGAATTCGCGCCGCCGTTCACTTTCATCACGACGGAAACGACCTCGCGCCTGCCGGTCTCCGCCTGAAGCTCGCGAATAACCTCGGGAATAAGGCGCCCTTTGCCTTCGTCTCCCGTGCTGATTCCGGTATCGGCGATGAGTTGGCTGCAGAAATTTGTGAGTGCCATGGCAATTCGAAAAAAAGTTTTTGGAGAAAATAAACGTGTTTTCTGAAAATAAATGAAAACCGTTCCCGTGTGAATTCTATTTTCGCGCGGGAACGCGCGGCGGCGGTGCGCCATGAGAAACGCTCTTCGGCGCCCTGATTTTCACCGGCAAATGTGAATAACCTGTCAACAAGTTTTTTTGCAAAAAATGGCATGAACTGTTGACAAGTGGGGCGAAATGGGGGAAAGTGTTTTCCATCGGGAGCAAATCCCGAAATATTCCAAAAATGCCCACGGAAAATGCACAGTTATTCGTCGGAGAATTCCGACACAAGCTCGACGCGAAAAACCGCCTGACGATCCCTTCGGATTGGCGGTTTGAGGCGGACGCGCGTTCCGTGTATTTGGCGATTCCCGCGCCGAACGGTTGCATCACGGTCTGCCCGCCGGAAGTGGTTCAAAAACTCATCGACGCCGCCTCGCAATCGAACCTGAGCGCTCCCGCGAAACAGCGCGCGCTGATGATGCTCGCCCGCAGCGCGAGCAAAGTTGCCTGCGACAAGGTCGGACGCATCAGCCTTGACTCCCGCCTGCTCGCCCACGCCGGAATTTCCGGCGAAGCGGTGCTCGTCGGCGAATTCAAAAAATTTCACATCTGGAATCCGGAACGACTCGCGGCGGAAGACGCCAAGAATGTTTCTCCGGAGGAAACGTTCGCCACGCTCGCCGAGTTGGGGCTTTGAGAACGTTTTTTCAGTTGTATTGAAAAATAATTTACATAACTCACAGGTTGTTCACATTTCGTAATTAAAATTTAATTACATAATCCACAGGTTATTCACAAACGTCCGAATGAATTCACCCACGCACATTCCCGTTCTGCTCGCGGAAACGCTGAGCGCGCTCGCTCCTCGCGACGGCGGGAACTACTTGGACTGCACATTCGGCGGCGGCGGTCATTCCCGCAGAATTCTCGAACGCGCGGGCGGGAACGCGACGCTTTCCGCAATCGATCGCGATCCCGCGGCGCTCCCGCGCACCGAAGCGATGAAGCGCGATTTCGGCGCGCGATTCCGTTTCTACGCTCTGCCCTTTTCGCGACTCGACGAAGTGCCCGATGCGCCTTTCGACGGCGTGCTCATGGACATCGGCGTTTCTTCGTTCCAGCTCGACGATGTTGCACGCGGTTTTTCTTTTCGCAAAAACGCGCACGCGGACATGCGCATGGACACGAGCTCCGGCGTTGATGCCGCGGAATTTCTCGAAACGGCGCCGCGGGAACGCATCGTCGAAGCGATTCGCGATTTCGGTGAAGAAATGCGTTGGCGTCGAGTCGTCGAAGCCATTATCGATGCTCGCGGCACGGGAAAACTTTCCGAAACGGAGTCGCTCGCCGGCGTAATCGAAGCCGCCGTCGGCAAGCGTCCCGGAGAAAAAATTCATCCTGCGACGCGCGCGTTTCAAGGCATCCGCATTGCGGTGAACGACGAGCTCGGCGAGCTTCGTCGCGCGCTCCCGAAAGCTTTTTCCGCGCTGAAATCCGGCGGCGTTCTCGCCGTAATCAGCTTCCATTCGTTGGAAGATCGCATCGTGAAACGATTTTTCAACGAACTCTGCGGTCGCCCGACGGATCGTTCGGACACGCGCCCGCAGGACGAACGTTCCCGCGTTGCGGAATTCGTCACACGCAAAGCGATTCGCCCGTCAGAAACCGAACTCGCCGAAAATCCGCGTTCCCGCAGCTCGAAGCTCCGAGCCGTCCGCAAACTTTAAAAAAATTTCTCCGCCCATGTTTTCCTACATCTGTAAAAATTTTCCCAACGCCTGCATCATCGGCATCATCGTCGGAACGTTCTTCGTGGCGATGTTTCAGTTGATCTCGGTCAATGCGACCCGCGACCGCGAGAGCGACAGCATTCGGCGCATAGAAAAAGAATGCACGGAATTGGAGAAAGAGATTGAATCGCTGCGAGCGCAAAAGGCGAGACTCTGCAACGCGGAAACGCTCGGCGGGAATCCCGCATTGCCGAAGGATTTCAAGGAACCGAAAAAAATTATTCGCGTGCGCACGATGAGCATTCCCTACGGAACCGGCCGCATTCAGCCTGCGCCCAAGGCTCTCGCAATCGACCTCAGCGAACTCGCCGCGCTCTCTTCGCGCAACTGACGCGGGAACGCAAAAAAGGAACTGCCGCGAATGAGAAACCTGCTCACATCGGGGTGGCGGTTCTTCATTTTATTCGGAATCGTTTTGCTCTGCTTCGCGGCGATTATCGGGCGGCTTTGGTGGATTCAAGTTTACAAGGCGGACTACTATCGCAGCGCCGCCGATCGAACGCGCAGCCACGATGAAGTGCTTCCGGCGCGACGCGGAAAAATCACGGATGCCCGAGGCAACATCCTCGCGCAAAATCGCGAAATCTTCTACCTGATCGGCGACCAGTCCGTTATTTATCCCGAAGATTACGAAAAATTTCCCGAAGTCGCCGCAACGCTCGGAATGAGCGAAGAAGAACTCTCGAAAGAGCTCGATCCCCCGCGCGAAAAAGGCACGGGACCGAGCAAATACATGATTTTGAAAAAAGACGTGGACAAGGAAACCGTTCTGCGCGCGCAGGCGCTGTTCCCGAAAAAAGTCCGCGAAAGCAAGGGGCGCACCATTCGCCGCTACAATTTTCCGATTCGCACGGAAACGCATTTCGTGCGCGAATATCCGCTCGGCGAAAACGCCGCGCACATCATCGGCTACGTCAATCGGGAATACACGGCGGTATCGGGAATCGAACGCGCGATGAATCGCTTTCTCAAAGGCGAAGACGGTTGGCGCGAAGACAAACGCGACGGGCGCCGCCGCGATCTTCCGAGACTGCGTTCCCGCGACGTTCCCGCGCGCGACGGCTACACCGTAAAACTCACGCTCGACTCCAAAATTCAGGGCTTCGCCGAAGACGCCTGCAAAAAAATCGTCGAACAGTTCACGCCGATTTCCTCTTCAATCATCATCAGCGAAGCGCAAACGGGACGCATCCTCGCTCTGGCGAACAGCCCTTCCTTCGACCTCAATCAGTTCGGAAAATCGCCGCTCGAAAATCAGCGCAACCGCGCCGTGACGGATCTCTACGAACCCGGCTCCGTCTTCAAAATCGTTTCCGTCGCCGCCGCCCTCGAAGAAGGCATCGTCACGGAAAACAGCGTGTTCGACTGCTCGCTGACAAAAATTCCGTATAACGGAAAATGGCGCCCGCTCCCGCAAGAAGCCCACAAGATGGAAAAACTCAGCGTGCGGGAAATCATCAAGCAGTCTTCCAATCGCGGCACCGCGCAAATCGCGATGAAATTCTGCGAACGTTTCGGCGAACAGGCGTATTTCGATTACATCAAAAAATTCGGCTTCGGCGAAAAAACAGGATTCCTCGGAGATCCCGGCGAACAGGCAGGCATTCTCCGCAATCCCAAGCAATGGGACGGACTCACGATTACGCGACTCCCGATGGGACACTCCATTTCCTGCACGCCGCTGCAAACGCATTGCGCCATGAGCGTCATCGCCGCCGGCGGAAAACTGATGAAACCGCAGGTTATCCGAAGCGTGCTCGACGAAAAAAATCGGGAACTGATTTCGTTCGCTCCCGAACAGAAACGCCGCGTCATTTCCGAAAAAACCGCGAAACTCCTCGCAAGCATGCTCCGCGATGCCGTCGATCCCGAATTCCGCAACACCGGAAGCAAAGCGAACATTCCCGGCTACGAAGTCGCCGGAAAGACGGGAACGACGCAGAAAATCATCAACGGAAAATATTCCTCCGATTATCACGTCGTTTCTTTTTCCGGATTTTTCCCGGCGAGCGCTCCGCGCATCGTCATCACCGTCGTGGTTGACGGTCCCGTGTATTATGCCGAACGCTGGATTGCCAAGCGCGACGCGAACGGGCGGGTGCTTCGCAATCCCGACGGCTCAAAGCAAATGGAAAAAAAGGTGTTGAAGACTAGCGCCTACGCCGCAACGGTCGCCGCGCCGATTTTCAGGGAAGTCGCAGAAAAAACGATTAAATGGTTGGAAATTCCCGCCGTCGCGGGAACGCCTTCCGCGCAGTCGGAGAACTCCGCGCATTAAAAAATTTTTCGGCGAAAAAAAAGCGTTCCCGCAAAATTCGCGGGAACGCTTTTTTTTGAGAAAACCGAGCTTTCGCGTCAGCGCACGAAGAGGAGCTCCCGATATTTCGGCAGCGGCCACATTTCGTTGTCCACGATGAGCTCGAGCTTGTCGATGTGGTAGCGAATCGAATCGAAGCAGGGCAAAACGGTATCGTGATAAGCGATTGCCTTCTTGCGCGCGTCTTCAATCTTGTTTGCCTTTTTGCGGGCTTCGACCATTTTGTCCACGCACTCCTTGACGGCGCCGATGTGTTCGGCGACGGCTTCGATGAGGCGAAGCTCTTCGGCGGCGAGTTTGTTAAACTTCGCGGCGGGGAAAACACTCTTCAGCTTGGAAACGCTGTCGAGCAGCTGCGACTGATACCGCAACCCGACGGGAATGATGTGATTCAGCGAAAGATCGCCGAGCACACGCGCTTCGATCTGAATTTTTTTCGTGTAGATTTCCCACTTCACCTCGTTGCGGGAATGCAACTCTTTCTCCGTGTGGATGTTGCCGTTGGCGAAAACCTTGATCGCCTGCGGCGACGTGTAGTTGTCGTAAATCACGGGAACGCTCGTTTCGCAGTCGAGCCCGCGTTTCGCCGCCTCTTCCTTCCACTCGTTGGAATAGCCGTTCCCGTCAAAGCGAATCGGCTTGGATTCCTTGATGTATTTTTTGACGACGGTGTAGAGCGCTTCCTTCTTGGATTTGCCCTTGGCGATGAGCGAATCGACGTCAGCCTTGAATTCGACGAGCTGTTCGGCGAGCGCGGCGTTGACCGCCGTCATCGCAGACGCGCAGTTCGCGGAGGAACCGACGGCGCGGAACTCGAAGCGATTGCCCGTGAACGCAAACGGCGACGTGCGGTTGCGGTCGGTGTTGTCCACGAGAATTTCCGGAATCTGCCCGACGCCGAGCGAGATGCCGCGCTTGTTGTCCATCTTGATCGCGTCATCGAGCGAAGCCTTTTCAAACTTGTCGAGAATCGCCGAAATCTGCGCGCCGAGGAAGGACGAAATGATCGCCGGCGGAGCTTCGTTCGCGCCGAGGCGGTGCGCATTCGTCGCGGAGGAAATCGAAGCCTTAATCAGTCCGTTATTCTTGTAAAGCGCCATGAGAACATTGGCGATAAACGCGATGAAACGGAAGTTTTCCGCCTGATTTTTTCCCGGCGAGAAAAGGTTGATTCCCGTGTTCGTGCCGATGGACCAGTTGTTGTGCTTGCCGGAACCGTTGATGCCCTTGAACGGTTTTTCATGAAGCAACACGCGGAAACTGTGGCGGCGGGCAACCTCGCGCATCAGCGCCATCACGAGCAAGTTGTGATCGACCGCGAGATTGCATTCCTCATAAATCGGAGCAAGCTCGAACTGGTTCGGAGCCACTTCGTTGTGACGCGTCTTCACGGGAATGCCGAGCTTCCACGCTTCGTATTCGAGCTCTTTCATGAACGCGAGAACGCGCCGCGGGATCGCGCCGAAATAATGGTCTTCGAGCTGCTGATTCTTCGCGGATTCGTGCCCCATGAGCGTGCGCCCCGTCAGCACAATGTCCGGACGCGCGTTGTAAAGCTCTTCGTCGATGAGAAAATATTCCTGTTCCCAGCCGAGCGAAGCGGAAACGTGCTTCACGTCGGGATTGAAATATTTGCAGACCGCCGTTGCCGCGCGGTCGAGCGCGGAAAGCGCTTTGAGCAACGGCGCCTTGTAGTCGAGCGCCTCGCCCGTGTAGGAAATGAAAACGGTCGGGATGCAGAGCGTATCGCCCATGATGAACGCGGGAGAAGACGGATCCCACGCGGAATAGCCGCGCGCCTCAAAGGTCGAGCGCAACCCGCCGCTCGGGAACGACGACGCGTCCGGTTCCTGCTGCGCAAGCAACTTGCCCGGAAATTCTTCGATGACTCCGCCCTTGCCGTCGTATTCGATAAAGGCATCGTGCTTTTCGGCAGTGCCGTCGGTCAGCGGATGAAACCAGTGCGTGTAGTGCGTCGCGCCCTGCTCCATCGCCCACATGCGCATCGAAGGAGCGACGTGAGAAGCGAGGTCGCGCGAAATCGGTTCGCCCTGATCCATCGCAGATGTTACCGCCTCGTAAGTTTCCTTCGAGAGGTATTTCGCCATCGCCTTGCGGTCAAAGACCTTGCATCCGTAGTATTCGGAAATCTTAGCTTCTGGCGGCGTTACAAGTGTGACCTTCCGGTTGGAGGCCGTTTCTACAGCATTTAATCGCAGATTTGACATTGTGATTTTGTTTTGTGGCTCTTCAAGTCCAAGCTCGATCGGCAAGAACCCGAACAACCGTTAAAACGAACGCAATCTTGCGCCGTTCCCGAAAACACGTCAAGCCATTTTTTGGAAAAATTTGTAAAATTCGCAAAATTCCCGAAATTTCCCGTTCCCGCGCGCAAAATGCAGAATTTCACGCCGAAAAACGCGATTTTCGTCCGAAAATTCAGCGTTCCCGCGCGAAAAACAAGCAGAAATCGGCAATCTGCCGACCGCAACGCGCACAGCTCCGATCATTCGCGGCGTCAACGCGCACCCGAAAAACGGCGAATTTTCTTGCAAGAAAACTTCAATGCTATAATTTAACTGAAAAATTAAACTACAACAACAAAATGGCAAAACGCAGCGACGGCATAGAGACGAAGAAGAAGATTCTCGGTGCGGCCTCCAAGCTTTTTTCCGAGAACGGATTTAAGCAGACGTCGAATGCGGAAATTTCCAAGGTGAGCGGCGTGAACAGTGCGCTCATCAGCTATTATTTCGGCGACAAGGAAACGATTTACCGCGAAGCGTGGCGGCACAGTCTGCGCGAATCGCTTGCGAAGTATCCGGCGGACGGTGTCGTTCCCGCGGGAGCTTCCGCGCGGGAACGGCTCTACGGCATCATTGCCGCGACGGTGCGCCGCTACTCCGATCCGCTTTGTTTTGACGGCGGCATTCTCAATCAGGAAATCGCCTCGCCGACGGGATTGCTTGAAGACGTTCACGAGAACACGATTTTTCGTCTGCGCGAAAATCTGCTCCACGTCGTAAGCGAATTTCTCGGCGACGGCATTTCGAACGAAGACTTGCGCATGTCGGTTTATTCGATTGTCGCGATGTGCATTTCTCCGCAGAAAAAAATCCAACGCATCGAAAAAACGGAACCGTTCCCGTATGATGTGGAAAAGCGCATCGATCACGTTTTTCGTTTTTCCGTTGCGGGGCTGAACGCCATAAAACGTTTCTCGAAAAAAACCGAGCGCGGGAACGCGAAATCTTCCTCACGCAAATAGAATTTATATACGACAACGATGAAAAAACGCTATTTTCCGAAAATCAGAAAAGACGAATGCAAGGGCTGCGAGCGTTGCGTCGTCGCGTGCCCGCGAGGCGTTCTCGCGATCGGCACGGAGCTGAACGTAATGGGACTGCCGCACGTTTTCGTCAAAGACGAAGCCGCGTGCACGGGCTGTTCGCTCTGTTTTTACACGTGTCCGGAACCCGGCGCGATTTCCGTCATCGAAGAAAAGGAGGAAGCATAAAATGAGTTCAAAAAGCATGTTGCTCTGCGGCAACGAAGCACTTGTCCACGGCGCATTGCTCGCCGGTTGCGATGCGTATTTCGGCTACCCGATCACGCCTGCGGGCGAAATCATCGAGTGCGCCGCGAAAAAATTTCCTGAGCTCGGACGCGTCTTCATTCAGGCGGAAAGCGAAATCGGCGCAATCAATATGGTGATGGGCGCCGCCGCCGCAGGTCAGCGCGCGATGACGGCGAGCAGCGGGCTCGGCATCAGCCTCATGCAGGAGGCAATGTCTTACCTCGCGGGAATGGAAATTCCCTGCGTCGTCGCGGACGTCACGCGCAGCGGTCCCGGCATCGGCAACATCAGCGTCGAGCAAAGCGATTATTTTCAGGTCGTCAAAGGCGGAGGTCACGGCGGCTACCGTTGTCCGGTCTTCGCTCCCGCGAGCGCGCAGGAAATGTGCGAAATGGCGTTTCGCGCGTTCGACATGGCGGAAAAATACCGCACGCCGGTTTACATTCTCACCGACGGAATGATCGGGCAAATGATGGAATCCGTCACGTTGCCGGAACCGCTCGACAAGCCCGCGCCGGCGCCTTACACGCTCGCGCCCGGGAACGCGCGCACGAACAGTTTCACGTCGATTTATCTCGAACCCGCCGAAATGGAAAAGAAAAACGAGGCGCTTCTCGCGAAATATCGCGAAATGGAGATGCACGACCAAGACGCCGAGCTTCGGAGAACCGACGACGCGGAAATCGTAATCGTCGCCTACGGCATTATGTCGCGCCTCGCGAAAAACGCCGTGGACGAACTGCGCAATCAGGGCATAAAGGTCGGACTCGTGCGTCCGAAACTGCTTTTCCCGTTCCCGAAAGACGCGCTGAACGCGCTCGTTCCCGCGGCGAAAAAATTCGTTTCCGTGGAGCTCAGCGGCGGGCAGATGATTGAAGACATAAAACTCGCAATCGAATGCCGTCGCCCCGTGGAACTGATTCACCGCGTCGGCGGAAAACTCATTTCCGTCGAAGAACTCGTCGCCGGCATCAAGGCTTTACTCTGAAAAAAACGCACCGCGGGAACGCGCCGAATCGACGTTCCCGCGAAAAAAACTTCCGCGAAATCATTTAAGAAAAAAATAAAAATCATGAAAACTTTCCGCATCCTCAAAGATCGTCCGGACGGATTTTTCGCAGAATTCGACAAACGCCCGAAGACGCTCCGACACAACATGCACTACTGCCCCGGCTGCGGTCACGGCGTGCTGCACAAACTCGTCGCCGAGGCTATCGCCGATTTCGGAATCAAAGACCGCACGACGTTTATCTCGCCCGTCGGTTGCGCCGTCTTCGGCTACTATTACATGGACTGCTTCGGAATTTCCACGCCGCACGGACGCGCTCCCGCCGTCGCCACCGGACTTTCCCGCGCGCACAAAGACAGCGTCGTCATTTCTTATCAGGGCGACGGCGATCTCGCGGCAATCGGTTTCAACGAATTCATTCACACCGTAAATCGCGGCGAAAATATTTGCTACATCTTCGTGAACAACGCAATTTACGGCATGACCGGCGGGCAAATGGCGCCGACAACGCTGCTCGGACAACGCACTTCCACAACGCCCAACGGACGCGACGCCGTCGAGGACGGCATTCCGTTCCGCATTTCCGAAATCGTCGCCGCGCAACCGAATCCCGTCTATGTCGAACGCGTTTCGCTCGGCGCACCGAAAGAAATTATGAAGGCGCGCGCCGCAATCCGAAAAGCGATAAAAAACACGATGGAACGCAAAGGGCTTTCTTTCGTCGAAGTGCTCTCGCCCTGCCCGGTCGGTTTGAAAAAAGACGCCGCCGGCATCACAAAATTCATCGACGAAGAGATGACGAAATTTTTCCCGCTCGGAAAATTCAAAGACGTCGCCGACGAACGCGCTCCCGTCGAACACCGCGTTCCCGTGTTCGATAAAGACAAAGTGCGCGCCGCGCTTTTCCCGCAGGAAGGCGATATTTCGCAAAGCTCGCTGCGCGCGGACTTCCGCAATCTTTCCCCGATTTTCGACAAGGAACGCCGCATCAAAGTCGCCGGCTCCGGCGGTCAGGGCGTGCTCTCGCTCGCCTACATCCTCGCGCACATGGCGAAACTGCGAAACTTCAACGTGACGTATCTGCCGACCTACGGACCGGAAATGCGCGGCGGCACCGCCGACTGCTCCGTCGTCGCCTCGCGCAAGGAAATCGCCTCGCCGATTGTGGACAGCAACGCAAACATGCTCGTCGTGCTCAATCAACCTTCGCTCGACAAATATCTTCCGCAACTGAAACCGACCGGGATCGTCGTCTATGATTCGTCGTGCATCACGCTCCCGCAACTCGGGAAATCGCAGATCGCCTACGGCGTTCCCGCCGCACAACTCGCCGTCGGACTCGGCAGCACGCGCTACGGGAACTCGCTGATTCTCGGCGCAATCGCACGCATGATGGAAGACCTTTTCCTCACGCCCGAAGACGCAACGGACTTCTCCGCCGTCGTCGAAGCCGCCATCCGCGAATGCTTCGCCGATAAACCGAAAATCATCCCGCCGAATCTCGAAGCCTTCCGCCTCGGCAAAGAATCTTGCCGCCGGGAAAAATAGGCGTTCCCGCGGAAACGGGGAACGGATTTTAACCACGAAGAAACACGAAGAAACACGAAGCCGGTCAACTGGTTGACTGGAGAACTGGTTAACTGGTGAAGTCCGGATTTTTGCCTACGGCAAAAAATTGGTGGAGGGTGTAAGGTGGAGGGTGTAAGGAGAACTGGTTTAC
>CAVFCB010000013.1:0-25276 GCA_963620895.1 Bacteroidaceae bacterium | reverse complement strand
CCACTTTCCATTCCCGTTCGCCGTTTCAACTTGTTTTCGGCGGGAACGTCCGTTAAACTCGCGGCGTTTTCTTTTTAATTCGAAAAGCTTATGTCAAAGTCAACCTCGATCTATAATAAATACCTGCTGTTTATTGCAGGTCTCGGCGGTCTTCTTTACGGGATCGACGTCGGCGTCATTGCCGGTGCGCTTCCGTATTTGCAGGCAACGACGAACTACACGCCCGGTCAGCTTTCCACGGTGGTCGCGGCGGTTCTGCTCGGCTCGGTGCTTTCCTCGCTGTTTGCGGGAGCGCTTTCCGATTTGTTCGGGCGTAAAAAAATCATGATTTTGGCGGGCGTGTGCTTTGTGCTCTCGGTGCCCGTCATCTGCGTTCCCGAAGGCTTTTATTGGTTGGTCGCGGGGCGCATTCTGCAAGGCGCGGCGGCGGGTCTGATCGGCGTCGTCGTTCCGCTTTATCTTGCGGAATGCCTTACGGCGGACAAGCGCGGGTTCGGCACGGGCATGTTCCAGTTCATGCTCACGGTCGGGCTGGTGTTTGCGGCGGCGGTCGGGCTTTATTTTGCGGGGCAGGTCGAAGCGGTCTCCAACGCGGACTACGCGACGGTGGCTGAACGCGCGGCGGCGATTCTCAATGAAAAGAATTTTGCGTGGCGCGCGATCTTCTGGGCTTGTGCCGTTCCCGGCGTGATTTTCTCCGTCGGTGCGCTGTTCATTTCCGAATCCGCTCGCTGGCTCTTCGGCAAAAACCGCAAGGACGCGGCGCTGAAAGCGCTTGAACGTTCCCGCGGCGCGGAACAGGCGAAAATCGAATTCGCCGAAATGGGCGCCGTTTCCGAAGAAAGCACGGACGTTTCCGCGAAGTCGAAAGACGCTCCGAAAGATTCTCTTTTCCAGAAAAAATACATCGTTCCGTTCGTGCTCGCGGTCGTTATTCTCGCGTGCAATCAGGCGACCGGCATCAATTCCGTGCTCGCTTACATCGTCGATGTGCTGAAACAGGCGGGTCTCGACGGACATGTCGCGAATCAGGGCGACCTCGTGGTCAAAATTCTCAACATGGTGATGACGGTCGTCGCCATGGTGCTCGTGGACCGCAAGGGACGCAAATTCCTGCTCACGCTCGGGACGTCCGGCATCATCGTCGGTCTTCTCGGCGTTGCCGCGCTTTTCCTCAATTCCGAGCGCAAGATGCAGGACATCACGGACAAGCTCAATCCGGCGGCATACAATGTCGAGCGGACGGAAGTCGTCGTCGATGAAAAAACCGGTATTCCGGAGCAGGACGAGAACGGCGCGCCGAAGACGCATTCCGTGAAATACGCGTATTTCTCCGAATTTACGCAGGCGGAAACGCAAGCGCTGATGCAGGCGGCTCCGGGAACGTTCGTTCCCGCGCAGGTGAAATTCGTGTATGAAATTGACGGTGCGACCAACGTGAAAACGATTGTCGTTCGCGAAGATACGCCGACCGAAGACCGCGAAATCAAAATCAAGACGGATGACGGTCAGAGCTTCAAAGTTAAGGCGCTGAAAATCGGGCCGCTCCCGAGCGCGACGAACGGCTGGCTCGTCACGGCGTTTTTCGCGATTTTCATCGCGTCGTTCGCGGTCGGGCCGGGCGTGTGCGTTTGGCTTGCGCTTTCCGAGCTTATGCCGAACCGCATTCGCGCGATGGGCATGTCGATTGCGTTGCTGATCAATCAGGGCGTGTCCACGGTCATCGCGGGAACGTTCCTGCCGGTTGTGGGCAACTTCGGGTATTCGACGATCTTCTTCTTCTGCGCGGGCTGCACGGTGATTTACTGGATTACCGCCGTGTTCTTCCTGCCGGAAACGAAAGGGCGCACGCTCGAAGAAATCGAAGCGCACTTCGAAGGCAAAAAGAAGCTCTGATTCATTTCGGGCTTCTTCAAAAAAAAGCGTTCCCGTCGCGGGAACGCTTTTTTTTGCGCGATTACAAAGGCTCCGGCTCGAAAGCGCGGAAGATTTTGTGCGCGAGCGGGAAAACGACGTCGCGGAGGTTTTTCTCGAACGTCGCTTCGAAAATTTCTTTCTCCGCGCATTCTCCGAAAACGAAAAGCTCGTATGTGTCGGGCGGATTTTCCGTCCACGCATCATAGGTCTTAGCGACAAATTCGTCCGGATCCTCCGCATCGTCTTCAAGCGGTTTAGTCGGCAAATTCTTGAAAAAGAGCGGCGGCGTCGAAGCCGTTTTCGCGAAAAATTCGACGAGCTCCCGAATCGATGTTTTCGCGCGCGGGAACGAGTCGCTCGTAATTGTTACCGGAGACTTTCGGATGCCCGGTTTTTTCTTCGAAGACTTCTTTTTTTTCTCGGTCGGCTTTTCGGTCGGGAGAAAATACTCGACGCGAAACCGTTCCCGCGGGAACGCCTCCGCGAGCACGGCGGCGGCGATGAAGACATCGACGGCGACATGCCACCCGAACTTGCTTTTCCCGACAAGCGGCAGAAAAAGCGTGCCGTCTGCGTCGCGGCGCAAATTCGTGAAATCGGTTTGCAGGCGAAGCGTTTTTCCCGCGTTCCCGTATTCGACGGCGAGCGCGGCGGGCGCTTCTCCGTCCCGCAACGGCGAAAGTTTTTTTGAAAACGCGTTGCACACCGATTCCGCGTCTTCGATTTCTTTCTTAAATTTTTCGCGGCGAGCCGCTTCCTGCGCCAACGCGGAAATATTGCCGCGGGCGAGCTCTTCCGCGTAAAAACGCGATGCCGCATTCTCAAAGCTTTCCGGCGCGGCGCGGCAATCGCCTTGCGCCTCGGCGCGTTTTCTTTCGAAAAAGAACGAATGAAAGCGGCTGATTTCGAAATTCGACACGCTGTCGTCGTTCAGTTCTTCCGTGAGCGTTTTTCCGCCGACGGGATCGTCCGCCATATCGAGCCCGAATTTTCTGCAAACGAATCTCGCGGGCGATTTGAAAAAGTTCGCGAGATCCCGCGTCGAAAGCGTTTCCGGAAGCGTAAGCGGAATTTTCCGGCGCTCGGTCGTTCCCGCGTCGGCGCTCGGTTTCGCGCCGAGCGCGACTTGCGCGGTGAGGTAATCGGAGCGACTGAAAGAAAAGTATTTCGATTTTTTTTCTTTCGAAAAATATTCGGGCGAAAAACCGTGCAGATGGTGAAGCGTCTCGAATGCGGGAACGCCGACGGCTTCGGATTTTTCGTCGTTCGGCGAGATTTCTCCGGAAATTTCGCCGAGAAAATCGCGCAATTTCGAAAGCGGAACGCAGGGCGGAATCGGCTTGCCGTCAACGTTGTTGCGTCCGACGTAGGAGAGCAGCAGCGCGTCCTTGGCGGCGAGAATATTTTCGAGAAGAAGCAGGCAATCATCGTCGCGGGAACTGCGATCCCAGCGCGTTTCTTCGTCGGGAAAATTTTTCTTGGGAAAGGAGAGCAGATTGAGCGCGTTTTTCGCTTCGGCGCGCGGGAACGCTCCGCTGCTGAGCCCGCAGACGGCGATGACGCGCGCGGGAATGTTGCGCAGCGGTTGCATTCGGCAAAATGTCAGCTTCCCGCGAAGCATGCCGCCGGAGACGCGCCCGGCGCTCCAATCGTGCGCTTCGAGCGCAACGCAGAGCGCGGAAAGCGTGCACGCGGGAACGCTTCCTGCGGCGTTTTTCGCGGAATTCGCTATCGTCGCGAGCGCCGAGCGCAACACGTTTGCGCCGTTTTCGACGCCGGCGAAAATTCCGTCCGCCAAAGTTTCCGCAAGAAAATCGCACCATTCGGGAACGCTGCGGACATCTTTTTCGGAGAACGCGGCGGCGAGTTTTTCGAGCACGTCGAGAAGACGGAAAAATTTTCCGAGCGCGCGCGGCGCTTCTTCGCGCAATGCGGGAAAGGGCGCCGCGCGAAGCCGCCCGCCGCCGAAATCGAATATCGCCGCGTCGTCCTCGTCGGCATCGAAAAAATATCCGAGCGCGAGGCGGCGCATGCCGAATTTCCACGAATTGTTGGCGGCGAGCGTTTCCGCGGGAACGCGCATCGCTTCGGTAATCGCGGGCGCATTTTCTCCGAAAATGCGTTGGCGGCGAAATTCCTCGTCAGTGCCCCAACGCACGCCGGATTTGAGCAAGACATCGCGCAGCGCGCAAACTTCGTCGTCGTCAAGCCCGAGCCCGAGCCGCACGCTCTCCGGATCGAGCAGAGAAAGCACTTCGTCGAGCTGCAATTCTCCGCGAGCGACGCTCAAAATTTCCAAAAACGCGGCGGCGCAGGGAAAAATTTCCGTTCCCGCGCGGTCGGCGACGGAAAAGGGAATTCCGGAGTTTTCGAACGCGGCGCGGATGAACGGCGCGTAAGTATCGATGTCCGCGAGCATCACCAACACATCGCGCGGATGCAACGACGGATCGGCGGCGAAACGCGCAATCAGCTCGTCGCGCAAAATTTCCATTTCGCGGAGCGGACTCGGCGCGACGACGATTTTCAGCGAATCGTCGTCGGGCGCAGGCGCGAAGCGGCATTCCCGCGCGGGAACGTCGTCGCGAATCGAGCATTGCAACGCGTGCAGAAGCGAATCGCGCTCCGGCGGAAGATCGAGATTGGAATCGTGGTCGAGCTTGTTCAACTCGACGAGTTTTTTCGCGAGCGGTTTCGCCGCTTTGCCCCACGCGGAGAGAAGCTCGTTGCCTTCGGCGTCCGCGTCGTCGTCGGAAATTTTTCCGCCGTTTTTCGCGCGAATACGTTCCCGCAGGACTTTTTTTCGCTCCGGCTCGTCCATCCAAAGAAAAGAAGACAGGTTGTGATAGCAGAGCACCACTTCGGTTTCGCAGGAAAGTTTTTTCAGCAATTCAAAGTGGATGCGCGGGAGCGCGGACGGCGCGAAAACGAAAATTCGCGCGGGCGTTCCCGCGAGCGGTGCGCGATTTTCGAGCATTTCGAGCCATGCGACGGCGGGCGGTTTTTCTCCGCCGAAATCGAGCGCGCGCCACAGTTTTTTTTGACGACGGTATTCCGCGAGAAAATCTGCGGACGCCGCGCGCGGCTCCGGCGCGTTTTCGCACCAATCGCAGATCATCTTCGGACGAAAATTTTGGTAGCGCCAAAAAAAGTTCCCGAGCTCGACGGCGCGGCGAAAAACATCTTCGTCGGCGCGCCCGCCGAGTCCGAATTTCATCGCCTCGTCCGTTCCCGCGCAAAATTCTTTCAGCTTTTCGAAAATTTGCCACGCGAGCGCGTTGCGTTCGAATGCGTTCCCGCGCCCGCGGCGCACGAGCCGCTCAAGAAACGTTTCCGGCGAGAGAAATTCGATGTTGGCGCAAACGCCGAGGCGCTCCGCGAGAAAGCGCCGAAGCCACACGCCTTGCGCAAAATTCATCACGAGCACGGTTTCCGTTACGAACGGATCGGGACGCGCGGCAAGGCGCGCGGCGAGATTTTCGGCAAGCGTAACGACGGAAAAAGCGGGAACAAGATTCAAGCCCGTGCTCATGCGAAAAATTTTCGCGGGAACGCCGTGTTTTTTCAATCGACAAATTTCCGGAGATGGAAGAACCTTGCGGCGTGAAGTTTTCGGCGTTCCCGATATATCGTTTTTTTCGCAACGAGTTGCCCGCGATGACCAAGGCGACGCTCGCGTGCATCGTGCTTTTGGGCATTTTCGCGTTCGTCATTTTTTCGCCGGGATTTTCGATGCATTCGCCCGCGAAAGGCGTTCCCGCGCCCGCCTCGGTAAGCCTCGCCGAAGGCTACGAAAATTCCGGAGTTTATCGCGATTCCGAACCGCTTTTTTTGCCGACTTCCCGCAACTTCGGCGCAGACATTTCGCCGGAGGCGTTGCGCTTGCGCGAAAAATCTTTTCTGCCGTTCGGCGGGTTGCTTTCAATCGATTTGCAGAGCGCGGAACTTTCCCTCCGCCTGCGAAACGAGCAGATTCCGCCGCTCCCGGAAAACGCGTTCGGCGCGGACTCTTGGGAAATCGCAAAAAAATTCGCCGTCGGCGAAACCGATTCCGATGCGGAAAAAATCGCGGCGGCGAATGCCGAGCCTCCGAGCGCTTGCGTGCGCATCGCCGATGCGGAAACCGGGCAAATCGTTTACGCCGGAAAACTTTCTTCGCTCGGCGAATACGACGACGGAGAAATGCTTTTCGCGCCCGCCGAGTATTTTTGCGATATCGCATTTCCTACGGGAACGCCGCGCGTCTTCACCGTCCGTTCCTGCGGCGATGTGGAACTCGACGCAAAAATCGCCGCGGAAACCGCAGAAATTTTGCGGAAACACGTGCGCCGGCAAGGACTTTTCCGCATTTTCGCAGACGGGCTTTGAGCGGTCCGGTTTGATTCGCGGCGGGAACGGTGATAGATTTCCGCGCGTCATGGAAATCCCGCAAATGAAAAATCTCCTCGCGATCGCCGAAGCCGCGGCGCGCGAAACCGGCGCAATCCTGCGCGCGGGCGGCGATCGAAGCGTCGCGCTCAATTCGGCGACGGACGTGAAGCTCGCCGCCGACACGAATTCCGAGCGCCTTGTGCGGGAACGCCTCGCCGCGACCGCGTTGCCGATTTTCGGCGAAGAGCTCGGCGGCGATCCCGCGCTCTACGACTCCGCGGGAACGCTTTACTGGGTCGTCGATCCGCTCGACGGCACGTTCAACTACCAGCGCGGACAGCCGCTGACCTGCGTGAGCATCGGGCTTATGCGCGGGAACGAGCCCGTGCTCGGCGTAATTTATAATTTCAACGCGGACGAAATGTTCTCCGGATTCGTCGGCGAAGGCGTTTTTCTCAACGGAAAAAAAATCGTTCCCGCGTGGGCAACGGAGATTTCGCAAGCGTGCCTGATGACGGGCTTTCCCGCGCTCGCGGACAAATCGCCCGAAGCACTCGCGCCGTTCATCGCCGAAGTCGGAAAATTCAAAAAAATCCGCATGATCGGCACGGCGGCGCTCGCCGTTGCCTACGTCGCCGTCGGGCGCGCGGACGTTTACGACGAACGCGGCACGAATCTCTGGGACGTTGCGGCGGGAATGGCGCTCGTTCGCGCCGCCGGCGGTTTCGTGCGGCTCACGCCGACCGGAAAACGCGCACTGAACTTCGATCTCCGTTGCGCCGCCAGAGCCGAGTGGCTGGTGTAAGGTGTAGGGTGGAAGGTGTAGGGTGTAGGGAGGAAGTCAGCTTATTCCGAAAAGTTTGCGATAAGCGGAAAGCGCGGCGGAATCCGTCATGCTTGAAATGAAATCGAGCAAGCGTTGCGTGCGCGCTTCGGGCGAGGATTCCGCGAGCGCGGCGCCGTCGAGCATGAGCGCGATTTTTTCCCCGCGCCGCGAGTTCGGGCGGGAAATCCACTCGGAGAAAAATTCGAAAAGCTCTTCAATCACGCGAAAACCCATCAGCTCGACATCGATTTTCACGTTGTAGATGCGCTTTGCGGAAAAATCCTTGAGCTTTTTCGTCGCTTCGGAAAATGCGCACGCGGGATCGTCGAGCATTGCGCAATTTTGCGTTCCCGCGAGCAACGCTTCTTCGCGTTCGAGAAAAACTCTGCGCGTTTCGCGAATTCCGGCGCCGATTGCGACGGCGCGGACGTAGTGCGCGGCGCTTTCGTCGCCTTCGCGCGCGGCGATGGCATCCGCGCGGGAACGCTCATCCTCGGAAAGAAATCCGTCGAGGTGCCCGCGAAATTCATCGCGCGAAACGTTCCCGGAAATGAACGCGTCCTCGATGTCGGCGACGAGGTAGCTCAAATCGTCTGCGGCTTCCATGAGAAACGCGAGCGGATGCCGGCGCCACGCGAGATTTTCTCCGGCGTTCCCGCGCGGGAGCATTCCCGTCGATTCCGCGACGAAGCGTGCGGCATCGGCATCGTCGGCGACGAATCCGAATTTTTTCGCGTTAATTTCGCCCGGCGTCGCCGCAGAAAATTTTTCCGAGCACGGATATTTCATAAAAGCGCCGAGGACGGCGGCGGTGAGTTTCAAGCCTTTTCCCGCCATCGGATCGCCCGTGCGCGTGAGCACGCGAAAACCCTGCGCGTTGCCTTCGAATTTTTTTGAAAAGCTCGCGGGAACGTCGCCGCGCGCCTTTGCTTTTTCGAGCGCGGATTCAAGCGCGGATTCGCCGAAATGCCCGAACGGCGGATTGCCGATGTCGTGCGCGAGACAGGCGGCGGAAACGACGGAAGCGAAATGCGAAGGGCGGACGTCGCGTTCCCGCAGTTCCGGGCGACGCGCAATCAGCGCTTCGCCGACTCCGTAGCCGATGGATCTGCCGATGTAGGCGACTTCGAGACTGTGCGTAAGGCGAGTGCGCACGCGGTCGTCGCGCCCGACGGGAACGACCTGCGTTTTGTCCTGCAAACGGCGAAATGCGCTGGAATAAAGAATGCGTCCGTAGTCGCGATCGAATTCGTTTCGGATGTCTCCGGCGGCGTTGCGCGGCGTTCCCGCGCCGTGTCCCCAGCGAGCGGCGGAAAGGAGATTGAACCAGTTCATTTTTTGAAAAAATCCATTAGTTCCCGCAAAGGATCCGCAATGCGTCTTCGTGAAGTTTCGGATTTGCGGCGAGAATCGAGGTTGCGCCGAGCGCGGCGTTCCCGCGCCAATCGGTAACTTTCGCGCCTGCGCCTTCGAGAATCGGCAACAGCGGATACAAATCCCACGGCGAAAGCACGGGATCCGCCATAATGTCGGCGCGCCCGGCGGCGATCATCATGTATGCGCAGCAATCGCCCCACGTGCGAAAAAGCCGCGCGCGGTGCAGAAGCGCGTTCCAGTTTTCATCGGGATGTTCGGTTTCGCAATCGATGAGATCCGTCGTGAGCAACAGCGCTTTGTCCGTGCACGCGACGTCGGAAACGCGCACGCGGCGGCCGTTCAGCTCGGTCGTGCGTCCGTCGCCGATAATGCGTTCCCGCGTAATCGGCTGGTCGATGACGCCGAGGCAAGGTTTGCCTTCGTGCAAGAGCCCGAAAAGAATTCCGTAAAGCGGCACGCGCGAGATAAAGGATTTTGTGCCGTCGATGGGATCGAGCGACCAGACGAATTCCGCGTCCGTGTTTTCGTTCCCGAATTCTTCGCCGATAATGCCGTGCGAGGGAAATTTTTTCCGAATCAGCTCGCGCAAACGCCGTTCGCATTCTTTGTCGGCGACGGTGACGGGCGAGCCGTCCGGCTTGATTTCGATTTCCGTGTGCGGGAGCGCGTGATACGCGGCGACGATTTCGCGCGCCGTGTCCGCGAGCGTTCCCGCGAAGGATTTGAGTTCGTCGAAATATTTTTCGGAAAGCATGAAAAATCCGGAGAAATTTTTTTTAAGATTTGCGGGAAAGCAAAGCGGAAACGATGCCTTTGAGAAATGCGTTGTTCCCGCCGACTTCCTCGCACAGCGCGGCGGCGCGGGCGGTGAGTTCCGCCGCGCGTTCCCGCGATTTTTCGATGCCGTAAAGGCTCGGATACGTCAGCTTGCGGTTTCCGACGTCCGCGTGAACGGGTTTGCCCATCGTTTTTTCGTCGCTCGTGAGATCGAGCAGATCGTCCACGATCTGAAACGCGATTCCCGTGCAATGCCCGATTTCGTGAGCGCGGGCGAGCAGGGCGGCATCGTTCCCGCGAGCGCCGAGGCGGAAGCCCATCGTCAGTGCGGCTTCGAGCAGGGCGGCGGTTTTGTTTTCGTGAATGTAATCGAGCCGCTCGGCGGTGATTTCCCCGCGTTCGCCCACGGTGTCTTCCGTTTGTCCGCCGATGAGTCGGCGCGAACCGGCGGCATCGGCGAGATCGCGCACGAGCGCGGCGGCGACTGCCGGCGTTCCCGCGTAGGCATCGGCGAGCAGGAAAAATGCGTGCGTGAGCAACGCGTCTCCCGCGAGCAACGCGAGATCTTCGCGAAACTGCTTGTGGCAACTCGGACGCCCGCGCCGCAGGTCGGAATTGTCCATGCAGGGCAAATCGTCGTGAATGAGCGTGTAAGTGTGCAGGCATTCGAGCGCGACGCAGGCGGGCAGCGGATCGAGCTCGGACGGGAACGCCTCCGCCGCCGCGAGCAGCAACAACGGGCGAATGCGTTTGCCGCCGGCGCGAAGGCTGTAGCGCATCGCGCGGTGAAGTTCCTGCGGGAACGCGGTTTCGTCCGGCGTGCATTTCAGAATTGCGGCTTCGATGCGCGCCGCGCTTGCGCTCATTTTTTCGGCAAAATCCATGCGCGACAGTCTATGCGTTCCCCGAGCCTCGCGGCAAATTGAAATTTGACGGCGGGAGCGGGAGCGGCGTAAGCTCTCGCGACAGATGAACGCAGATTGGATCAGCCCTACGGGGTATCACTTTTTCGACATGGCGGACAGCTCGGCGATTTTCGTCGTCTGCCCGTCGAAGACATTTGTTTTTCAGGCGGAACGCGGGCTGGGCGAGCGGCTTCAGCGGGCGCAGGAAGGGCGGCGCGCGGCGCGTCCGCTCACGCATGAGCTGCTTTCCGACGCGTGTGCGGCGTTCGGCGCGAAGCTCGCGGGCATCGCGTTCACGGATTTCAAGGACGGCGTTTTTTTCACGGTCGTTTCGTTGGAAATGAAAAACGAGCTCGGAGAAAAATTTGTCGAGCTCGACGCGCGACCTTCCGATGCGCTTGCGTTGGCGTTTTCGGCGCGAGCGCCCGTGCTTGTTTCCGCGAAAATGCTTGCGCGTTGCGAGGACGCTTCGCCGATTCTGGAAAAACTTCGCGCCGCGGAGCGCAAATCCTGAGCGCGGGAACGTTCCCGCGAGATTTTTTCTTTCGCCGTGAATCACGAAATGGCAACGTTCCCGACGAACGGTTTTTCCGCGCTCGCGCCGATGCAGGACATCACGACGTTGCCGTTCATGCAAATGCTTGCGCGACGCGGCGCGCCGGACGTTTTCGTCACGGAATTTTTGCGCGTGAACGCCACGTCTCAAATCGACGATTCCGTTGCCGAATGCGCGGCGAAAACGCTTCCGCTCACGGGAACGCCGTTGCTTGTGCAGCTGATCGGCGAGGACGTTCCCGCGCTTGTGCGCGTGGCGCGCGCCGTGCTTGAACGCTTCCCGGAAACGGTCGCCGGAATCGATCTGAATCTGGGTTGCCCGATGCCGAAAATTTTTCGCAAAAACGTCGGCGGCGGCTTGCTTCGCGATTTGCCGAAAGTCGCGGAAATTCTCGCCGCGTTGCGCGAAGTCTGTTCCGATTTCGGGAAACTTTTCACGGTGAAATGTCGGCTCGGATTTGAGGATGCTTCGCCGTTCCCGCGGTTGCTTGAGCTTGTGCGGGAACACGGCGCGGATTTGCTCGCCGTGCACGGACGCACGGTTCGCGGGCTTTATCGCTCGCCGGTGGACTACGATGCGATTGCCGCGGCGGTCGAACGCTCCGCGTGTCCCGTTGCCGCGAACGGCGAAATTTCTTCCGTCGCGAAAGCGCGATTCGTGCTCGCGCGCACGCATTGCGCGGGGCTGATGTGCGGTCGCCACGCCGTGAGAAATCCGTGGCTGTTTCGCCAGTTGCGCGAAATGTTTGCGGGAACGCCGGAGAACGAAATTTTCGCGCCGAAGCTCGGCGATGTTTTCGAATACGTGCGCGAACTCGAAACTTGCGTCGCGGACGCCGCAGTCGGTCCCGCGCGCACGGCGGCGAGAATGAAAAAATTTCTGAACTTCATCGGCACGAGCGTGGACGCCGAGGGCGCGTTTCTTCACGCGGTGCGGCGAGCGGATTCGCCGGACGAAATTTTTCGCATCGCAGAAAAATTTTTGCTCGCGGGAACGCTCGCGGACAAGCCGTTCCCGGCGGAAGCGTTCCCGTCGCTTTGCGCCCGCCCGAACTGCGAATCGTAGCGCTTTTTTGCGTTGCGCGGGAACGCGTTTTCGCGCGGCGATAAAGATTGAAAGCCGGCATTGCGGGCGGCATAGTTTTCCGCGTAAAAAATTTTGAAAAGATGCTGAAATACCTTTTGTTTTTGGGAGTCATTCTCGCGATTATCGGCGCGCTTGTTTTCGGCGCGCGCGGTTGCGACGGTTTTTTCCCGCAGGAAAGCGTTTTCGTGGAAACGGAGGATTCGCAGTATCTTCGCGGGAAGGAGTTGCTCGCAAACGGGCGGGAAGTCGAAGCGCAGAGCGTTTTCAATGCGATCATTCGTTCGCATCCCGATATTTCCCCGGAATCCAATTTTGAAGCGGGGCTGATCGCGTTTCGTCGGAAACAGTATCCGCTTGCGATTTATCATTTCAGGCAATTTTTGGAGCTGAGTCCCGATCATTCCCGCCGGAAAAACGTGGTCGATCTGATAAATTCCTCCGAAAAAGAATTCCTCGTGGAAATGCTTCCGGGAATCGCCACGGAAAAAAGCTCGACGGATTTCGAAGAAAAATATCTCGCCGCGATGAGAGAAAACGATGCGCTGAAACGCAAAATCGAAATCCTGTCGCGCTCGCGAGCCGCATCGGAAGCGGGAACGGCGGCGGCAAATTCCGTTCCCGCGACGGCGACGCCCGCGCCCGTTCCCGAACCGCCGCGCGTCGAAACGCCGCCGGCACCGCCGCCTCCGCCGAAGCCGGACATTCCCGCGACGCATACCGTCGTTCCCGGCGACACGCTTTCTTCCATCAGCAAAAAATACTACGGCACGACCGCTCGCGTGAACGATATTTTCAAGGCGAACCGAGTTACGATGTCGTCGCCGAACGCGTTGAAGCCCGGCATGGTGTTGAAGTTGCCGCGACCGTAATTTTTTTGCGCCGAGAAAAAAGTTTTGCCGCCATGCGCATTTTTCGACTGCGAGCAGCGGATTTCCGCAACATTGAATTTGCCGATTTGGATTTCGGCGAATCGCGGAGAATTTTTCTCGTCGGAAAAAACGGGCAGGGCAAAACGAATCTGCTCGAAACGGTGAGTTTGCTTACTGCGTTGCGTTCGTTTCGCACGCGGGATTCGCGGATTCTCGTGCGCGGCGGATGCAAAACCGCGCAAGTGTATATCGCGCTCGAACACGAGCGGGAAGGGCGCACGGAGCTGACTTTTAAGTTCGGCGCAAACGGTTCGAAAAACGCCGAAATCGGCGCGGGAACGCCGGTGCGGAAACTCAGCGATTTCGTCGGACGCTTTCCCGCCGTTGTTTTTTCTTCCGACGATCTCGCGTTGCTTCGCGGAGCGCCGTCCGGCAGGCGGCGTTGGATGGATCTGACTTTTTCGACGATTGATTCCGAGTATTTTCTTCGTCTGCAGAATTATCATCGCGCGTTGGAATCGCGCAATCGTTTGCTGAAAGATCCGCGTTCGGCGGATTCGCAGCTCGAAGCTTTCGAAAAAATTCTCGCCGAAAACGGCGCGCGGCTCGTCGAAATCCGTTCCCGCGAAATGCGCAACGCGGCGCAACTTTTTTCCGCGACCGTTGCGCAAATTTCCCGCGACGAATCCGAGCGCTCGGAAATCGCCTACGAGCCGTCCGCGGCATCGACCTCGGCGGCGGAATGGACGGAAATTTTTCGGCGTTCCCGCGCGCAGGATCGCCTTTTGCGCGCGACGCAAAAAGGTCCGCATCGCGACGATTTTCGCTTTCTCATTCACGGGCGAGCGGCGGAAGATTTTGCCTCGGAAGGGCAACAGCGCGGAATGACGCTCGCGCTGGGACTCGCGCAGCTTGCGCTGTTTCGCGAGCGGCTCGGCATCGCGCCCGTCGTGCTTGCCGACGATGTTCTCGGCGAACTCGATTCGGAACGCAAGGCGGGATTTTGGGCGGCGGTCGGCGCGGAATTGCAGGTCATCGCCACGGGAACGCAAGCGCCGGAAAACGCCGAAGCGTGGAGCGTTTTCGTCGCGGAATCCGGAAAATACACGCGCGCGAATTGTTGAAGCGGGAACGCATTTCTTTTTCCTTTTTTTCCAAAACCATAAGAAAAAAAACACCATGAAAATCACAATGAACAAAACCGGAAAAATGCTCGCGGCGGCGCTGTCGCCGCTGTTTTTCGCGATGCCGTTTGCGCTCGCGGATGAAGAAAAGGGCGCGGGAACGACCGCCGAAGCGTCGAAACTGCCGACGCAGTTGTCGGTCTCGCTCGAAGCCGCCTATGCGAAATCGACGAAGTGCGCGGACAAGGGCGGCGTCGATATGGCGGGGCTGGATCTGCGCCTGAACTATGCCGTTGACGAAGAAAATCATTTCTCCGTCGGCATGCTGATGCTCAGCGGGAGCGAAAACATGGACGGGAACGGGCGCGATCTGCGTTCGACCGATGTCGCGTTGCTTTGCGGCTACCGCTTCGTGCTTCCCGTTGTGCCGGACAAATTCAGTCTGTTCGTCGGCGCTCGCGCGGGAATCGCATTCGTCGATTACGTGATCGACGACGGTCGTTTCAACGGCTGGGATCACTACCGCGAAGACACCGATCTTTGCGCCGCCTATGCGGGCGAAGTCGGATTCTCGTATTCCTTCAATCAACACTGGTCCGTGCGCGGCGGCTACGAATACTACGGGAACACGTCAAAGACCGGCGGCGGGAACGAAAAATTTTCCGAGCAGCAATACCACGTGGTTCAGCTCGGCGCGGAATATCGCTTCTGAGCGCTTTTGCGCAACGCGGGAACGTTGTCGCCGAAACAGCGGCGGCGTTCCCGCGGGAACGCGCACTTAGTGCGCTTCTTCCGTAACGCGAAATTCGCGAATGACGACAACGCGAATTTTCCCCGGATACATCAGCTCGTCTTCAATCGCCATGCGGATTTTCTGCGCGAGAACGCGGGCTTCGCTGTCGTCAACTTCTTCGCTGGAAACGATCACGCGCACCTCGTGTCCCGCACGAATTGCGAACGTATCGACGACGCCGTCGAACCTGCGCGCGATCGCTTCAAGGCTTCGAATGCGCTCCGCGTAGCCTTCGTGCGTGCTTGAACGCGCGCCCGGGCGCGTTGCCGAAATCGAATCCGCGAGCATGAGCAACGGCGCGTAAATCGACGTTTGCCCGACTTCGCGGTGGTGGCTTTCGACGGCGTTGATCACGTCTTCGGATTCTCCCGCTTGCCGCAAAATTCGTGCGCCGGCGATCGCGTGCGCGGTTTCGGACTCCGCGTCGAGCGCCTTGCCGATGTCGTGAAAAAGCCCGATGCGCGTTGCCGTGGTGACGTTCAGTCCGAGCTCGGCGGCGAAAATTCCGCAGAGCTGCGCCGTTTCCACCGAGTGCGTGAGCGTGTTTTGATTGACGGAAAGGCGGAAACGCAATTTGCCGAGCAGCTCGAGAATGCGTTCGTCCACGTCGAAGAGACCGAGATTTTCGCAAGTTTTCGCGCCGGTTTCGATGGCGTTCCCGAGCACTTCTTCGTTGGAGGATTTTACGAAATATTCGATGCTTTGCGGATGAATGCGCCCGTCGTCGATAAGGCGTCGCAACGCGAGCGCCGCAACGTGGCGGCGGAACGGATCGAAACAGGAAATGAGCACGGAGCCCGGCGTGTCGTCGATAATCAGCGTCGCTCCCGTGACTTGCTCGAAGCATTTGATGTTTCTGCCTTCGCGACCGATCAGGCGTCCCTTGGTTTCTTCCGACGGAATTCCGACGAGCTCCGACGTGCCTTCTTCGTTGATGCGCGGAGAAATGCGCTGCATCGTGTCGATGAGAATGCGCCGCGCCTCCGTTGTGTATTCATCCTCGGATTTTTCCAAAATTTCACGACGGATTTTCCGCGAATCTTCCCGCGCGGTTTCCGTTGCAATCGCAATCGCCGCGTCTCTTGCGGCTTCGCGGGAAAGTTTCGCGGCGGAGAGCAGGCCGGATTCGTAGCGGGAACGCAATTCCGCGACGGATTTTTTTTCGGCGGCGAGCGCATCTTCGTCTCGGCGCAAAGCGTGCAGACGCTCGTCGATTTTTACGGAAAGCTCTGCGGCGCGGGCATGCGCTTCCGAAGTGCATTGTTCAAGCTTGCGCACCGCCGCCTGACGTTCCTCGATGAGCTTGTCCGCTTCGGCGATGCGATTCTGCGCCGCCGTTTCCGCGCGGGAACGAATGTCGCGCCCGGCAAGTTCCGCTTCGCGTTTCGCGAGTTCAAGCTGTTGCGCGCGGTGCTCGGCGTCCATTTCGACGGCACGCATTTTCCGCAGACGCGAAAAGAGAAAAAAGAAAATCGCGATGCTCAAAACGGCATAAACCACGAAAATCGTTTCTTGAATATAATCGGCGACCACGGACATGGGAAAAATTCTCTAACAGGCGAATGAAAGGAAAAAAACTGAACAATTCCCTCACAAACGGCAGAGATGCGGGCGCGGCGCACGATAAAGAAAGCGGAAATTCTGTATTTTCTTCCGGGCGGCGCAAGAAAAAACTCCCGGACAAAAAACGGACTTGCCAAAATCCAAAAAAAAATTCACCATCGCGCCTCAACTTTTCGGTCGCGTAGCTCAGTTGGTTAGAGCACAGCATTCACATTGCTGGGGTCACAGGTTCGAGTCCTGCCGCGACCACCATTTTTTTACGTTCCCGCCGCGGGAACGTTTTTTGTCCGCGGAAACTTTCAAGGGACTTTTATCGGGCGTCTTAAAAGTTTTTTAGAGAAAAAAGGATTTTCGACGAAGGCAGAACCTGCATTTCTTCGAATCTCCGGAGAATTTGCCCGCCGGGAGCGCATTTCCCGAAATGTCGCACAATAAATATTATGTCTAATTTTGGCGGGCAAAAAAAGGCATGCCGTCGGCATCTTCGGCGGGCTTCTTCCCTGCGGCTCTTTTTCGTAGAAAACGGCTATCTTCTTCCCGACCTCGTTCCCGCGGAGCTTTTCGCGGGTTGAATAACAAAAATAATAAAAACAAAAACCGCGAAGAACGTTTGTTCGCCCTTCGCGGTTTTTTTGATACGCCGAGGAAAATTTTATTTCAGCGGCGGCTGGAGTTCGACCTTGTCGTCGTTTCGGCGCGGCACGCCCGGCTTCAGGTATTCTTCGGGAACGCGATATTTTTTCTGCAATTCCTTAAGTTTTGCTTTGAGCTTGGCGGTGATCGCCTCGGTGCCCGGCTCGCCGTAGATGTTGCGCATTTCCGTCGGATCGGCGTTCAGGTTGTAAAGCTCCCACACGTCTTCTTTGTAGAAATGGATGAGTTTCCAGTCTTCCTTTCCGTCGTCGCTGCGATAGTTGACGCCGCAGTGCCGTCGCACGCTGTGTTCCGCCGGATACTCGTAGTAATTGTAGTAAAGCGAATCGCGCCAGCCGGGAACGGGATTTTTGCTTTCGAGCAATTTTTTGAAGGATTCGCCCTGCATTTCCTCGGGAACGGCGACGCCGCAGAAGTCGAGAAATGTCGGCGCGAAGTCGATATTTTGCGTCAGCTGATTGATTTTATTGCCTTTTACGATTCCGGGTCCCGCCATCATCATCGGCATGCGGAAAGATTCCTCATACATGAACCGTTTGTCGAACCAACCGTGTTCGCCGAGGTAAAATCCTTGGTCCGAAGCGTAGCAGACGACGGTGTTTTCGTCCAAACCGCTCTTTTTCAGATAATCGAGGAGCTCGCCCACGCCGTCGTCCACGCCGCGAATCGTGGCGAGGTAATCCTGCATGTAGCGCTGATAAGCCCAGCTTTGGAAGCGGCGAAGCTTGTCCTGATTGGCGGCGAGCCACGCCTCATCGTTGCGGTGATTGCGCCATTCGCTCCATTCCGCCTGCGTGCAAATTCCGGCGTCGAAAAACGCGTTGTTTTTTTCGACGTAGGCGTCGATGTATTTTGCGATTTGTTCGTCGGACATCCGCGTCGGGAACATCCATCGCGGGAACGTATGTTTGTCGCGTGACGGGAACAGTTTCAAATCCGCCGCCCAGCGCATCGTCCAGAGCAACGACATATCCTGAGATTTTGCGGCGGCGCGCCCTTCGTAATCGTCGAAGAAATTGGACGGTTCCGGGAACGTGACCTTGTCGAAAAGATTGTAATATTTTTCCTTGGGAATCCAGTTTCGGTGCGGCGCCTTGTAGTGCACCATAAAGAAAAACGGTTTTGCCTTATCGCGTTTGTTTTCGAGCCAATCGATGGCGCGCTCGGTCACGATTTCCGTGGAATAACCCTCGGCGACCACCTGCCCGGCGGCGCCTTTGAGTCGCCCGTTGAAATCTCCGCAAATCAGATACGGATTGATGTATTCGCCCTGCCCGACGAAAACCTGCCACCAGTCGAATCCGGTCGGATCGCTCGGAAGATGGAGCTTGCCGACGATGCCCGTCTGGTAGCCGTTGGCGTGAAGCACTTTTGCGACGTTGTTCTGCCGGTTGTCAAACGAGCCCCACTCGTTGCTCATGTAGCCGTTCGCGTGCGAATGTTTGCCCGTGATGACGCTTGCGCGGGAAGGTCCGGAAATGGAATTCGCGCAGTAGTTGCGCATGAGCAACGCGCCGTTGTTCGCGATGCGGTCGATGTTCGGCGTCGGCGCGAGCTTCGAAACGGGATGCCCGTAGGCGGAAATCGCCTGAACGGCGTGGTCGTCGCTCATGATGTAAATGATATTGAGCGGTTTCCCGCCGCGAGCGGCGGCGGGAACGTCCTGCGCTGCCCATGTCGTCACTCCGAAAGCGGACAATGCGCACGCGGTGCAAAAAGAAAGGCGGGGAAGGTTTTTCATGGAGAAAAATTATGTTCTGCGGCGTTTGCGCTGTCAAATGCGTTCCCGCCGATGCGAAAAAACAAAAAGCCTCCGACGAGAAGAAAGGAGGAAACTCGTCGGAGGCCGTCCGTAATAAATTACGGACTGTTGCTTGGATTGGGAAGAAATTCTTTGGAGGCGTGGGTCGGAATCGAACCGACTCATAGAGATTTTGCAGACCTCGGCCTTCCCACTTGGCTACCACGCCCAACCGTTGAACGGAAAAGAACAATGGGGAGCAACGATACTCCTTTTCCCGCAAGCCGCAAGACTTTTTTAACGGACGGAAAATGTCGAATTTCCGATCACCGACGGCGGACGCTTCTCAAAAAAACTTATTCGCATTTGCGCTTTGGCGCTTGCGGAAACGTCGCGAAAAGACAAACCTTTCCCGCGTTCATTTTTTTCATCTTTTCCATGAGCGATTCCGAAAACAATTCCGAGAGACGCGGGAACGGCGATGAAAACGCCGGCAATCGGCAAATTCCTCGCGGCGAAAGCGAATGGTCCGCCCTGTTGCATCGCGCCGCTCACGAAACTCGCCGCTTTTCCCGTTTCTACGAAAATTCTTTCCGCGCCTGCAAAACCGACGCCGAAATGGAATCCGACCTCGATCGGCTCGACGAATGCGCGCTCGCAATGGGTTGGCAAATCGCTTCCCCCGATGACGATGCTGACGTTCCCGCGGCGGGAGCGCTCAGCTTCGGCGAATCGTCCCAAGAGCCGGAATCGGAAGCGCGGGAACGCGACGATGCTTCCGCCGCGGCGGCGCCCTCCCCCGACGTTTATTCGTTGCACAATCTGCCCGAATGCATCGCCGTGCGCGCAATCTGCACTTCCGCGCAGAAACACCTGATGCTCCTGCTGAAATACGTTCCCGAATCGGAAAGAGACTCGCTGCTGTGGTCGGTTATTTCGCTCACGGATTCGCTCGGTATCGTCCGACTGAATCTGATGCTCGCGGTCGATGCGGAAGACGCGCTCGAATTCGGACTCGCGGTTTGCCTGACAAAACGTGCGCACGCCGCGCTGAATCGCTATTTCGCAAGATTCGAGGAAATCACCCGACTTCTTCGCGATGCACACGGAATCCACATCGCGCGGGAAATCCGTTGCGCGCTCATGGATCTGCGCGACATCTGCCTGCGAATCCTGCGCGATTCCCGCGCCGAGTTGGAGAAGAAGAACGACTGATTTGCGCTTGCGCCCTCGTCAAAACGAAAAAAGCGTCAATCCCGTGAAGATGCGGGAACGACGCTTTTTTTATCGAAAAAGAACAGCTGTTCAATCGCGGCGTTTGAATGTGCGGAAATCCGGTGCGCCGTCTATCGCGTGATCGGCGGACGGAATGAGGAAAATATACGTGCAGGAGTCATTGCGGATCGCCATATCCGTAGAACGCACTTCTTTCTTCGTTTCGCCGTCGAAGATTTTCAGTCCGCAAATTTTCCGCATGCCGTCAATCGGACGTGTCGTGCAATATTCTCCGTAGTTCAGAGACGCGATTTGGCGATCGGTTGAATCGTTCCCGTCCGTCCGAAACGTGAACTCGCATTCCAGTCGCTTGCCTTTTTCAAACCAGTTGTAAATGACGATTGAACCGAGCGGCGCCGCCTTTTCGCTGAAATCGAAAAGACGCACGCGATCGCGCCCGTCAGGCGTGGCGGGATTGAAATTCGGGAAAATGATTGCCGCGCAGTCGTTCATGCCTTGAGGATCGAGCGAGAAATACGGCGCGAAGTCGTCATCGGTTTTCACGTAAAAAACGAGCGGTTCGCCGACGGGCAATGAAATGATTTTCGGGAACGAAAGCTCGAACATCTGGTATCGGTGATATTCGCCGTTGGTTTTGACGAAAAGGTCGGGCGCCTTCTCCGGTCGTCTCCAGTAAGCGCAACGGAATTTTACGACTTTCGACGTGTTCTCGACGACGGGAACGTCGGGCGACGGAGTTTCGACGGTTTTCGGCGCGGCGGCGGGCGGCGGCGTTGTCTTCTTCGGCTCGGCGACCGTTGCGGGAGTCTGCGGCGTTTCCGCGGGAACGGCAACGGGCGTCTCCGCTTTTTCTTTCGGCATCGGCGCCGGCGTTGCCTTTACGGGAACGCTCACCGATGGGCGAACGGCGGGAACGGACACGGACGGTTTTTCCGTTGTCGCGTTTTCCGTTCCGGCGCATCCGGCGAGGAAGATAAACATTAAAGCCGAGAAATATTTCGAGTATTGCATTGTTCGTTTTCCGTTTCTTTTCAAAAAAATAAATTCTATTTTTCACGAGGCGGCGCGGGATTGCCGCGACGCGGTGCCCTGCCCTTGTCCCCGCCGGTTCCGTTTGCCGGTTCCGTCACTTCCGGTCTTTTGTAATCCTTAATCGAGCGGAAATCGATGTCCGGAATTTCGCCCGGTTTGGGTCTGGATTTCGGGATAACGAAAAGCATCACGCGCGAATTATCGCGAAACACCGCGTTGGTCGAGCAGATGATTTCCGGTTTTTTGTTCACCATCGCGGCGAGTTGAATGCCATAAACGCGGCGTTCTGCGCCGACCGGTTTGGAAACGTAAAAACCGCCGTCTTTCAGCGTGAATCGTTCGGGCGTGCTGTCTCGCGGCAACAGCTGTCCGATAAGCGTCTGTTTGGAAAAATTGGCGATGCGCACCGTGCCGTACGGGAACGCTTCTTCGCTCCAATCGAATACAAGCATATTTCGTCCTGCGGGCGCTCCGTTTTTCCCCGCCAAAAGCACGACGCCGATATCTTTCAACTTGCCCGGATTTATCGAAAAAAGCGGAATGTATTCCCGATCCGAGGCTTTTACGCCCTCCGCCTTGCGCTGTTCGATTTCTTCATCGGATGCCTTTCGGCATACGGGAATGGGTGTCGGCCCGCGATATTCAATCGGTGCTCCGAACGCCATTGCAAACACCGGCAACGAGCGATACCCCTTGCGAGATTTGATAAAGAGCGGCGGCGGCGTGCTTTCCGGACGCTCCCAATACGCGCAACGGACAAGCACGGAAACAGCGGCCGGGTCGTCGGGCGCGTTCCCGCGAGACTGCGCGAACGCTACGGGAACGCCGATCAGCGTTGCCGCACAAAAGCCGAATAAAGCAAAAATCAGTTTTTTCATAGAAAGTCGGAAATTTTTCACAGCTCGTTCTGCGACAGCCAACGGAACGAGACAATTTTGTAGCGACGTCCGAAAAGTTTATTCACCGCGGAAAGTTTGTCGTTGCGTTCAAACTTTTCCAGAACGTATTTCTCTCCGCGCCCGGCGATTTCATCGTCCTGACTGTTTCGGTAGTCTTCTCTGAATTTCACGACATCGAGAATGTCGTCGTCCTCCGAGGTTTCTTCATCGTTCTGCGGATTGAAAAATTCGGGAACGCGTTGCACAACGGCTTCGCACCACGCACGCGCTTCCGGCGTTCCCGTGACGCCGAAAACATCGCCGTAGGCGCGAATCGTGAACGTGTCCGAACGCGCGGAGAGCGACGGCGCGATCGAGGAAAGAATGTCGCCCTGCGTCACGTAGCCGGGGACGCCGGCTTTTTTCAGCTTTTCACCTGTCGGGAAAAGATTCGGATAGCGCGCGCTGTCCGGATTGGTTGCATTCCCGTCAGAGAAAGACGATGCCTGCTTCTTGTTGATTTCGGACTCGTCGATTGCAGATTGAAGCGCACCGGCTTTTCCCGTCTCATCCGTTGTCAGTCGGCGGTTGACGAAATCGCCTATCGACATGAACGGTCCGCGTTCCCGCACCTGCTTTACGATTTCTTCTGCGAGTTTGTCAAGCTGACTGTCGTCCAGAGATGAATACCAACGCCAGCCGTTCCCGTCGTCGCCGCCTTTTGCGGTTCCGAAACCTCCGAGCTTGCTGCCGATGAGCGAAATGAAGCGGACGAACGGCGTATTCGATGCTTTTTTGAAAGCGCCGTCGATTTTAAGCATTTTGCCCTGCAATCCTGCGAGAACGGCTTTCCATGCTTCCTTGCTCGTCGAGTTCACATTGAACGAGCCGTTGAAAATCAGGTCTCGCGCAACTTTTTCCGGATCGGTGAAATCCTTTTTGACCTCGGTTTCCTTGCGTTCTCCGAAATCCCGAATCAGGGAAATTCGTTTGTTCGGGAACGGGCTCGAGGTCGCGTCCGTCGAGAACACTTTTTCGATGAACGTGCTAATGTCCTTGTTCTGCGAAGTATTCGCCGTGCCGACATTGATGCCCGAAAAAAAGTAGTGATCAAACAGATTAAGATTTGCCGCGAACGGCGTGTCCCCGCGCGGTTGCGGGGATTGCAGTCCCGAATAGCGATCAGAATCTTCTTTCATGTATCCGGCTTCCGGCCAGACGATCACTTCTTTCAGCTCGCTGTTCTTGAAGCCGATGTTCGAGTAGGAATTCCCGATTACGTAGCTCGGCTCCATGTCCAGCACGGAACATTCGACGTGTTGCAACTGTCCGAGCGAAACAAGCGGCGCCGTCGGAATTTCGAAGAGCACGATGTTGGTTTCGCCTTTTGCCGAGCCGGAACTGTCGCCCCAGTAGCCGCGAGTGTTTTCGCCGCTGTTCGTATTGTCAACGGGACTCATTCCGTTGTCTGAGAGCAAGGTTTTTTTCCAACCGACTCCGACATTGCGCTCAAAAATGCCGCCGTCCCACGAAACCGGCGTGACGACCCACGGTCGAGCATTCGACACGAGCGGTCCCGAAAGCGCGGTTTCGTTTTTCGCGAAATCGGAATCCAAGGCTCCGAAATTCTGAACGTCGATGTAGGCAACGTATTGTTTTTCGGCGTTGATAACGCCCTTTTCCGAAGTTTGCGTCAGTGTCCCGTCGTTTTTAATGCCGTTCCCGTCGCGCGGGAAATATCGGCGGAAAGCGACGACCTGCGTCAGGTCGTAGTCGGAAGTGTCGGCGACATCGGCGAAAGAAATGCCACCTCGATTCCCCCAGCTTCGAATCATTCCCGCCTTGGTCTGCAGGTTCGCTCCGTTGCTGCTTTCGGGCGAATAGAGGTGAAACGCGAAAATGTCGAGGTCGTTATAATTGCTCAGCGAATCGGGAATCGGTTGGATTTCCACGTGATACTGCACGGTAACGGGATTTCCGTCCTCGTCCTTTTCCGTGGCGAGCTTCGAAACATCAATTCCGGGGAGATTTCGCGTTGCCGTGCTTTTTTCTTCATACTGAAAGTCGCAGAGGCTGCCGACGGTGTTCGTGAGTGAAAGACTCGCTTTGTCCGTCGTGATGCCGGAAGATGCGGGGAAAAGCACTTTGACTTCGCCGGGCAACATGCGAATCGTTCCGCTCGGGTTCTGATTGAGGCTTTTCGTTCCCGCAAACACGCGGGAAAAGATTCGCCAATCCCACGCATACTGACCGAAAAGTTCTTCCCCCTTGTAGCTTTTTTCGGAGGAATTCGTTCCCGGCCAGTACTTGTCATCGTCACGAACCAGTTTCAGCGTGAACGGGAAAAATTTTGTCCACAAAGCGCCGAATCCGAAAAATTCGATGGGAACGTTGTAGGGATTATGAATCGTGATAATCGGATCGAAGCAAATCGCGGCAGTGTCCTGATTCATGATGATTGAGCAACGCAACACGATGCGGCGGACGACCGGTGCGATGCGCATCGACTGCGGCACGCTGATTTCATACTGCGATTCGAAGCAGTCATGAGCAGATTTTTGAACGCGTTGATGCTGCGCCCCATCGACTTCCGTCAGCAACGCCGGCCAACGCCCCCAAGTCGTTCCCGTGTGCCGACAGACCATTGACGAAAAATTGTATTTCTCGCCGACATAGCCGTCGCTCCCGTCAATCGAATGCTTCTGATGCGATTGCGCACCGGAGAGATACGTGTAAGGGCGACTGCCGACGGCAAGCCACGAATCATTATTTTTCGGCTTCAGTCCTCGGAAACCCTTGTTTTCGTCCTCGCGTTTGTAGAGGCGATAGTAATTGCGCACCAAATCCCACGTCGGACCGCGAAGATATTTGACTTCGTTCCCGGAAATAACGCCGTTGCGGGAACTTTCGCCTGTGGCGATTTCGTAGAGGTAGCCGAGTCCGTCTTCGGGCTGTGTCGTCCACCATTTTTCATCTGCGGGCAATTTGAATTTGTCCTTCAAATTCATGTTGTTTTTTTCGCCGCTCCCGTGAAACTGCTTGATGTCGCGAAATCCCTTTTTCCATTGCCCTTCGCGTTCCCACGGCATTTCGAAAGCGAGCGAAAGGTCGGTTTTCAGACCGCCGTTGTAGGTGTCGGTAAAAATCCCCTGCGAGACGAACGAGACATCGTGAAAGAGTTTTTGCGCGGATTTTTTAATTTCCGTCGCGTTGCCGCCGAGTGCTGAAACATAGAGCGGGAACGCCGCCGCAGAATCCACGTGACCGAGACGCGTTCCCGCAGGAGTGTTTGCGGATTCCGCATCTTTTTTCCACCACGAATCGAAGTTGGAAAGCCCTTCCAGACGCGAAACGCCGTTGCGTTGAGAAACGACATTGAAAAGTTGCTCCCACGTTGCCGTTTTCAAAAACTTCTCGTTTGTGCCATCGGGGATGTTGACTTTTGCCTTTACGCCTTCGTCGCCCACCCAATACGCAAACGAGCCCGAATTTGCGCGCAAAAGCTCGTTGGACGAAGCGGAAAAGCGCATGATCGGGACGCGGCGCACGCGCACTTCGCGTTGTTTCAGCG
>CAVFCB010000012.1:0-25459 GCA_963620895.1 Bacteroidaceae bacterium | reverse complement strand
GCGTGAATTTGCGGACAAAAAACCGTTCCCGCGCGTCAGCGGCGCAGGGCGGTTGCGTTTGCGTCGGGCGCGGGATCGCTTTTGTTGAAATACGGAGCGAAGCCTACGATTGCGCATGCGGCGAGCGTTCCCGCCAAAAGCAGGCAGGGATTGTCGGAGAGCCCGTTCAGCGCGGCGGTTATCACGAAAGCCGCGCCCAGTTGCAAAAATCCGAAAATCGCCGATGCCGTTCCGCTTTTTTCGGATGCGGCGAACGGTTTCAGCGCGAGATTCGTCGAAAGCGGGAACAGCATTCCGATCGCACCGGTCATGACAAATAACGCGACTTCCGAGAGCCACATGTTTTTGGCGATTTCGGAGGCGAGGAAAAACGCGATTGCCGCGGCAAGCAGCAACACGAACGAAATTTTCAGATAATGCACCGATTTGTTTCGTCCGCTCATTCGCGAAATCAGCGCCGATCCGAGGAGAATGGCGATGGAATTCACGATGAAAAGCATCGAAAACACGCCGCCGTCCATTCCGAATTTTCCCATGAAAATCACCGAGGAATTCGAGATGTACATCATCAGCGCCGTATAACCCGCACTGCCGGCGATGTTTGCCGCCATAAATTTTTTGTCTTTGAGAAGCGACCAATACATGCCGAACGGATCGGCGGTTTTCATCCTGTTGAAATGCGTTTCGCGCAGGAAAAACAGCGATACCAAAAACGAAACCGCGCCGAGCGCCGCAGTGACGTGGAACACTTCGCGCCACGAAAATGCTTCGCGCACGGCGTTCCCGACCGCGGGTCCCACCACCGGCGCAAGACACTGCGTTATCGCGAGAATGGAAAACGCCCAGAGAATGCGTTTCGGATTGAACGAATCCGTCACGACTGCGCGCGAAATCACGACGGGAGCGCAACCGAAAAACGCTTGGAAAAATCGCGCAATCCAAAGAAATTCGATACTCTGCGCGGTGGCGCAAAGCACCGAGAAAACCGTGAACAGCGCAAGCGAAATCAGAATCGGCAATCGCCGCCCGAATGCGTCGCTCGCAACGCCCCACACGAGTTGCCCGATGGCGAACCCGCCGAGAAATGCCGAAAGCGAAATCTGCACTTGCGCCTGTGTCGCTTTCAAGGCTTGTGAAATATCTCCGAACGAGGAGATGTATGAATCTATGCAAAACGGTTCGAGCGCGGTGATGAGCGTAAGAACCGACAGGATGATGATTTCTTGTTGTTTAGTGTTTTCGCATTTTGTTGTTTTTTTCATTGCAGTTCCCTTTTCGCCCCGAAAATTCCGGGAACGAGGGTTACGGATAAACTTCCGACAAGTGAAAGCGGTAATGATGCCCGACAAAAAATTCGTTGCAACATAAATTTGCCCGCAAAAATTTCGGCGCAAAAAAAGCGGAAGCCGCGCGGGAACGGCTTCCGCAAAATGTGCCGCGGGAACGGTTTTCGGCTTATTTTACAAGCTCGGCGAGCCGTTTTTCGTAGGCGTCCCAGTCGGTAATGGGCGAACGCGCCGCGCCGGATTCCGTCGCCGCTTTCGCGACGGCAGTCGAGACTTTTACGATCAGGCGTTTGTCAAACGGCTTGGGCAAAATGTAGTTTCTGCCGAATTCGAGCGTTTCGCCGGCGTAGATTTTTTTGACTTCGTCGGTCGCGGGTTCGTGTGCGAGATCGGCGAGCGCGTGCACGGCGGCGAGCTTCATTTCTTCGTTGATGCATTTCGACGCGGTATCGAGTGCGCCTCTGAAAATGTAGGGAAAACCGAGCACGTTGTTCACTTGGTTCGGGTAGTCCGAGCGCCCCGTTGCGAAAATGAGATCTTTGCGCGTTCCCGTGGCGAGATCGTAGGAAATTTCCGGGCGCGGGTTCGCGAGCGCGAAAACCGCGGGATTTTCGTTCATCGAAAGAAGCATTTCGGGCGTGAGAACGTCCGCTTTCGACAAGCCGAGAAACACGTCCGCGCCTTTGACGGCATCGGCGAGCGTTTTCGCGTCGGTTTCGACGGCGAAATATTTTTTCATTTCGTTGAGGTCGGTTCTCGATTTCGAGATCACGCCTTTCGAATCGCACATGAGAATGTTTTCGCGCTTTACGCCGAGCGTTTCATACATTTTCGCGCAGCAGATCGCCGCCGCTCCCGCGCCGCTTACCACGACTTTCACTTCGCCGAGTTTTTTGCCGGCGAGCTCGAGCGCGTTGAGCAACGCCGCTCCCGAGATGATCGACGTTCCGTGCTGGTCGTCGTGCATGACGGGAATGTCGAGCTCCGCTTTGAGTCGGCGTTCGATTTCAAAACATTCGGGCGCCTTGATGTCTTCGAGATTGATCCCGCCGAATGTCGGCGCAATCGCCTTGACCGTATCGACGAATTTTTCGATGTTCGTTTCGTTGACTTCGATGTCGAACGAATCGAGTCCCGAAAAGATTTTGAAGAGCAACGCCTTGCCTTCCATCACGGGTTTTCCCGCGAGCGCGCCGATGTCTCCGAGACCCAAAACGGCGGTGCCGTTCGAAATGACCGCCACGAGATTGCCTTTGCCCGTGTATTTGTAGGCATCGGCGGGATTTTTCTGAATTTCCAGACAAGGTTCGGCGACTCCCGGCGTGTAAGCCATCGACAAATCTTCCTGCGTGGCGTGCGGCTTCGTCGGTACGATTTCTATTTTCCCGTGCTTGCCTTCGCTGTGATATTTCAGTGCTGCGTCTCTGTTTATAGCCGACATGGTAATTATTTTTTTTGAAAAATTTATGAACTGACCGAATCGTCGTTTGTTGAATGAAAACTTCTCCTCAGCGTGGCACAACGCGTATGTTTTTCCAAGATTTTTGTTGAGCGAAAATCGTTTTTCGCTTCTGCGGGAACGCGATGTTCGGGCGAAAATTTCTTGCGGGAGCGCGGCGGTGTCGGTATCGTCGCTCGCCAGTATGAGAATCCTTGCCAAACCCGCAGCAGTTGCCCTCGCATTGTCGATTTTTGCGTTCCCGTCCGTGTTTGCGGGAACGCCGGAGACGGATGTTTATCCGAAGCCGCAGAACGTGAAACGCGCGGGCGGCGCGATGCTCGAAGCGTCGAAGCTCGCGTCTTCCTCTTTCGCGAAAATTCCCGCGCTGAAAAACACGTTGCAGGCAGCGCTCAAAACCGCCCGCGTGAAAGCCGCGGGAACGGTCGCCGTCGTCGTCGAAAAATCTCCGGCGAAGGTGGACGCGGAATTTAAGAAACACAAAATTTCCGGCGTTCCCGGCGCGTATTTCCTCCGCGTCGCTCCGGCGAAAATCGAAATTTTTGCGAAGGACGACGCCGGCGTTTTCTACGCCGGGCAAACGCTCGCGCGCATGATCGAGACGGACGGAAAAATCGCGACCTGCGAAATCGCCGACTGGCCGGACGTGCCGTATCGCGGGAGCGTCGAGGGCTTTTACGGGCGCGTCTGGACGCACGATGCGCGTTTGAGCCAAATCCGTTTTTACGGGAAATACAAAATGAACGCCTACATTTACGGGCCGAAGGACGATCCGTTTCACAAAAATCGTTGGCGCGACCCGTATCCGGCGGAAGAGGCGAAAAAACTCAAGGAACTCGCGGACGTTTCCCGCGAAAATTTCGTCGATTTCATTTGGGCGATTCACCTCGGCGCAAGCTTCAATCAAAACGACAAGGAAGCCGAATATCGCCGCATGGAGGAAAAATTCGAAAGCATGTATAAAATCGGCGTGCGCGCGTTCGCGATTTTCTTCGACGATTTCGGCGGCGCCGACGGCGAATTTCACGCCGAGGCATGCAACCGCGCGACCGCGTGGCTGAAAAAGAAAGGCGACTGCGCTCCGCTCGTGCTTTGCCCGCACCAGTATAACCGCGCGTGGTCCGGCGGGAACTATCTCGACATTCTCGGCAAAAAACTCGATCCGTCCGTGAACGTAATGTGGACGGGCGATTCCGTTTGCCACGACATCACGGCGGAAGGGCAGGATTGGATCAACGCCCGCATCAAACGCAAAGCCTACATTTGGTGGAACTGGCCCGTTGTCGATTATTGCTCGACGGCGTTGCTGCTCGGTCGCACTTACGGTCTCGCAAAAGAAAACCGCGATAAGTATTCCGGCTTCGTTTCCAACCCGATGGACAAGCCCGAAGCTTCGAAAATCGCGCTCTTCGGCGTCGGCGACTACTGCTGGAACGTGGACGCGTTCGATTCCGTCACTTCGTGGAAAGCCGGGATTCGCCAGCTGTTCCCGAAATACGCCGATGCGATGCAGACGCTCGCCGATCACAGCTCCGACCAAGGGAAAAACGGGCACGGCTATCGCCGCGAAGAATCCGCGGAATTCAAGCCCGTCGTGGACGAAGCTTCGTCGGAATTCGACAAAACCGGAAAACTTTCCGTCGCGACGGCGAAAAAACTTTTGCCCGAATTCAAAAAAATGCAACGCGCGTGCGACGTGCTCGTCGAGCAGGTTCCCGCGGACAATCCTGAGCTTTGGCTCGAAATCGAATACTGGGTGCGCACGCTCGGCGAAACCGGAAAATTCGGGGAAGCCGCTGTGAAATTCGCGTCTTCGACGGACGCGAAAAAACGCCTCGAACTCGCTTGCAAAGCGGCAAAATTCTACGCTTCGCGGGAACAGACCATGGAAAAACAGCGCGACCACGCCAAGGAAATCGGTGCGCCGCACCAAAATCCGAGCAAGCTCGCGGAGCTCGTCGTCATGCCGTTCCTTTCGAAAATTTACAAAAACAGCTGGGCATCGCTCGCCGGTAAAAAAAGCGGCGAGGGCGCTTCCGGCGACGAATCGCCGTATCGCGTGATTACGGACATTCCGCAGATGAAGAACGTGCAGGTCGGGCGCGAAAAACAATACGTTCGCCTCGCAAAAGTTTACGAGCCGGTCAAATTCGAGTCGGGGCAATCGCTCGGACTCGCGCTTCCCGACGGCGTTCCCGCGACTTACATTCACCTGACGTTTGCCAACGCGGACGCGGCAAAGGCGGGAACGCTCGAAGTCTCGACCGACGGCGAAAAATGGACGAAACAATCGGCGAAAGTTCGCGGCGGGAACGTCGAGACAAACATCGATCCCGCGAAAAAAATTCGCTTCATGCGCTTCGTCAATCGCAGCGGAAAAGCGTTTACCTCCCGCATCGAACAATTCAAGTTCGACGTTCCCGAGGACGCCAAAGTCAACGCCAGAGGCGCCGCGTTCGACGGCGATCCGACGACTTATTACACCGTGCGCGGCACGGAAACGTTCGTCGGTCCGGACAAGGCGAAATCCGTAATCGTGCTCACCGACGCTCCCGCGAAAAACGTTGTGGAATCGGTCGAAGGCACCAAGCGCAAAGTTACGATTAAAGCCGAAGGCAAGGCGGGAACGGTGAACGTTTTCGAAATCGTCTGGAAATGACGTTCCCGCGCGGAACGGCGCGCCGCCGGGCGTTCATTCGCGGTTTTTTCCCCGCGATCGGATTTCTCGGCATCGTTCGGCGGATGCTCCGTTGCGCGGAAAACTGAAACCGCATTTTTTCATTTCGAATTTTTTCTCGAAAAATGAATTTCGATTCCGAAAAAATCCGCACCGTGCTTTTCGATCTCGACGGCACGCTGATTGATAATTTCACGGCGATTCATCGTTGCTACAGCGATGTTGCGATATCGCTCGGACTCGTGCCGAAAAGCCTCGAAGCCATTCGCGCCGCCGTCGGCGGTTCGATTTCGCTCACGATGTCGCGGCTCATCGGCGACGAGCTTGCGCCGGAAGGCATTCGGCGTTTCCGCGAACATTTTCCGGACGTGATGTTTGAGGGCGTGTTCGTCTTGCCCGGCGTGAAATGGATTTTGCGAAATCTGCGGAAGCGCGGCGTGCGCACCGCCGTTTTTACAAACAAGGATCACGATGCGACGCTCGCGTTGCTCGCGCATCTCGGACTGTCGGAGATGGTTGACGGCGCATTCGGCACGGGAACGGAAAAAATGCCGTGGCGCAAGCCGCAACGGGAATATTCCGAAGCCGTGCTCGCCGCGATGAATTCCGTTCCCGCAGAAACGCTGATGGTCGGAGATTCGCCTTTCGATATTCAGGCGGCGGAAGCAGTCGGCATGCCCGTCGCCTGCGTCGCCACGGGAACGCATATGCCCGAGACGCTTCTGCCCGCGCTCCCGAATCCCGATTTGATTTTCGGCAATATGTTTCAGCTCGGACACGCAATTTGGGGATTCGGACCGGACGGGAACGCGGACGCGGAAGAAAATTAAGAGTTGAAAAAATCCCGCAAGCGGCAGAAATTTCACCGAATCTCTGCTGTAATTTTTTTTCAAAAAATGAAACGAACGACAAAAACTATCCGACAAATGAAAGGCGCGGAGCAGATCGTCTGCATCACCGCCTACGATGCCGTCACTGCGCGGCTCGCCGATGCGGCGGACGCCGATATCGTGCTGATCGGCGATTCCGTCGGGAACGTCGTGCTCGGTTTTGAAAATCCCGTTCCCGTGACGGTCGATATGATGGCGCATCATTGCGCGGCGGTCGCGCGGGCGCGTCCGAATGCGCTCGTCGCCGTGGACATTCCGTTCGGCGTCGCGCACGGCGAATTTTCCGATTTGCTCAAAATTTGCATGCGCCTCATGCAGGAATGCGGCGCGGAAGCGGTCAAAATCGAAGGCGGCGCGGAAATGGCGCCGACGGTGGCGCGGCTTTCCGCGGCGGGCGTTCCCGTGTGGGCGCATTTCGGATTGCAGGCGCAACGCGTGTTGCAGGAGGGCGGCTACCGCAAATACGGGAAGACCGAGACGGAACGCGCCGAGCTGCTCGCCGCCGCGCGGGCGCACGAAAAGGCGGGCGCCTTTGCGCTGTTGCTCGAAATGATGCCGGCGGATCTCGCCGCGGAAATTACTCGCGCGTCCGCAATTCCGACAATCGGCATCGGCGCGGGAACGGAGTGCGACGGGCAAATTCGCGTCATGCACGATTTGCTCGGGCTCACGCCGCGACGACCGTCGTTTGCAAAACTTTACAGCGATGTCGGCGCACAAATCGTTTCCGCGCTGAAAACTTATCACGACGACATAAGAGCGAAAAACGGATAAATCTCATGAACATCGCAATTTTAGGAGCCGGAGCATGGGGCTCCGCGACGGCGATTCGTCTCAACCGTTGCGGACAGCGCGTTACGCTCATTCCGCGTCGAATCGAACAGGCGATCGAGATCGCGAGCACGCGCGAAAACCGCGTTTATCTGCCCGGAGTCGCGTTCCCGCGCGATGTCCAGATTGCGTATGCGCCCGTTCCCGCGCTCGCCGAATGCGATGTCGTGATTTTCGCCTGCCCGTCCAAGGCGTTGCGCGAGACCGCCGCCCGCGTGAAAGACGCGATTTCGCCGCGCACGCGCATTCTCATTTCGCTTTGCAAAGGACTTGAGGCGGGAACGCTGCTTCGCCCCGAGCAAGTGTTGCGACAAGTGTTTCCCGCGTTGCCCTGCGGCGTGATTTCCGGGCCGACGAACGCGGCGGAAGTCGCGGCGGGTTTCCCCGTCGCCGTTGTCTTCGCGAGCGACGCTCCCGTCAAGCTCGCCGAGCGGATTCAGCGGGAGTTCAGCGATGCTTCGTTCCGCATTTATCGTTCGTCCGACATCGCCGGCGTGGAGCTTTGCGGCGCTCTGAAAAATATTTATGCAATCGCCGCCGGTATTTGCGACGGCATGCGTCTCGGCGCAAACGCACGCGCTTCGCTGCTCACGCGCGCGCTCGCCGAAATGAGCCGCATCGTCGAGGCGGAGGGCGGGAACGTCGAAACCGTGCGCGGGCTCAGCGGAATGGGCGATCTCGTCGCGACGGCAACGGCGGATTGGTCCCGCAACCGCACGTTCGGACTCGAAATCGGACGTTCGGGAACGGCGGCGGCGTTGGAAAAAATGCGTACGCAAAAATCCGTCGTCGAAGGCTATTACGCCGCGAAAAATTTTTACGAATCGACTCGCCGCGCGGGCGTTCCCGCGCCGATTTTGGAGTGCGTGCACGCGGTTATTTTCGACGGACTTCCGCCGCGCGAAGTCATTCCCGCGCTCATGACGCGCGCACTCAAAGAAGAATAATTTCTTTTTCAAAAAAAACTTGACCGCAGGATTTAATCACTACAAAATCGGTAGAAATTTAACGAAAATATGATTCGGGTTAAAAACAACGGAATCGCCGCCGCGATGATGATGATGCGTGAGGGAACTCTTCGCGCATCGCCGTTCGTTGTCTGAAAACTCCGACGAATCCCCCGAACAAAAAACCGCGCGAAGGAATTTTTCTTTCGCGCGGTTTTTTTTGTTTTTTCACGAAACACCAAATCAATCCAAAACAAAAATCACAAAACACAATGAGTAAGAATAATTCGAACATCAAAACCTCCGTCGTCGGTTATCCGCGCATCGGCAGCCGCCGCGAGCTCAAATTCGCCTCCGAAAAATATTTTCGCGGGCTCGTTTCCGCGGAATCGCTGAACGAGACGGCGAAGACGCTGCGTGCGGAAAACCGGCGCGCGCAAAAAGCTTCGGGAACGGATTTCATTCCCTCCGGCGATTTTTCTTTTTACGACAACGTGTTGGACGCCGCGACGGCGCTCAATATCGTTCCCGCGCGCTACGCCGCGCTCGGGCTTTCGCCGCTCGACACGTATTTCGCGCAGGCGCGCGGCTATCAGGGCGAAAAGGGCAACGTCAAAGCGCTCGCGCTGAAAAAATGGTTCAACACGAACTATCATTACATCGTTCCCGAAATCGACGACGACACGCGGATTCGGCTCGTCGGCGACAAGGCGTTCGCCGAATTTTCCGAAGCGCTTGCGGACGGCGTAAAGACGAAGCCCGTCATCACGGGAGCGTTCACGCTGTTGAAGCTCGCGCGTTTTACGGGAACGAAAACGGCGGCGGATTTCGTTTCGCAGACGGTTGCGGCGTATTCGGAATTTCTTTCGCGCTTCGCGGCGCTCGGCGCGGAATGGGTGCAGTTCGACGAGCCTTCGTTGGTGCGGGATCTGAGCGCCGAGGACAAAGCGCTTTTCGTCGCGCTCTACACGGAAATTCTCAAAGCGAAAGGCGCGGTCAAGGTGCTTGCGCAGACGTATTTCGGCGATGTTCGCGATTGCTACGCGGAGCTTGTCGCGCTGGATTTCGACGGCATCGGACTTGATTTTTCCGAAGGGAAAAAGTCGCTCGAGCTCGTCGAGAAAAACGGTTTCCCGGCGGGAAAGACGCTTTTTGCGGGGCTTGTGAACGGCAAAAACATTTGGCGCAACGATTATGCGAAGACCGTCGCGCTTGCGAAAAAACTTCGCGCGCTCGCGCCGAATTTCGTGCTCGGCACCTCGTGTTCGCTGTTGCACGTTCCCTACGCGTTGCGCGGCGAAACCAAGATTCCCGCGTCCTACAAAAAACATTTCGCGTTCGCGGAGGAAAAACTCGCCGAGCTCGCCGAGCTGAAGAAAATTCTCGCCTCGGATGCTCCGGAAAAAACTGCGGAGTTCATCGCGAATGCGAAGATTTTCACCGCGCGAGAAAACAGCACGGACGAAAAAGTGCGGGAACGCACGGCGGCGATTTCTGCCGCGGATTTCGTGCGCGCTCCCGATTTTTACGAACGCGAAAAAATTCAGAAAAAGGAATTCGCGTTGCCGCTGTTCCCGACGACGACCATCGGCTCGTTCCCGCAGACTCCGGACGTCCGCGAAAATCGCCGAGCTTTCAAAAAAGGCGAAATCACGCTCGAACAATACAAGGCGTTCAACCGCGCAAAAATCGCCGAGTGCGTCGCCTTGCAGGAAGAAATCGGGCTGGACGTGCTCGTGCACGGCGAGTTCGAGCGCAACGACATGGTCGAGTATTTCGGCGAGCATCTTAAAGGTTGCCTTTTCACGGAAAATGCGTGGGTGCAGTCCTACGGCACGCGTTGCGTGAAGCCGCCGATCATTTGGGGAGACATTTCGCGGGAACGCCCGATGACCGTCGAGTGGAGCGTTTACGCGCAAAGCCTCACGAAAAAACCGATGAAAGGCATGCTCACGGGACCGGTGACGATTCTCAATTGGTCGTTCCCGCGCGAAGATATTTCGTTGAAGGAATGCGCGTTTCAGATTGCGCTCGCGATTCGCGACGAAGTGCTCGATCTCGAAGCGAACGGCATTCGCATCATTCAGGTGGACGAAGCCGCGCTTCGCGAAAAACTTCCGTTGCGCCGCGCCGATTGGGAATCGGATTATCTGAGCTGGGCGATTCCCGCGTTTCGTCTCGTGCACAGCGGCGTTCGCGCGCAGACGCAGATTCACACGCATATGTGCTACAGCGAATTCACGGACATCATTCCCGCAATCGACAACATGGACGCGGACGTGATCACGTTTGAAGCTTCGCGTTCCGATCTCGCGATTCTCGACGCGCTCAAAGAAAACAATTTCCGCACGGAAGTCGGTCCCGGCGTGTATGACATTCATTCGCCGCGCATTCCCTCCGTCGAGGAAATCAAATCCGCACTCGAAAAAATGTTGGAAAAAATTCCTGCGGAAAAACTTTGGGTCAATCCGGACTGCGGACTGAAAACGCGCGGCATCGCGGAAACGACGCCGAGTCTCAAACATCTCACGGAGGCCGCAAGGCAATTGAGAAATGAAAATCGCTGAAATATTTTCGCGCAAGAGGACGGTTTTTTCGCTTGAAGTGTTCCCGCCGAAGCGAACGGCGGCGATCGATTCCGTTTATTCCGCGTTGCGGGAACTCGGCAAGCTTCATCCGGACTTCATCAGCGTCACTTACGGGGCGGGCGGTTGCGAAAACAGCCGCTCGACCTTCGAAATCGCCGTTGCGATCAAGCGGCTCTACGTCACCGAGGGCGTTGCGCACTTGCCGTGCATCGGCTTGCGGCGCGAGGAAGTCGAGGCGCTTTTGGACGAGCTTTCCGCGCTGGGCATCGAAAACGTGCTCGCGCTTCGCGGCGACCGTCCCAAAGATCGCCCCGTCGCCGAGGGCGATTTCGAGCACGCGAGCGATCTGATTCGTTTCATTCGGGAGAGCGGCAGAAATTTCAACATTTCCGCCGCTTGCCACCCGGAGGGACATTCCGAGGCGCCGAGCCTTGACGCCGATATCGAAAACCTGAAACTCAAAACGGACGCGGGAACGAACACGCTCATCTCGCAACTTTTTTTCGACAACGAATATTTTTTTCGCTTTCTCGAACGTTCCCGCCGCGCGGGCATTTCCGTGCCGATCGAGGCGGGCATCATGCCCGTCATCAACAGCGCTCAAATTCGCCGCATGACATCGCTTTGCGGCGCGACGCTCCCGCCGAAATTTCTTTCCGCGATGGCGCGTTTCGAGCGCAATCCGGAAGCGATGCGCGATGCGGGAATCGCCTACGCCGTGGATCAGATCGCGGATCTCGTCGCGCACGGAGTGGACGGCATTCACCTCTACACGATGAATACGCCCTACGTCGCGACGAAAGTTTACGAGGCGGTTCACTCGCTCGTGAATTCGGACTGATCGCGCGCGGGAACGCACCGCATTTTTTTCAAAAAACGATAATTCAATCGAAAGGAAATTTTTTCGTTATGGAATTCGAAACTCTTTGCCTTCACGCCGACGGCAATAAAAAAGACGAATGGGGCACGCTCAGCATGCCGATTTGTCAGTCGGCGACCTTCGTGCACAAAAGCGTCGATCATCCCTCCGAATACAGCTACTCGCGCCTGTCCAACCCGACGCGCACGCATCTTGAGCACACGATGGCGGCGCTCGAAAACGGCGCGGCGGCGTTCGCGTTTTCGACGGGAATGGCGGCGTTGACGACGCTGATGAAAATTTTTTCTCCGCCGGCGCACATCATCGCGTCGGAAGATCTCTACGGCGGAAGCTTGCGGCTTTTCCGCAACGTGAACGCGCACGAAGGTTTTTCTTTCGATTTCGTCGATCCCGCCGATGCGGAAAAAGTCCGCGCGCGGATTCGTCCCGAGACGAAAGCGATTTTCATCGAAACTCCGAGCAATCCGCTCATGCGAATCGCGGACATCGCGGCGCTTGCAAAGCTCGCGCGGGAACGCGGAATTCTTCTCATCGTGGACAACACGTTTCTCACGCCGTATTACCAGCGCCCGCTCGATCTCGGCGCCGACATCGTTCTGCACAGCGGCACAAAATATCTCGGCGGGCACAACGATACGCTCGCGGGATTTCTCGTCGTAAAAACGCCGGAGCTCGCCGAGCGCGTTTCCTACGCGGCGAAAACCATCGGCGCTTGCCTTGCGCCGTTCGATTGTTTCCTTGTCGAACGCGGCATCAAAACGCTTCCCGTGCGCATGGATCGCATCAGCGAAAACACGCGGCGCATCGCCGAGTGGCTGCGCACCGTTCCGCGCGTTCGCAAAACGTATTACGCGGGCTTTGCCGACAGTCTCGGCTACGAGATTTCCGTGCGGCAGACGAGCGGTTTCGGCGGCATGATTTCGATTGAAGTCGAGTCCCGCGAACTCGCCGAGCAAGTGCTGCGCAAAGTGCGCGTTTTTCAATACGCGGAAAGTCTCGGCGGCACGGACAGCCTCATCACTTACCCGATTCGGCAGACGCACGCCGACGTTCCCGCCGAGGAGCGCGAGGCTCGCGGCATCAACGATCGTTTCCTGCGCATCTCCGTCGGCATCGAGAACGTGCGGGATCTCATCGCCGATCTCAAAAACGCGCTCGCGTAAGAAAAAAATCTTTTGCCGGGCGCGTTCCCGCTGTTTTTTTTATTTTTCTTTCATATGAAATTTGACTTTGACGAAATCATCGAACGCCGAGGCACAAACAGCCTCAAATACGACTTTGCGCGGGAACGCGGAATGCCCGACGACCTGCTTCCGCTGTGGGTCGCCGATATGGATTTTCGCGCGCCGAAAGAAGTGCTCGACGCAATCACCGCGCGTGTCGCACACGGGATTTTCGGCTACTCGGAGCCGAAACGGGATTTCTTCGACGCGCTCGGCGCGTGGTTCGAAAAACGCCACGGATGGAAATGCGAGCCGCGAAATTTCGTGCAAACTTGCGGCGTCGTGCACGCGCTCGCAACGCTCGTTTCCGCGCTTACCGTCGCGGGCGATGCCGTGCTGATTTGCCAACCCGTTTATTATCCGTTCGCGAGCACGATTCGCGGGAACGGCCGCCGACTCGTCGTCAGCGAATTGCGCGAGACGAACGGACGCTACGCCGTCGATTTCGAGGATTTTGAACGCAAAATCGTCGAGCACGGCGTGAAACTTTTCATCCTCTGCAATCCGCACAATCCCGTCGGGCGCGTGTGGTCGCGCGCGGAGCTCGAACGCCTCGGCGACATTTGTCTCGCGCACGGAGTGTTCGTCGTTTCCGACGAAATTCACGCAGATTTCATTTACGCTCCCGCGCGTCATACCGTGTTCGCGTCCGTGAAGCCGGAATTTGAAAAAAATTGCGCCGTCTGCACCGCGCCGACGAAAACGTTCAATCTCGCGGGACTGCACATCGCAAACACTTACATCGCCGATCCCGCGTTGCGCAAAAAGTTTTTGCGCGAACTCGATCGACAGGGCTACAGCCAGCCCAACGTGATCGGGCTCGTCGCTTGCCGCGCCGCTTACGAACACGGCGCGCCGTGGGTCGATGCGCTTCTCGCGTATTTGCGCGGGAACGTCGATTTCACGCGCGAATTTTTGCGGGAACGCGCTCCGAAAATTCGCTTCGTCGAACCCGAGGGAACCTATCTCGTTTGGCTGGATTTTCGCGCTTACGGACTTTCGGACGAAGCGCTTCGCGCGAAAATCATCGGCGAAGCAAAGTTGTGGCTCGACGACGGATTCATCTTCGGCGCCGGCGGGAACGGTTTTCAGCGCGTGAACATCGCGTGCCCGCGCGCGACTTTGCAAAAGGCGCTCGAACAACTCGCGGCGGTGTTTTAGCCGGTGGGCTGGTTGACTGGAGGACTGGTTTACCGGTGAAGTGCGGGTTTTTGCCTACGGCAAAAATTCCCTAAAAAAATCCGTGTTCCTCCGTGTCCATCCGTGGGCTCTTTTCCCGCGAAAAAAACGTTCCCGCAAGGCGACCCTGCGGGAACGAGATTTTTCTCGGACTGCGAAATTTTTTACTTTGTTTCCGTTGCCGGGAAATCTTTTGTGAGACGATCGATCAGATCCTGCGTGATGTCCGCCGAGGCTTCGGCGAAGACGATTCCGACGCGAGCGTTGAGCACGATTTCCGCGCCGCGCGCTTTGGCGATTTCCTTGATGCGCGGGAGCACGTCCTGTTCGAGAACGACGTTCGTTTTTTGGGCGAACTGCGCCTGCAACAGCTCGCGGGCTTCCTGCTGGGATTGGCGCAGGTTTTGTTCCGCGGCAACGGCTTCGCCGTAGAGTTTTTTCGCTTCCGCTTCTGCGTCCGACTTGGCTTTCGTCGAAAGCGTCGGGTTGTTGCGAGCGGATTCCGCGGCGGAAACGGCGAGTTTGAGTTTTTCCTGAAGCTTCTGGAATTCCTCGAATTTGATTTTCTGGAGCGCCTCGGCTTCTTTGGCGGAAGCTTCGACTTCCTGTTTAATCGCGACGGTTTTCGAGAAAGATTCGAGAACCTTGTTGAGGTCGAGCGTCACGACGTTTTTCGCTTCTGCGAATGCCGTTCCCGCGACGAGCGCGAGCATTCCGAAAGCGAGCGTTATTTTTTTCAGTGCAGCAATCATGGGTTTGGAGTGTTTTTGTTGTATCGTATTTTTTTTAGAAATTTGTTCCGAAAGAGAATTGCAGGCGCATGCCGTCGTCGTTGTTTTCGCCGGTGTGAATCGGGAACCCGAAGTCGATGTTCATGAGTGCGCCGAGCATGAGGATGCGGAAGCCGAAGCCGATGTCGTCGTTCCAGTCGCGCGGAGAAAAGTCGAACGAATCCGTGTTCACGAAGCCGCCGTCGTAGAAGAACGCGATGCGCAGCTCGTCGAGCAGGCGCACGGTGTATTCCGCCGTGACGTAGAAGCGGGATTGCCCGCCGGTCGGTTCGTCGCCTTCGAATTCGCCGACGTGTGCGTAGCGGAATCCGCGCAAATTGTAAGGCCCGCCGAGGTAAAGGCGTTCGAAAAACGGAACGTAGCTGTCGCCGTAGGCGTGCATGGTGCCGATGCGCCCGCCGATTTTCAGCGACTGATCGTAATCGACGACCGGGAACCACTGCGCCGCCTGAAGGTCGAGCGAATAATAATCGCAGTCGCCCATAAACGGCCCGCCGACGATTTCTCCGCAGAGGCGGACGCGATTGCCGCTGGTCGGGAACAGCACATCGTCGCGCGTGTCGCGCGAGAGCGTGAGCCCGCCGCGGGAAAGCAGCGTGTAGCCTTCTTCGTTGCGCACGAATTGCGGCACATCGTATTCGAGATCCGAAATTTCGTAATTGTCGATTTTGTAATAAACCTCGGCGCGAATGTTTTCGATAACGCGGCGCCCGAGATAAATTTTCAGTCCCGTATCGACGGTGTCGTAATCGTTGGAAATGTATTTGTTGGATTTGTGATAGGCTTCGTATCCGACGGCGAGCTCGCGCCCGAAGAGCATGGGTTCTTCGAGAGATTGGACGATCTGCGTTGACTTCGTGCCGATTTGGACGCGGAAACGGAATTTCTGTCCGCCGCCGCGGAATTTGTTGCGGGCGTTGAACAGATCGAAATTGCTTTGCTGAAATTCGGCGAATCCGGAAACGCTTTCCACGGTTGAAAATCCGGCGCCGAAAGAGAGCGTTCCCGTTCGTCCTTCGCGCACGGCGATGCGCATGTCTTTTTGCGAAGCCACGCCCGTGTCCGTCGGCTGAATCGAGACGTAGTCGAAGTAGCGCGTGCTGCGCAGGCGGCGTTCGGAGGTTTTCATTCGCACGAGGTCGAAAACTTCGCCGGGCGCGAGCGCGAGTTCCCGCAGGATGATTTCGGATTTGGAAACGTTGTTGCCTTCGATCGAAATTGAGCGAAGGTAGGATTTTTCATTTTCCGTGATGGTGAAAACGAGATCGACCTTGCCCGTTTCCGTGTCCGGTTCGCGGGAAACGGAAACGCGCGTATTGAGGTAGCCGACTTCGCCGTAGTATTCGCGGATTTTTTGCGCCGCCACGTTTGCGGCTTCCGGCGAATACCAATCTCCGGGAACGAGGCGGTCGAATTCCGCTTCGTCTTTTTTTCGCACGCCGCGCGGAGAAATTTTCGCGAGCATCGCGCGAATGCCTTCTTCCGTGAATCGGCGGTGAGTTTCGCCGAGTTTGTTCCCGCGAATTTTCACGTTCCCGAGCGAGTAGCGGCGTCCTTCGACGATTGCGATTTCGATGGGCAAATAGCCGAGCGTCGAATCGTTGTTCACTTCGGAATAACCGATTTTCAGCTCCGATTCCGTCGGCGGGAAAATTTCCACGTCGAGGAAACCTTTGTTCAGGTAAAAATTTTTCAGCGTTTCGATGTCCGCGTCGAATTTCGCTTTGTTGAAATACCCGCGGCTCGTGATCCACGAAAATTTGAAGAAGCGATCCGGAAAGTCCGTAAAATCAAAGCCCCACGCCCACGCCGTCGTGTCCAACATGCCGCGCAGTTCTTTTGACGGGAACGTTTTGTTGCCGACGAATTCGACGGACGCGATGCGCGTTTCGAGATTTTCCTCCACGGTGAACACGATGTAGGCGGTTCCCGCGGATTCGTCGCGTTTGATTTCGTAGGAAATACTGGCGAAAGGGTAGTCCTTGCTGCGGTATTTTTCGCGAATTTTGCGCACGGCGCGTTTGACGGCGGCTTCGTCGAGCGGCGCTCCCGCGACGAGTCCCGCGGCAACGCATTCTTCGGAGAGCCCGGAAAACCACGACGACGTTTTTTCCGGAAGATCGCCGAGCGATTCCTGCGTTTCCCGCGGATCGTGAAATTCCGCGATGCTCCTGCGCACGCTCCCGCGGAGGTCGCCGGAATCTCCGGAAAACAAGCTGCCGTCTCCGATCGCTTTGTTCCCGCGGAAAAAGATGTCGGTGAGAATGGGGCGCGGGATAAGCGTCACTTCCGCGTCCACGGTCGCGCCGTCGGGATCGTAAACGGGTTCGATGCCGACGTAGTCGAAAAGCCCGGTCTCGTAGAGCGCGCGAACGGATTCCGCGACGTCCGTCGCCTGAAAAGGTTTTCCCTCCGCGAGCGAAATGTGTGCGGCGGCGACGTCCGTTCCGACTTGTCGCGGACCTTCGATTTTGTAAGTGATTTTGCGAACGGTCGGCGCAACGGATTTTTTTGCCGGAGTGGTGGCGGAAACGTTTGCGGCGCGTTCCCGCGAGGCGGATTCGGACGCCGATTCCGTTCCCGCGTGCAATGCGACGGCGGCGGCGACCAGAAACGTTCCCGCGAGCGTTTTTTTTGAAAGAATGCGAAATCCCGAAAAATTCATGGCAACGAGTCGTTTAGGCGTCGGGGTCTTTGATGTGGAGTTCGGGTTCGGCGAACAGCGTGAGATCGCCGTTGAACACCAGCGAAATTTCCCCGATCGGGCCGTTGCGCTGCTTGGCGATGATGAGCGTGCGCGGATAAACTTTTTCGATACGGCTTTCCTCTTCGGTCGCCTTGTTCCCGCGTGCGCGGTCGATGAGCATCACGACGTCGGCGTCCTGTTCGATGGAGCCGGATTCGCGCAAATCGCTTACGCGCGGCGCGCGATTTTCGTCTTCGGATTTTCGGTTGAGCTGCGCGAGCGCGATGATGGGAATTCCGAATTCTTTCGCCATCGCCTTGATGGAACGCGATGCCTCGGCGATTTGCTGTTCGCGGGAAACGGAATTGTCCGTGCCGTTGATCAGCTGAAGGTAGTCGATCACGATCATGTCGAGTTTTTCGCGGGCGTGGAGACGCCGCGCCTTTGCGCGCATTTCGGAAATCGTTTGCCCGCCGACATCGTCGATGAACAGTTTTCTGGACTTGAATTCCGTTCCCGCGGAGGCGAGTTTTTTGAGATCTTCCGATTTGGCGAATCCGCGTTGGACGTTGCGCAACGAAACGCGGGAATGGGACGCGAGCAGGCGCAAAACAAGATCCTGCGAAGTCATTTCCAGCGAAAACATCAGCACCGTGTAGCCGTTCGGGCGGGAACGGTCAAAGAGCGCCGCTTCGATGAAATTGAGCGCGATGGATGTTTTCCCCATACCGGGACGCGCGGCGACGACGATCATCTGACCGGGATGAAAACCGAACGTCTGTTGGTCGAGCTGACGGAAACCCGTCGGCACGCCCGTAATCGCGCCTCGGCTTTGCGCCATGCGCGAAATCATCGCGAGCGCGTCTTCGAGCGGACCGTTCGTTTGCCCGATGCGTTGCGCGCTTTCTTGGACGCGATCCTGCGAAATTTCGAGAAAACTTTTTTCGACGGAATTCAGCAGGCTGTCCAGCGTGTCCGCGGCGTGATAAGCGGCTTCCACCGTGCGGCGGGAAGTCTCGATAAGTTTTCGGCGAAAATAGGCGTCGCGGACGATTTCGAGCCAGTGCACGGCGTGCGCCGTCGTTTCCGTTCGCGCGGTGAGTTCGTTGACGTAGATGATTCCGCCTGCCGCTTCCAGATTTGAGCGGGAACGCAGTTCTTCGCAGAGCGTGATTTCGTCGATGCCCTTGTTGCTCGAGCTGAGCGAAAGCAACGCGTCGAAAATCAGCTGATGCGCCGTGCCGAAAAAATATTCCGGACGCAGTTTTTTCTCTACGCAGGTGTTCAGAATGTCGCCGCCGCCGTCGATGATGATGGACGCGAGCAAACCTTGCTCGGCGTCGAGATTGTGCGGCGGAACGCGCCCCTCGGGAACGCTCGGCGCACTCGCGGCTCGCCCGCGCGAAGAACCGTTCCCGCGCGGCTTGGGCGCCGGCGCGGAAAAAGGCTCTGCGTTTTCGAAAGACTCGGACATGAAAGGAATCGTCAGTCTGTCGATTTTTCCCCTGTGAGACAATTGAAATTTGGATAGGAAAATTTTTATGGTGGAAGGTGGAGGGTTGAGGGGTGGAAGGTTGAGGGGTGGAGGGTGGATGGCGCGAGTTGGCGAAAATTGCGTGCAAAAAAAAGTTTGAAACTTTTTCGAGCGGACGGTGTTTTATCACAAAGTTTGAAAAATCAAAGTATTTTGAAATGACGCCGGAGTCCTGCACCGAAAAAAAGAAACCGCTCGTCTGGGAAATATTCTGTCGCATACGCGACCGAATCTCGGACTCGGACGGGCGTGTGCTTGACGCGTACACCATCGCCCAGCAACGCACGTTCGAGGTGGTGCTTTCGCATGCGCCGCAGGGAATTTTGCTCAAAGACCTTGCGCGGATTCGCGGCGTGACGGCGGGAACGGTTTCCGTTGCCGTGAGTGCGCTTGAACGGGCGGGGCTGGTGTGTCGCCGGCGCACGGACAGCGATCGCCGGGCATCGCTCATTTTGCCCACGAAAAAGGCGCAGCTTCGAGTTGACGTGATCGACGCGAAGACGGCGGCGGTTTTGGAGGACGCGTTGCGCGGCGTTCCCGCGGAGGAACGCGAAGTCTGTTTTCGCGTGCTGGAAAAAATTCGCGCGAATCTGGAAAACGGAATTTGAAAAAACTTTTTTGAAGAAAAAAATTATGAAAATCGGAAATTACGCATGGATTTCGGCGCTTGCGCTCGCGGGAGCGTTCGCATGGTCGCCGCTGATGGCGCAAGACGCGCCGGCGGGCGCGGAAGAGCACCTCGAACTCGTCGCCGCGGGAACGGTCGCGGAAGCGGAAAACGTTGTGATGCGGCGTTATCCCGGGCGCGTTGTTTCGCCGGCGACCATCGCGGTTACGGCGCGCGTTTCGGGAGATTTGCTCGAAGTCGCGTTCAAGGAAGGCGAATTTGTCCGCAAGGGGCAGCCGTTGTATCGGCTTGATGATATTCGCTACGTTGCGGCAGTGCGAAGCGCGGAGGCGAAAATCGCGCAGTATCGCGCGCGCGTCGCGTATTCCAAGGCAAATTTCGATCGCACGCAGCGGCTTTTCGAGAAAGACGTTTCGACGCAGGACGAGCTCGAAAGCTCGCGCAGCGAATACGAGGCGAACAAGGCGATGCTCGCGGCGGCGGAGGCGGATCTCATCGTCGCAAAGGACGATTTGAAAAACACGCGCATTCTCGCTCCCGCGGACGGACGCATCGGCGTGAACGCGGCGGCGGAAGGCAGCTACGTTACGCCCTCGACGGGAACGCTGACCACCGTCGTGCAGATCGATCCCGTGCGCGTGCGTTTTTCGCTGAGCAACCGCGAATTTCTTTCGATGTTCGGCGACGAAAAAGCGTTGCGGGAACAGAGTCGCATCCGACTGTTGCTCGCCGACGGCAACGAATACGGCATCGACGGCGAAATCGATTTCGTGGACAACACCGCGAACGAACGCACGGATACGGTGCAGGTTTACGTTCGCTTTTCGAACCCGGACGCGAAACTTCTCCCCGGCGGCACGGTTTCCGTAATGCTCGGGCGCACGGCGGGAACGCGCATGCCCGTCGTTTCTCCGTCCGCCGTGATGTATGACTCGAAAGGCGCTTACGTTTACGTGCTCGATGCGGAAAACACGGTTTCGCGCCGCGATATTTCGGTCGAGCAAACGACGCGGGATCTCGTCTTCGTCGAAAGCGGACTCGCCGTCGGCGAACGCATCGTTTCGGACGGCACGCACAAGGCGCTTCCCGGACGAAAAGTCCGAACGGCGGAATAATTTTTCGCCGAAATCGGCGGGAACGTTCGCCGCCGTTCAGCGAAGAGATTTCATTTACATTTTTTCATAAAAAAAGAGATGTTTTCCAAAATTTTCATTGAGAGACCGCGCTTCGCCGCAGTCATCAGCTTGGTGATTTTCATCGCAGGGCTGATTTCGCTCATGCGCCTTCCCGTCGAGGAATATCCCGACATCGCGCCGCCGAGCATTCACGTTTCCGCAACGTATTCGGGCGCGAGCGCGGAAACGGTGCGCGACGTCATCGCCACGCAACTCGACGCCGAAATTAACGGGCTCGAGGACATGCTTTACTTTTCCTCGACTTGCTCGAACAGCGGGCAATATTCGTGCAGCATTTCGTTCAAAACCGGCGTGGACGACGATATCGCGATGGTCAACGTGCAAAACGCGATCAAACGCGCCGAGTCCAAGCTCCCATCAGAAGTCCAGCGCACCGGCGTTCAGGTGCGCAAGCGCGGGAACGACATTCTCGCCATGTTCTCGTTCACGACCGACGGTTCGGTGATGACGACGCAACAGCTGAGCAACTACGTTTCGACAACGGTCTGCGATGCGGTTTCCCGCGTGGACGGCGTTTCTTCCGCGGACGTGATGGGCGGCGACGTTTATTCGATGCGTATCTGGCTCGATCCCGTGCGGCTCGCCGGGCTCGGACTTTCGGCGTCGGATCTTATTTCCGCCGTCGAATCTCAAAATGTGCAGGCTGCCGCGGGAACGCTCGGTTCCGAGCAGGGCAGCGATTTCATTCAATTCAAACTTAACGTTCACGGGCGTCTGACGACGGCGGAAGAATTCGGCAACATCATCGTGCGCACGGACGATGCCGGCGGTCTTTTGCGCCTGCGCGACGTCGCGCGCGTCGAGCTCGGTTCGAAATCTTATTCCGGGCGCGGGAACTTCAACGGGCTCGAATCCGTCGGCATGGGCATTTATCGCAACAGCGATTCCAACGCGCTCGCAACGGTGGAGCGCGTGCGCGCCGTGCTCGACGACATGGCATCGCGCTTTCCCGCAGGCGTGAGCTATCAGGTTTCCTACGATCCGACGCAGTTCATCGTCGTTTCGCTCAAAGAAATCGTGGAAACGATCGTGATTGCGCTGGCGCTCGTCGTGCTCGTCACTTACGTGTTTTTGCAGGATTGGCGCGCAACGCTCGTTCCCGCGATCGCGATTCCGGTTTCGCTCGTGGGCACGTTCACGTTCATGTATCTGATGAATTACAGCGTGAACGTGCTGACGATGTTCGGGCTGATTCTCGTCATCGGTTCGTTGGTGGACGACGCAATCGTCGTCGTCGAAAACTGCCAGTCGCTCATGTCGCGGGAACGCCTTTCCGCGAAAGACGCGGCGATCAAGAGCATGCAACAAATTACGGGCGCGGTCATCGCGACGACGCTCGTCACGGTTGCGTGCTACGTTCCGCTGGCGTTCTACGGCGGCATGGTCGGGCGCATTTACATGCAGTTTTCGGTGACGATGTGCATTGCGCTCGTGCTTTCGTCGGTGGTTGCGCTGACGCTTAGCCCGGCGCTGTGCGCGCTGATTTTGCGTCCGCCGCGGGAACGCGTTTCGGCATTCTTCAAACCGTTCAACATTTTGCTCGAAGGCTCAAAGCGCGTGTATATCGGCATCGTTTCGCGCCTTGTGCGCCGCGCCGCGCTGACGGTCGGGCTTATGCTCGTGATGTTCGGCGGCATTTGGTTTTTCTCCGGAAAAATTCCCGGCTCCTTCCTGCCCGAAGAGGACAAAGGTTCCGTCATGATGAACATCGAACTCGCTCCCGGCGCAACAATCGCGCGCACGGAAGCGACGCTCGAAAAAGTGCGGGAACGCATTCGCGACATTCCCGGCGTGCAATCCGTCATGACTGTTCCCGGACACAGTATGATGAGCGGGAGCGGCGAACACGTTGCCATGGGCTTCATCAACCTCAAAGATTGGAGCGAACGCACGACGCCCGAAACGCAGCTTTCCGCAATCGTCGCAAATCTTCAACGCGCGACGGACGACATTCCCGAGGCGCGCGTCATCTTTTTCACGCCGCCCGCAATTATGGGGCTCGGCGCCGTCGGCGGCGTTTCCGCCGTGCTCTGCGGCGAAGGCGACGTCGATCCCGCGGAGCTTTCCTCCGTCGTCAAAAATTTCGTCGCCGACCTCAACGCGCTCCCGCAGGTGCGCCGCGCGAGCTCTTCTTACAACGCGGACACGGCGCAACTTTTTCTCGACATAAACCGCGAAAAAGCGGAATCGCTCGGCGTTCCCGTCAGCTCCATTTTCTCCGCCTTGCAGAGCGCGCTCGCGTCCTACTACATCAACGACTTCAATTTCGCAGGCGATGCGTTTCAGGTCAAAATGCAGTCGGACAAGGCGTTTCGCGTGACCGAGGACGACATTCGCGGTCTGCTCGTTCCGAACAATTCCGGCGAAATGGTGCCGCTCACGGCGCTCGCCGAGCTGCGCCACACGGTCGGTCCGACGGAAATTCAGCGCTTCAACAAACTTACGTCCGCGGACGTTTCCGTGCAGGTCGCCGACGGTTTTACGAGCGGCGAGCTCATGCGCATCATCGAAAAAATGAACCTGCCCTCCGGCTATCACGTCGAATGGAAAGGGCAAAGTTATCAGGAGCGGCAGAACGAAGGGCAAATCGTGCTCATCATGGCGCTCGCGATACTTTTCGCGTATCTCTTCCTCGTGGCGCAATACGAAAGCTGGACGATTCCCGTTCCCGTCATGCTCACGGTCGCGATTCCGACGCTGGGCGCGCTCATCGGGTTGCTCGTCTGCGATATGTCGCTGAGCGTGTATGCGCAGCTCGGACTCGTCATGCTCATCGGTCTTGCGGCGAAAAACGCGATTCTGATGATTGAGTTTTCGAAACAGTCGCGCGAAGCCGGTTATTCAATCGTCGAAGCGGCGATGCTCGGCGCATCCTTGCGTTTCCGCGCCGTTTTGATGACGGCGTGGTCGTTCCTCTTCGGCGTGTTCCCGCTCGTCATCGCAACGGGCGCCGGCGCGGGTTCCCGCCGCGCAATCGGCGTGACGACGTTCAGCGGCATGCTGTTGGCAACATTTGTCGGCATCGCGTTCGCTCCCGCGCTTTACGCGCTTTTCCAACGCATGCGCGAACATTGCCGCAAAACCGTCAGCCTGCCGGACAACGGCGTGAAACACAAAAACAACGAAGCGTAAAAATTTTTTATGCATCGCATCATTCTTCGAAATTTTTCCGCTTCAATCGTTCCCGGAGTTTCATTCATGAAAAGAAAATCCATTGCCGCACTTTTCGTTCCCGCGCTTTTCGCGCTTGCCGCGTGCTCAACGGTGCGCGACGCGCGCGAGGCGCAAAAACCCGAAAACCGCCTGCAGGGCGAACGCACGGTCGCCTTTTCCGAATTCGGTCTCCGCGAAGGTTCGACGCTTTCGCTCGCCGATCTCGAAAGCATCGCCGCCGTCGCGAATCCGAAGATTTTTCAGGCGCGGCAAGCGGTGATTTCCGCGCGCCTCGCCGTGCAGGACATTCGCGCCGATTATCTTCCGACGGCGGACGCTTCCGCGTCTTATTCGCGCGGCACGAATAACGAAACCAAGCACGGGCAAAGTTTTCATTCCCGCGGGAGCGATAAAATCGCGCTCTCGATGGATTTGCTGGTGTGGGATTTCGGCAAAACCGACGCCGCACTCGCGAAAGCGGTCGCCGAACTTCTCGCCGCGGAAAAAGATCTCGCCGCCGCGGAAAATCTCGTTCGCTACGATGTCCGAAAAGCTTATTTCGAACTGCGCCGCAGCATCGAACTCGCTTCCGTCGCCGAGCAGGCGGTCGAGCAGTATCGCGAACACCTCGCGCAGATGCGCGTGCGCCGCGCCGAGGGCACGGGAACGAAATACGCCTGCACCAAAGCGGAAGTGGACTACAACAACGCGTTGCTCGACCACATCAGCAAGGCAAACAACGTGAAGACCGCGCGCGCGACGCTCAATCTCGCACTCGGTTTCGCCGAATCGCCCGCCTACGAACTCGGCGGGAACGCCATGGGCACGTTTGACGAAGACGCGGAAACGCTCCTCGCACTCGCGCGGGAACGCGAACCCGGACTCGCCGCTCTCGTCGCGCAGGAAAAAGCCGCGTCCGCTTACGTGGACAAAACCGTCGCCGACCTCTATCCGTCGCTCGGTTTGAGCATTTCCGCAACGTTCACGGGCGACGATTTGGATATGCCGAAAATTTGGAATCTCATCGGCGCGGGAACGCTCACGCAAAACATTTTCAACGGCGGACGCAATGTCCGCGCGATCGAAAACGCCGTCGCCGAACTGCGCGTCGCCCGAAGCAAAGTCGCCGCTTACGAACAGGATCTTTACGCGAAAATCACCGAGGCGGTGCTGACGCTTTCCCGCGCGAAAAAACAGTATGAAGTCGCAGGCATTTCCGAACGCGCGGCACGCGAAAATTTCGACATCGTCACCGAGCAGTTCAACGTCGGCAAAGCTTCATCGCTCGACCGCACGGACGCGCAGGTTTCGCTGACGGAGGCGCGCGCCGCCACCGTCGCCGCAGAATACGATTATCGCGAGGCAATCGCCGCAATCGCGTATCTCGTCGCCACCGATCCCGCCGAAAAAACCGTCGGCAACTGAGCGCCGTTCCCGCGCGGGAACGCTGCGGGAGCGCGGAATTTTCGCGGTTGCGGAATTTTTCGGAAATTTCTAAATTTTTCTGCGTC
>CAVFCB010000011.1:8323-25903 GCA_963620895.1 Bacteroidaceae bacterium | reverse complement strand
CAAAAGACCCGCGTTTCCGCGGGTCTTAAAAGTGGTAGCCGGTGCAGGACTCGAACCTGTAACCAATTGATTAAGAGTCAACTGCTCTACCATTGAGCTAACCGGCCGTAAAAAATGAAGTTCCGCGAAGAATGAACATTCCCGGAACCTGATGCAAGCAATTTTTTGTCGCGGCACCGCGTTTGGTGAGCATTGCGCGGGAACGTTCATCGTTGACTCCGTGCGGAGAAAGGGTAGATTTCCTCGCCAAGCGGCGGGAACGCCGTCCGTTCTTTGACCGATATTTACGGAATTTGCATCGCGAAATTTCTTCGAAGAAATTACCAACCGAGCTGCGCACATTTGAGCAATCTGCGCTGTCACGGTGGTTTGCGCTCCCGGCGCAGGATGCGAGCCTACGGCTAAAAACAAAAATCCGGCTCACGGCGGCAATTTCCTTATGAGTTCCCTGCGAACGCATAAGGTTTTTTTGTCCGCGAGAAGTTCTGAAAACGTTTTTGCCGAAATTTCGGGCAAAGAGCGGCGTTCCCGCTCAAAATTTTTCGGAACTTTTTTAATGAACACAAATACAGAAACAGACAGCGAGGGCAGCTACATTTTTTCCTCGGAATCCGTCGGCTCCGGGCATCCGGACAAAGTCGCCGACTTCATCTCGGATTGCATCCTCGACGCGTGTCTCGCGCAGGATCCGCGTTCCCGCGTCGCTTGCGAAACGCTCGTAAAAGACGACAACGTTGTGCTTGCGGGCGAAATCACGACGTCGGCGAAGCTCGATTTCGACAAAATCGTGCGCGATGCCATTCGGGAAATCGGCTATGAGACCGAGCGGGACGACGCCGTTTTTCACGCGGGAACGGTAAAAATCGTGAATTTGATCGGGCAGCAGTCGCCCGATATCGCGCAGGGCGTGAACGCGTCTTCCGCAGACGGCAAAAGCACGGCGGAGCAGGGCGCGGGAGACCAAGGCATTATGTTCGGCTACGCGACGAACGAAACTCCGGAGCTGATGCCGGCGCCCGTCATGTTCGCGCATCGAATATTGCAGGCGCTCGAAGCCGTGCGCAAAAATCCCGCCGCGCCGGAATCGCGTTGGTTGCGTCCCGATTGCAAGTCGCAGGTCGCCGTTCGCTACGAGCACGGCGTTCCCGCGACCGTGGAAAACGTCGTGCTTTCCACGCAACACACGGAAGACGTTTCGCATGCGGAAATCGTGAAATTCGGCGAGGCGCTTGTCCGCTCGGTCGTTCCCGCGAAGTTCATTTCTTCGGGAACGCGATTTTTCATCAATCCGACGGGAAAATTCGTCATCGGCGGTCCCAACGGCGATGCCGGGCTGACGGGGCGAAAAATCATCGTGGACACTTACGGCGGAGTCGGGCGCCACGGCGGCGGCGCTTTTTCGGGAAAAGATCCGTCGAAAGTCGATCGTTCCGGCGCGTACATGTGCCGCTGGGTTGCGAAGAACATCGTTGCGGCGGGGCTTGCGGCGCGTTGCGAATTGCAGGTCGCCTACGCGATCGGCGAACCGGAGCCGACGAGCATTCACATTGAAACTTTCGGCACGGGAACGGTTTCCGACAAAAAAATCATCGACGCGGTGAAAAAGACGTTTTCGTTCAAGCCGGCGGAAATCATTCGCCAGCTCGATCTTCTGCGTCCGATTTACGCGGGAACGGTTCAATACGGGCATTTCACCAAAGCGCATCTTCCGTGGGAGCGTCTCGACAAAGTCGAAGCGTTGAAGCGGGCGCTCGCGTAATCCGGCGATTTTCGCGGGAACGCCCGTTCCCGCCGGCGCACAAAAAAACGTCCTTCTTTTGCGGAAGGACGTTTTTTCGTGAGCGCGTTGCTCGAACGGGATTTTATTTGCCCCACGAGAGCGGCTGTCCCGTGCATTCGAGAACGCCGCGCCAAAGTTCGCTCGTGACGTTCACTTTTTTGCGTTTGTTCGCGATGAGCGAGAGCGGCAGATGCACGTGCGCGCGGTGGCACATTGCGACGATGATTCCCGTCTTGCCCGCCATGCCGGCGTGCACGGCGTTGTGCGCCAAGTGCGAGCAGTAGGCGTTGTCGTAGGCGTTTGCGGGAATGCTTCGGATGATGTAGCTCGGGTCGATGTATTTGATGGTGCAGTCGATTTCGTGTTCCTTCATGTCCGCTTTGATGCGGTCGCGGAGGTATTTTCCGATATCGTTGTGGAGCTTGTTCCCGGAAGCATCGCGTCCGGCTTCTTCGTTGAAAAGCGTTTGTCCCGCGCCTTCGGCGACGACGATGAGCGCGTGCCCGCGTTCGTGAATGCGTTTGCGGAGCGCTTCGAGAAAACCGTGCGGACCGTCGAGCACGAGCGGAACTTCGGGAATGAGCACGAAATTCGCTTCCGAGCTCGCGAGCGATGCGTAGGCGGCGATGAAGCCGGAGTCGCGTCCCATCAGTTTGACGATGCCGATCCCGTTCGGAGCGCCTTTGGCTTCGACGTGCGCGCAGTTGATGACTTTCACCGCTTCGGAAACGGCGGATTCAAACCCGAAGCTTTTGTCGAGCAGAACGATGTCGTTGTCGATGGTTTTCGGAATGCCGATGACGGATTTTTTCAGCCCGCGCAATTTGCATTCTTCGGAAATTTCCCGTGCGGCGCGCAACGTGCCGTCGCCGCCGACGACATAAAGAATGTCGATTCCCATGCGTTGAAGCGTGTCCACGATGGTCGGCGTGTCCTGTTGTCCGCGGGAACTCGCGAGAATCGTGCCGCCCTGCGCGTGAATATCCGAAACGGATTCCGGATCGAGCAGAAGCGGTTCGTGTTTATACTGCGGGACCAATCCTTCGTAGCCGTAGCGGAAACCGAAGATGCGCGTCACGCCGTAAGAATGATAAAGCCCCATGACGAGATTTCGAATCACGTCGTTCAGCCCCGGACAAAGCCCGCCGCAGGTGACGATCCCGACTTTCGTTTCCGTGGGATTGAAGTAAATGTTTTCCCGCGGTCCCGCCAGCTCGAAAGAAACGAGCGGTTTGCCTTCGCTCACGGCTTTCATCGCGCCGTTGAACGTGATGTCCGCCAAAATGCGGTCGTCGTCCGTTTTGAAAAGCTCTTCGGAGAAGTGAAGTTTTTTAAGCGGCGACGGAAATTTGCACGGTCCGAGATTCTCGATGACCGTTTCCGGTGTCGCGGATGTATTGCAGGAGGGAGCGCTCATGGTGCGCGTATTTTCTTACAGCGGGAACGATCGGGCAAGAAATTTATTTTTGCGCGCGACATGAAAAAAACAGACGAAACTTGCGCTGCGGCACGCTTTCTGCAAAATCACGGGAAAGGAAAATTTTTTGATTTTATGAGTGACTACTACAGCAGCAATCCCTTCGTCGTCGCGGCGGCATCTCCTGCAACCCGCGCCGATTTTTACAGAAAAACCTACCTGCTCGTCGCGGTGGCGTGCGCGGTATTCGGACTCGTGCTCGCGGGAATACTGGCGACGCCTGCAATCGTCAATCCGCTGACGAGTCTTTTCTTCGGCAGCGGCGCGTTCGGTTGGCTGTTGGTGCTTGCCGGTTTTTGGGGTATTTCGATGCTCTCGAATCGGCTCGCGTTCGGCGGTGCTTCCGCGGGAACGCAAATTGCGGGCTTGGGAATTTATATCGTGGCGGAAGCGTTGCTTTTCGCTCCGATGCTCAACATTCTCATGTGGCGCTTCGGTTCCGCGACGATGTTGAACGAAATCGTCGCTCCCGCCGCGCTTTCGACGCTGTTGCTCTCCGTCGGGCTGACGGCGACCGTGTTCATGACGAAAACCGACTTTTCGTTCCTGCGCGCATTTATCACGATCGGCTTCTTCGTCGCGCTCGGCGCGATGTTGCTTCTGATGTTCTTCGGCGGGATCGGCTCGTGGTTCATTATTGCGATGACGGTGTTCATCGCCGTCGTGATTCTTTATCAGACGTGGGTGGTGAAAACGCAGTTTCGCCCCGATCAGCACGTCGGCGCCGCGTTGGTTATTTTCGCCGGCATCGCGACGCTGTTCTGGTATCTGATTATGATTTTCGCTTCGCGCCGCGACTGATTTTTACGCGTTCCCGCAGGAATGCAAAAAAGCCGCACGGTTTTCGCCGTGCGGCTTTTTTTTCAGGCGATTTTTCTGAGAAAAGCTTCTTCGAGTCCCTGAACGGTGATGAACGGCGCCCAGTGGACTTTGTGTTTCCACTCGCGGGGAAGAATGCCCGCGCATCCGCCGGTCGCAATGATTTTCGGCTCGCGGACATGCCAACGTTCGAGTTGCGCGAGAACGGTTTCGAGAAGTTTTTCGATCATTCCCGAAAAACCGACGGCGCAACCGAGTTTCATCGCGCCCAAAGTGGATTTCCCGATGCCTTCCGCGTCTTCCGAAAGCAACAGATCCCGCGGGTCGAGCGCGGGAAGGAGCGCCGTTTGTTCGTGAAGGTAGCGCGTCATGATTTCAATCCCGGGAGCGATGATGCCGCCCTCGTAGCCTTTCTCGGAAAGAATGTCGAACGTGACCGCCGTGCCCATGTCGATGACGACGGCGGGAGCGCCGAAACGTGCTTGCGCGCCGATGCAGTTGGCGAGTCGGTCGGGTCCGATTTCCTGCGGCGTCGGATAATGAATGCCGAGCCCCGGACAATCTCCGTGAAAAACGCGAAGCACGGGAAGCGCGGGAGCGCAGGATTTGAGCACGGCGAGAAGCCGCTCCGTCGCCGCGGGAACGACGGAGCAGAACGATGCTCCGCTCACGGCGAGGCGCACGACTTCCGGCGAGCGGAGCAGGGCGGGAACGCCCGCATCGCCGTCGATTTCCGCCGTTTTCAGCGTTTCCGAAAAAACGGCGCGGCGGTTTTCCATAACCGAGCAATGCGTGTGCGTGTTGCCGATGTCGAGACAGAGAATTTTCATGACGACGAAAAGTTTTTTCGATTAAAGCGGTTTGTGCGGGAACGCGGGCGCCGCGAGCAGTTCGCGCAGGCGCGGCGCAAGGATTTCCGCAGGCAACCCGACGATGTTGCTCAGCGGTTCTTCGTAGGATTCGACGATGATGTCGCGTCCCGACTGGATTCCGTAGGCGCCCGCCTTGTCGAGCGGATTTACGATTTTGAAATAACGCGAAATCGTATCGTCGTCGAGCGGCTTGAAACGCACGCGGCAGGCGACGAGCCGAGTTTCTTCGACGCCGGCGTTTTTGCGGACGAACGCCGTTCCCGTGAACACGGTATGCGTTTTCCCGCCGAGCGCCCGCAACATTTCCCGCGCTTCGTCAAGATTTGCGGGTTTGTTGAAAACTCGCCCGCCGAGCGCGACCGTCGTGTCCGCGCCGAGCACGAGCGCTTCCGGGCGTTTTTCGGCAACGGCGCGCGCTTTTGCGAGCGCATTTTCAACGACCATTCGCGCGGGATCGCCGTGCGGATCTTCATTTTCTTCCGCATCGGAAACGACGACTTCGAAAGAAAATCCCGCGCGGGAAAGCAGCTCGCGGCGGCGCGGCGAAGCAGATGCCAAAACAAGAGGAATCACGGGAACGTGCGAAAATATTTTTTTCGAAACACCGATTGCGGGAACGCGTTCCCGCGCGGAGCGTCACATCTGGAAACCGGAACCGAGGTAGAATTTCCGCGCTTTTTCGTCGTTCAGAATCACATCGGACGAACCTTCCACGAGCACGGTTCCTTGGTGAATCAGATACGCGCGATCGACGATGGAGAGCGTTTCGCGCACGTTGTGGTCGGTGATGAGCACGCCGATGCCTTTGAGTTTCAGGTCGATGACGATTTTCTGAACATCGGCGACGGAAATGGGATCCACGCCGCTGAACGGTTCGTCGAGCAACATGAAGCGCGGCTTCGTCGCAAGCGCGCGCGCGATTTCGAGGCGGCGGCGTTCTCCGCCGGAAAGCGTGTAGGCGGGTTGTTTCGCAAGGCGCATCAGCCCGAGATCGTTGAGCTGCGCTTCGCAGTAGGCTCGACGTTCTGCGGCGCGCATCGGCATTGTTTCGACGACTGCCATCACGTTTTCCCAAACGGTGAGTTTGCGGAAAATCGACGCGTCCTGCGGCAAATAGCCCAGCCCGCAACGCGCGCGTTTCCACATCGGGAAAGAAGTGATGTCGTTCCCGTCGAGCAACACGCGCCCGCGCGTCGCGGGAACGAGCCCGACGACCATGTAGAACGTCGTCGTCTTGCCCGCGCCGTTCGGTCCGAGCAGCCCGACGACTTCGCCCGCGCGCACGCTGAGGCTGACATCGTGCACAACTTCCCGCTTGCCGTAAACTTTCGCGAGACCTTGCGTGGAAATTTCGCCGACGGGCGTTGCGCGGGTTTCGGCGGCGGATTTTTCGGGATTTTCGGAATTCATTGCGCGGGAAAACTTTTCCGAAGAGTTTATTCGCTTCCGCGCTCTCGGCGCAAATTCAATTTGCGGGAACGTTTTGGATTTGACCGTAAAACAAATGTAAAACACAATGAAGCGCATGAAAATGATAGCCACGAGAGAACTTGCCACGAATTCGGGCAAGGTGATGAAGGAAGTCGACAAAAGCGGATTCGTCGTCATTACAAAGGACGGCAAGCCGCGTTCCATCCTGATATCCACAACGGAAGACACGCTGATTCCGGATGTCCGTGCCGTCGTTCATATGAAATTCAGGCAAATGTTGTTGCACAGTCAAATGCGTGCGGTAAGGAACGGAACTTCCGATATGTCGCCGGAAGAAATTGATGCCGAAATCGCCGCCGCGAGAAAAGAACGTAAAAACCGAAAATGAAGACGTTTGTCATCGATACGAATGTCGTCGTTTCGGCGTTTTTGAGCGCAAACGGTTCGCCGCATTTGTTGATGTCGGAAATGGGCGAAACTTTTACCGCAGTTTACGACAACAGAATAATCTGCGAGTATCTCGAGGTTTTGTCTCGTCCGCGATTTCGCCTTGCCGAGGACTGCGTAAACATATTTTTGGTGGATTTAATGGGAACGCCTCCGATAAAACCCGTGAGTATTTCGGAAGAACTTCCCGATATCGACGATAGAATTTTCATCGAAGCCGCGCTCGCGACACAAGATAAGATAATCGTCACGGGGAACGTAAAACACTTTCCCAAACCGCTTATGAAAAAGCTCGGCATAACGGTTCTCTCGCCCGCCGAAGCGTTGAATTTTTTATAAACGAGCGCGTCGCGCAGTTTGTTTGCGGACAAACCCGTTCCCGCGGTTAGAGGTGGCGCTTGAAATCGGGATTTTTCGAAAGATCTTTCAGGCGAATGATTTCGTAGTTGCCGTCGTCTTTCAGCCAAACGATGCGCAGACCTTTTACATCGCATCCGATTCCTCTCAGGCAAAGCGCGTATGCCGAGAGTTGGAGCGCGTAGAGCGAGAGCGGCTCTTCGATCATATCGTCAAACGGCGGCAACAGCGACACGGTGTTGTTTCGGTTGTATTCCGAAATCAGGGATTTGTTCGTCTTCCAATCGAAGATGAAAAGCCCGCTGTTTTTTCCGTTGTGCTCAACGTCATCGTAATAAAAAAGCAGGTCGAACGTTCCCGCGAACGGCACCGCCGCCGCCGAGGCTTCGCTCTTTCCGGAATAAACTCGCGCTTCCGCCGTGACGAAATGCAGATGTTCCGGCAACTCTTCAAAGAATTTCAGAATCGCGCATTCCTTGTCGCAAGTCGGAATCAGCCAATTTTTGTCTTCGACGAATTTCACTCTGTTCGCGTCGGTGATGAATTCCGGAAAACCGTTTCGAAGCCAGACGAGGCTTTCTCCGTATTCGTGCACCAGCGAGCCGCTGATTGTCGCGCGGAGGTTGTTGAATTTCCAGCGGTCGAGCCAGTAGCGTGCGTCGTTCCCGTTTTTCAGCGCGTAGGCGGCGGCGATTGCGTCGAAATCTTTTTTTTCGCAAAAGCGGTGCGTGAGCTCGGACACGCTGGGCAGCTCGACATCGTCCAAGTAGTATTTGTGCGGCGCCGCGTCGAAGCGCAAATCCCGAAACTCGCGCGAAATGCGTTCCCGAATTTCCGTGACGATTTCGGGCTCGCCGCTTACTACGATTTTTTTCATTTCTTTCTGCGTTCCCGCGCGTTCCCGCGAAAAAAAATCATTCGCCGAGATGCTTGTCGGGAATCAGATAATTTTTCACGTAGTCGGTGACGGATTCTTCGAGCGGCACGAGGAAACGTGCGCCGCCGAGGCGCGTCAGCTTATCAATTTTCGCTTGCGTGAAATACTGATACTGCGCGCGGAGCGATTCCGGCATTTCGATGAATTCGATATTTTCGGGAACGCCCATCGCCGCAAAAATCGGGCGCACGAGCTCGAGCCACGTGCGCGCCTTGCCGGCACCGACGTTCACGAGCCCGGTCGCTTCTTCGTTTTGCGCGAGGTGCACGGTGATCGCCGCCGCTTCTTTTGCGCCGAGAAAATCGCGCATCTGGCATCCGTCGGCGTATTCCGGACGATAACTTTTGAAGAGTTTGACTGCGCCGGTTTCGCGGATCTGGTGAAACGCGCGAAACACCATGCTGACCATGTTCGCCTTGTGGTTTTCGTTCGGTCCGAAAACGTTGAAATATTTTACGCCCGTAATTTTATTGAGATAGCCGTTGCGCAATGCGTGCAGGTCGAAAAGGTGTTTCGAGTAGCCGTACATGTTCAGCGGTTTGAGCGGGAGAATGTCCGCTTCGTCGTCCATTCCGTTTTCGCCGTTCCCGTAGGTTGCGGCGGAGGAAGCATACACGAAGCGCGCGCCGTTCCCGAGCGCGAACGCGGCGAGTTTTTTCGTGTATTCGTAATTGTTGTGAATGAGATAGGTGCAGTCTTTTTCCGTCGTCGCGGAGCATGCGCCGAGGTGAAACACGGTTTTTACGTCGGCGAAACGCGCGGGATCGGTTTCGAGCGCGCGGTCAAAATCTTCGTATTCCATGTATTCGGCGAATTTGAGCGGAACAAGGTTTTTGAAACGCAAATCCGTTCCGAGCTTGTCGGTCGTGAGAATGTTCGTGTGTCCGAGCTCGTTGAGCCGCGCGATGATGGCGCTGCCGATGAGTCCGGAGCCGCCGGTGACGAGAATTTTTCCTTGCGAGATGTCGTGCATAACGCCCGCAAGACTAACGTTAAACGCGCGGTGCTTAAAGAAGATTAAAACGCCCGCGCAAAAAAAATCCGCCGGGAATTGCGTTCCCGACGGATTTTTTTCAAAGCCCGGATTTCAGGCGTTCGCAGGCTTCGCGCGTTTGTTCGGCGGAGCCGAAACCGGTGAGGCGGAAATAGCCTTCGCCGCTCGGACCGAACCCGGAACCCGGAGTCCCGACGATGTGCAAGTCGTTCAGCAGGTGGTCGAAAAACTGCCACGAAGTCATTCCCGCCGGCGTTTTTACCCAAACGTAAGGCGAACTGACGCCGCCCCACACCTTGAGCCCGATGCCGAGCAAGGCTTCGCGAATCGTTTTCGCGTTCCCGAGATAATGCGCGATGTTCGCCGCGACTTCTTTTTGTCCCTCGGCGGAAAAAACGGCTTCCGCCGCGCGTTGCACGAGGTAGGGAACGCCGTTGAATTTCGTCGTCTGGCGGCGATTCCAAAGCCGATGCAACGCCACGTTTTCGCCGCCGACGCGAACCGTGAGCGTCTTCGGCACAACCGTGTAGGCGCAACGCGTTCCCGTGAAGCCCGCCGTTTTGGAAAAACTGCGGAACTCGATCGCGCATTCCCGCGCGCCCGGAATTTCGTAAATGCTGTGCGGCACTTCGTTTTCCGTGATGAACGCTTCGTAGGCGGCGTCGAAAAGAATCAGCGCGTTGTTTTTTTGCGCGTAGTCCACCCAAACGCGGAGTTGGTCGCGCGTGAGCGTCGTTCCCGTCGGATTGTTCGGGTAGCAAAGGTAAATCACGTCCGCGCGTTCGCTCGGCAATTCGGGAACGAAATTGTTTTCCTCGACGCAGGGCAGGTAGATGAGATTGTCCCAGCGCCCGTCCGCGCGGAGCGTTCCCGCGCGTCCCGCCATGACGTTGGTGTCCACGTAAACGGGATAAACCGGGTCGGTGACGGCGACTTTGTTGTTTGTGCCGAGAATGTCGCCGATGTTGCCCGTGTCGCTTTTCGCGCCGTCGGAAACAAAAATTTCGTCCGCGGCAACGTCGAGCCCGCGTGCGCGGAAATCGTGTTCGACGATCGCATCGCGCAAAAACGCGTAGCCTTGTTCGGGACCGTAGCCGCGGAAACCTTCCGCCGTGCCCATTTCGTCCGTCGCCTTGTGAAGCGCTTCAATGCAGGCTTTCGGGAGCGGGCGCGTGACATCGCCGATCCCGAGCCGAATGATTTTCGCTTCGGGATGCGCCGCTTTCAGCGCTTCGACTTTTTTCGCAATGTCGGAGAAAAGGTAGCTGCCGGGCAGCTTCAGATAATTTTCGTTCAGCTGAATCATAAGCGCGTCAGTAAAAAGATTTTTTTGTAAAAAGTCCAAACGGAAAACGCCTTCCGAATGTCGGCGCGGCGCGGTTCGGGATTCCCGCATTTTTTTTCGGCGAAAAAAACGAAGCGCCGAACGGGAACGTTCCGCCGGCGCTTCGAAAAGTGGTTGCCCGACCAGGATTCGAACCTGGACTGAATGAGTCAGAGTCATTAGTGCTGACCGTTACACTATCGGGCAAATGAAAAGAACTGGAGCCAGCAGTCAGACTCGAACTGACGACCTGCCGCTTACAAGGCGGCTGCACTACCAACTGTGCTATGCTGGCCGAGAACCGGGCTGACTCGCCGAAAAATTAGGTTGAAACTATCCCCTCTTTTCGATTCACTGTCAACACGTAAATTTTATAAAGACAACGACATGGCAAAATCCTTTTCGAAACTTCTTGCGCTCGCGTTCTGCGGCTTCCTTTTTCTCGTCGGTTGCCGTTCCTACAATGACCGCGAATGGACGACCGTGGACTTCGTTTCCGAGCCGGAGCGCGCAACGGTCTTCATCAACGGGAAAAACTGCGGGCTTACGCCGCGCACGGAGCGCCTTTCCCGTTCCGGTTCCTACGAAGTGAAGTTTTCCAAGCCCGGTTATTTCGATGCGGACTTCCGTCTTGAATCCTTTGAGGGCGCCGACGGTTTGCCGAATCTTTTGGATCGCGTGGAAGTCGAACTGTTGAAAATTTCGCCCGAAACGCTCGCGTTGCGGGAACGCCTTGCTCGCGGCGAATCCGCCGAGGCGCGCGCCGATCTCGCCGCCGCGGCGAAAAAAACGGAGGGCATGTCGCACGCCGCCGTGGAATTTTCCAAGCGGGAAAAACCGACGGACTTCACGGATTTCCGTTTGCAGGAAAAGGCACTGCGCCGCTTGCTTCAGCGCGGGGAAATCACCGAGGACGAATATCGCTCGCTTCACGAGAATCTTTATAAGGCCTACAACGAAAATCGTCTGCTCAAAGCTCCGCGTCTCGGAACTTACGAGAACGGAAACTGACCGCTCGCCGCGGGATCGCGCGGCGCAAAAACGGACGGCAAATCTCGGGAACGCTCGGTTTTTTTCGGAAAATCGGATGCCGTTCGAAATTTTGAGTTGAGAAAACCGAAAAAGAGCTTATCGTAAAGCTCAATCGAAACCCGAATTTTATCCTACGTAAAATGAAATCGTTCCCCAGCCTCACACTCGCCGCGCTTTGCGCCGCTCTCGTCGGTTGCACCGCTTCCACGCAGACCATCAGCTTCATTCCTGCCGACGGAGAGCAGAGTGAAGTCCTCGTCAGCCTTGACGGGAAAAACCTCGGCACCGCGCCGGTTTCGCTCGAAATTCAGCGCACGGCGGAGCCCGTAAAGCATACTGTCGTGTTCTCTCGTCCCGGCTACATTTCCGAAGATTCGCAGATTGAATCGTGGGAAGACGCGGACGGGCTTTGCTCCTACCTTTCCGATTATCCCGTTCCTTCTCTTTTGCCCGATCCCGATGCTCCGAAAGCGGCAGCAGTCGTCGATGCGGCTCCCGCAGAAGTCGCTCCCGCAGAAGTCGAGCCGGTGCCGCCGGTCGCGGAACCCGCTCCCGCTCCCGTGGTCGTCGCCGGCGCGGAACTTCCGCCCGAAGACGTGGACGGACTTTTCAAAGAAGACGACGAAGAAGGTCTTGAACCTTTGGATCCCGACGGAGCACCCGAACCGCTTCCCGCCGACGAACCGCCCGCTCCGGAACCCGCGCCCGTCGTTGATGAAACGCCTGCGCCGGAACCCGTTCCCGCGCCGGTCGAAGAACCCGCTCCNGCGCCCGCTCCCGCGCCGGAACCTGCTCCCGAGCCCGCTCCGGAACCCGCCGAACCTGCGGCTGTTCCCGAACCCGCTCCCGCGCCGGAAGAACCGGCGGCTCCCGCGTTGGATCCGACTCGCACGCTCAAGAGCATCCAAGAGGATATTCGGACGCTTATGTCGCAGCGCCAGAACGGTCAGATTTCCGAAAAGGAATTCCAAGAAGCCTGCCGCGCGCTCGAGCGCGAAGTCCGTATCCGCTACGGCGAATAATTCGCTCGGTTTCACGGCAAAAAAAGCTCTCCGATTTGTGTCGGGGAGCTTTTTTTTGCGCACGGAAAAATCGTCGGCGTTCCCGCGAAGCGGATTCTTCGTTGCAAGTTCCGGCGCGGCGGACATACTTTTCCGACATGCACACCTGCGAGAAAATCTACACGGACATTCCCATCGGACACGTTCAGCATCGGCATCCGGGGCATTGCTCTTTTCTGCACGGGCACAACTGGTCGCTGACGCTTACTTTCGCCTGCGAGGAGCTGGATCACCTCGGCTTCGTCATCGATTTCGGCGGCATCAAATTCATCAATCAGTGGATTTCCGAGCATCTCGACCATGCGTTCATGTTTGCGAAATCCGATACGGAAGGGCTGAAACTGCTTTCGGCGTTCCCGCATCTTTTCAAGCCTTACATTCTTGAAAACTGTTCGGCGGAGGGCTTGGCGACGCATCTTTTCGATGTGTTCGACGCGCTCGTGCGCAAGGAATCCGCGAATCGCGCGTGGCTGAAATCCGTCAAAGTCGGCGAAGACGGAAAAAATTTTGCTTATTTCGAAAAATGAGCGAGTTCCCGCGAGATCGCGTCGAAGCGTCCGAAAGTTTCGCGTATCCCGTGTTCGAAAAATTCGGAAGCTGGCAAGGCGAGGGCGCGCACGCCGGGCGTGCGGCGTTTTTCATTCGGCTTTTCGGTTGCCCGATTCGTTGCGCGTGGTGCGATTCTGCGGGAACGTGGGGCGGCGACGATGCCGTTCCCGCGCAGAAAATTTCTGCGGGAACGCTTGCGGACGAAGCGGCGGCGGCGCATCCGGATTTCGTTGTCATAACGGGCGGCGAGCCCGCGATTCACGAGCTCTCGCCGCTTTGCGATGCGCTTCACGCGCGCGGTTTGCGCGTTCATCTTGAGACGAGCGGCGCGTTTCGGATTCGCGGGAACGTCGATTGGATCACGGTCAGCCCGAAAGAAAAACGCCCGCCGCTTTCGGAAAACTGGGCGCGTGCATCGGAGCTGAAACTCATCGTTTCGCGCCCTGAGGACATCGCGTTTTGGGCGGAAAAAATTTCGCGGGAACGCGTTTCTTCTTCGGCGCCGATCTGGTTGCATCCCGAGTGGTCGCGGCGCGAAGATCCCGCCGTGCTTTCGGCGATTTCCGCGTGGGTCGTCGCGCACGGATTCCCGTTTCGCGCGGGTTGGCAACTTCACAAACTTTTCGGCGTTCGATGAGATTTTTTCGCTTCGTTTTCACGGTTTTGTTCGCCGGAATTGTCTTCGCGGACGCCGCTCGCGCGGAGGATTTTTCCGCTTCGGGAGAAATCGCTTCGGAACGCGCCGCGCCGACGGCGGAAATCGTCGCTTCGCGGGAACGCGCGGCGCTTCTCGACGGACTGCGCGATGTGATTTCCCGGCGCGAGGCGTTTTTCGCGGAAGCGGAAACGCTTTCGGAAAACGAGCGTTCCCGCCGCGCCGCAGACATCGCCGAACGCTTCGATTTGCTTGCGAGTCGCTTCTCGGACGCCGTTCCCGTGCTGTATTTTTACGCGGAATTTTTGCGCGACGGCGGAGAATTTTCCCGCGCCGAAAAACTGCTGTTGCGCGCGGAATCGCTCGAGCCGGAATTCGTTCCCGCGCGTTTTTTGCTGGGAGAAATTTTTGCGGAACGCGGCGAGCCGTCAAAGGCGTTCCCGCGCTACGAATTCGCCGTGCGCGTCGCGCCGGAAAATCTCGCGTATCATCTGACTTTCGGAGAATTTCTCGCGGATTCGCGCGATGCGCTTCTCGCGGAAAAAATCTTTCGTTCCCGCGACGAATTTGACGCCGCGATGCAGGACGAATTTCGCGCCGCGTGCGCCGTTGCGCCGAGCGATCTTGACGTGCGCGTGCGCTATGCGGAGTCTTTTTACGATGTCGAATCTCCGGATTGGAGCGCCGCGCTCGCGGCTTGGAACGCCGCCGCGAATTTGCTCGACGAACGCGTTCCCGCCGAGCGAAATTCGTCGCTTCGGGCGGCGATTGCGCTTCACCGTGCGCGCGCGAACGCCGAGCTCGGGCGTTTTGCCGAAGCGGAAAAAATTTTGGATGCCGCGGAACGCGTTCCCGCGCTGGAACGTTCCCGCGAAACGGTTTTGAAAATCATTAAAGACAGGAAAAAAACGGAATGACTACGGACTTTCTCGGCGATTTGCGTTGGGCGGCGCTTCAATTCATCGCGCTTGTGCTTTGCGTTGCGCTGCACGAATTCGGGCACGCGTGGGCGGCGGACAAGCGCGGCGATCCGCTCCCGCGCGAGGAAGGGCGCGTCACGCTGAATCCGTTGGCGCACGTCGATCCGCTCGGCACGTTGGTGATTCCCGCGCTGATGGTGTTTTTGCCCGTATTTTTCGGCGGAATGCCGTTCGCGCTGATCGGTTGGGGAAAGCCGGTGCGAATTTCTTTGCCGAATGCGAAAACTCGGCGCGCGGATGAAATTCTGATTACGCTCGCGGGACCGGGAATGAATCTGTTGCTCGCGCTTCTTTCTTCGCTCATGCTCGGCGTTCTTTTCGCCGCGAATCCGCCGGGAATGCCGGAAACGGTGTTTCAATTTTTCATGATGCTCATCGTGCTCAACAGCTGTCTGGCGATTTTTAATCTGATTCCGATTCCGCCGCTGGACGGTTCGCATCTGTTGCGCCACGCCGTCGGAATGAGCGCGGAAACGTTTTCCAAAATCGCGCGCAACGCGTGGTGGATTTTCCTGATTGCGATCAACGTGCCGCCGAGCAATCCCGTGTTCTCGATGATTTTTTCTCCGGTGGTTCGCGCGGTCGCGAGCGCGTTTTTGGAATTGAGCCGAATTATCGGCGGCGTTTAGAGAATTTCCGCATCGCGAGAACGGTTCGCTTTTCGGAAAAAACTTTGCGTTCCCGCGCATAAACGCCTATCGTTCCCGCTCCGCAAATTTCTCGCATTTCACCTTTCCATTTTCCGTTTTTTTCATGTTGCACGTATCGACTACAGAATCTGACTGCTTCGCAAAGTTGGCGGAGTTCGCCAAACCCGCCGCGCAGGCGAAAGAAGTTTCCTCAATCGTTTCCGACGTTATCGCCGATGTCGCGGCGCGCGGCGACGAAGCCGTGATTTACTACACGGCGAAATTTGACCACGCAAAACTGTTGCAAAAACAACTGCGCGTGCGGCAGAAGACGATTGATGAAGCTTTCGATTCGCTCCCGCAGGACAAGCTCGACGCGATGAAGGCGGCGGCGGAGTCCATTCGCGCATTTCACGCGCAGACGTTGCGCAAGAACTGGAAAAAGAAAAATCCGCAAGGCGCGACCGTCGGCGAAATGTTTTATCCGATTCGCCGCGTCGGGCTTTATATTCCCGGCGGGCAGGTGCCGCTGAGCTCCACGGTGCTGATGACGGCGATTCCCGCGAAGCTTGCGGGCGTTCCCGAGCTCGTGATTTGCACGCCTCCGCACGGCACGGCGGGCATCGCGCCGGAAATTCTCGCGGCGGCGAAACTCTGCGGCGTTTCCGAAATTTATTCGGTCGGCGGCGTTCAGGCGATCGCGGCGATGGCATACGGCACGCCGTCAATCGCTCCCGTGGATAAAATCGCGGGCCCCGGGAACGCGTTCGTCATCGAGGCGAAACGCCAGCTTTTCGGCAAAGTCGGTATCGATTTGCTTCCCGGACCGAGCGAAGTCATGGTCATCGCGGATTCTTCCGCCAATCCGGAATGGGTCGCCGCCGATATCATCACGCAAGCGGAACACGGGAGCGGAAAGGAAAAAGTTTACCTTGTCGCGCTCGACAAACGCATTCTCAAATCGACGCAAATCGCAATCAACGCATTGCTGTTGCGCTACCGCAAAGGCGAACGCCTTCGCGAAATTATGGAAGCGGGCTTCTGCACCGTGCTCGCCGATTCCGTTCCCGCCGCCGTCAAAGTCGCCAACTTCATCGCGCCGGAACACCTTGAATTGCAGACGCGGCAAAAGACGATGAAAACGCTTTCGCGGGAAATCACGACCGCGGGAGCGATGTTGCTCGGACACTACACGCCGGCGGCGCTCGGCGATTTCGTCGCGGGACCGTCGCACACGCTTCCCACGTCGCGCACGGGACGTTTTTTCAGCGGACTTCAAGTTTCGGACTTCATGCGCCGCACGAGTCTTGTTCGCTACGACGAAGCGTCGTTGCGCAAGGCGGCGCCCATCGTCGAGGCATTTTCCAAAATGGAACAGCTCGAAGTGCACGGGCATTCGGTCGCCGTCCGTTTTGAAGAAAGCGAATAAGTCCGCGCGGCTTCCCGTTCCCGCGGCGCCGAAATTCAATTTGTCGCGGCACGGGAATTGCACTATCGTCAACTTCTTCTACTTTTTCGAATCATGAGCTACATCATTCCCAGCGTTGTCGAACGCGATGCCCGCGGCGAAAAGTCGTGGGACATTTACAGCCGTCTGCTCAAAGACCGCATCATTTTCCTCGGTTCGCCCATTTATGACGAAGTCGCGAACGCCGTCGTCGCGCAGATGCTTTTTCTGCAGATGGAAGATCCGAAAAAAGACGTTCATCTCTACATCAATTCGCCGGGCGGGAGCGTTACCGCAGGCATGGCGATTTATGACACGATGCAGTTTCTGAAATGCGACGTCGTCACCTACTGCGTGGGCATGGCGGCGTCGATGGGCACGGTGTTGCTCGCGGGCGGAACGAAAGGCAAACGCTACGCGCTCCCGAACTCGAGCATTATGATTCACCAGCCCAGCGGCGGCGCGGGAGGACAGGCGGCGGACATTTCCATCGCCGCAAAGGAAATTTTGCGTTGGCGCGAGACGCTCAACGGCGTGCTCGCCAAGCACACGGGAAAAACCGTCGAGCAAATCTCCAAAGACTCCGATCGCGACCACTACATGACCGCGCAGGAAGCACTCGCTTACGGGATCGTCGATAGAGTCATTGCGCCGAAATGAGGGAGTAAGGTGTAGGGTGGAGAGTGTAGGGTGTAGGTTTTTTGCCGAAATGACACCGTCGATAGTCGAGATTTCAAAACAACTGAGCGGATTGCGGCGCGCCTATCTTTCCCGTTCCCGCTGATCACT
>CAVFCB010000011.1:0-8276 GCA_963620895.1 Bacteroidaceae bacterium | reverse complement strand
TTTCCACCTTCCACCATAATGTCCAAAGACGAACCCAAATGCGCATTTTGCGGGCGTCCCCGCAGCGAGGTCGGCATTCTCGTCCTCGGTCCCGATGGCGTGAACATTTGCGATGAATGCGCCGCGATCTGCGTTCAGATGTCCAAAGATCAGGCGAAGCACAGAAATCCCGATGCGACGCCGATGACTCCCGCCAAGGTCGCCGCGGTCGCGTCCGGCGTGCGCACGGAACAGACGCCTGAGCCGCCGCCGCTCAAGCCGGTCGAGCTCAAAAAACCGGCAGAAATCCGCGCCGTGCTCGACGAATACGTCGTCGGGCAGTCGCAGGCGAAAAAAGTGCTTTCCGTCGCCGTTTACAATCACTACAAACGGCTCAACGACAAGCTTTTCGGGAACGCCGAGAATGCCGACGGGAACGTTCCCGCGGGAACGCCCGCCGATTTGCGCGACGTCGAAGTCGAAAAAAGCAACATTCTCATCATCGGTCCTACGGGCTGCGGGAAGACGTTGCTTGCGAAGACGCTTGCGCGTGTGCTCGACGTGCCTTTTGCCATTGCCGATGCGACCACGCTCACGCAGGCGGGCTATGTCGGCGACGATGTCGAAAATATTCTCGTGCGCCTGCTTCAGGCGGCGGGCGGCGATGTGAAACGCGCCGAGACCGGGATCGTTTATATCGACGAAATCGACAAAATCGGGCGCAAGGGCGATTCCGCTTCGCTCACGCGCGATGTTTCCGGCGAGGGCGTGCAACAGGCGTTGCTCAAAATCATCGAGGGCACGCTCAGCAACGTGCCGCCGAACGGCGGGCGCAAGCATCCCGACCAAAAATACGTGCAGATCGACACGTCGAACATTCTCTTCATTTGCGGCGGCGCCTTTGTCGGGCTCGAACGAATCATCGGCTCGCGCATCGGCAACAAATTTCTCGGATTCGACGTTTCCGAAAAGACGGGAACAACGCTTTCCGCCGAGCAAATTATGGCGGAGCTTCAGCCGGAAGATCTTTTCGAATTCGGCATGATTCCCGAATTTATCGGACGCCTTCCCGTCGTTTCCGCGCTTTCGCAACTTTCGCGGGAAGACCTCGAACACATTCTCACGCAGCCGAAAAACGCGCTCGTGAAGCAGTTTCGCAAACTTTTTGCGATGGAGGGCGTCGAGCTCGTATTTGAGGACGCCGCCGTTTCCGCCATTGCGGAAAAAGCGATTGCGCTCGGCACGGGAGCGCGCGGTCTGCGTTCGATTTTGGAAAAAATGATGCTCGATACGATGTATGAGCTTCCGAATCGCGGGAACGTGAAACGCGTCGTCATTACCGCCGATGCCGTGAACGGGCTTGCCGCTCCGCAGATTTCGTAAATCGGCGCTCCGCTCGCGCGGCGAGAAATTTACTCGGCACGGTTTGCGCCGTCGGTTTTTCGTCCCGATGCGTTGCTTCGGGAACGAGGCGGATTTTGCATCCGTCCTCGAACCCGATAAGTTTTCCTTCGCAGAGAAAATCCGCTTCTGCATCGCATACGCCCGAAACGAGCGCCGCGATGCAGAAAATCGCGAATTTTTTCAGAAGAATTTTCGGAAAAACGTTTCCGCTCAGTCCACGACGCGGACGCCGCCTTTGTCTGCGGAAGCGACCATGCTCGCATAGGCGCGGAGCGCTTTGGAGACGGTGCGGGAACGTTTTTTCGGCGTGAACGCGGCGTTCCCGCGCGCTTCTTCTTCCTTGCGGCGGGCGGCGAGTTCTTCGTCGGAAACTTCGAGCGACATCGTGCGCGCGGGAATGTCGATCGCGATGATGTCGCCGTCGCGCACGAGTCCGATATTTCCGCCGGCGGCGGCTTCGGGCGAGATGTGACCGATCGAGAGACCGCTCGTTCCGCCGGAGAAACGTCCGTCGGTAATCAGCGCGCAAAGTTCGCCGAGATGCTTCGATTTGATGTAGGACGTCGGATAAAGCATTTCCTGCATGCCGGGACCGCCGCGCGGACCTTCATGCGTGATGACGACGACGTCGCCCGGGGAGACCATGCCGCCGAGAATGCCTTCGCAAGCGTCTTCCTGCGATTCGAAAACTTTCGCCGTGCCTTTGAATTTGAAAACTTTTTCGGAAACGCCGGCGGTTTTGATGATGCAACCGTCGATTGCGATGTTCCCGAAGAGCACGGCGAGCCCGCCGTCGCGCACGTAGGCGTGAGCAACGTCGCGGATGCAACCTTCGGCGCGGTCCGTGTCCAAAGTTTCATAATGCGAATTTTGCGAAGCGAGGCAGACGCTGCGTTTTCCCGCGGGAGCGGCGTGGGCGCGTTCGAGCGCTTCGGCGGTGACGGCGGGCGAATCGATGTCGTTTTGCGCAATCGCTTCCGTGAGCGTCAGCCCGTCCACGCGGCGCACGTTCCCGTCGATCAGACCTTCGGCGGCGAGGCGTCCGATGATGGAAAGGATTCCGCCTGCGCGATTCACGTCTTCAATGTGATATTTCTTTGTGTTCGGCGCGACTTTGCAGAGCACGGGAACGCGGCGGGAAAGGAAATCGATGTCCTTCATCGTGAAATCGACGCCGGCTTCCTGCGCGATTGCGAGCAGGTGAAGCACCGTGTTGGTGGAACCGCCCATCGCGATGTCGAGCGTCATGGCGTTGAGGAATGCCGCGCGCGTGGCGATTTGCCGCGGGAGCACGGTCGCGTCCCCGCGGTCGTAGTAAGCGTAAGCCATTTCGACGATGCGCTTTGCCGCTTTTTCAAAAAGCTTCATGCGCAGTTCGTGCGTGGCGAGCAACGTGCCGTTGCCCGGGAGCGCAAGTCCGAGCACTTCGTTGAGGCAGTTCATCGAATTTGCCGTGAACATTCCCGAGCACGAGCCGCAAGTCGGGCATGCGAGGCGTTCGAGCTCGGCGAGCTTTTCGTCGGAATACGACGTGTCCGCGCCTTTGACCATGACATCGACGAGGTCGTATTTTTCTCCGTCGAATTCGCCGGCTTCCATCGGACCGCCGGAAACGAAAATCGCGGGAATGTTCAGACGCATCGCCGCCATGAGCATGCCGGGCGTGATTTTGTCGCAGTTGGAAATGCACACGATCGCGTCCACGCGATGCGCTTCGCACATGTATTCGACGGAGTCGGCGATGAGGTCGCGCGACGGAAGCGAATAGAGCATTCCGTTGTGCCCCATGGCAATGCCGTCGTCGATGGCGATGGTATTGAATTCGGCGGCGAAACAGCCTTGCGCTTCGATGAGCGCTTTCATTTTCTGCCCGATTTCGTGAAGGTGCGTATGTCCGGGAACGAGTTGCGTGAACGAGTTGACGATGCCGATAATCGGCTTGCCGAACTGTTCTTCTTTCATTCCGTTGGCGCGCCAGAGCGCGCGTGCTCCCGCCATGCGGCGACCTTCTGTACTGAGTGAACTACGAAGTTTCATAGGGCGGAAAATTTACGCCCGTTCCCGTGCGAAAGTAAAGATTTCTTTCATCGCGGGAACGTTCGCCGCGAGCTTGGCGCGCGGCAGTTTTGTTTTTGCGCAGAACGCGGGAAACGGGCATACTGCGGCGAAAATTATGCGTTTTCTTGCGGCAGTGCTGTTCGCGTGCGTCGTCGGAGTTTTTTCCGGCGTTCCCGCGGCGTTTGCGCAGGTGGTGAACTTTGAGACGGAAGTCCGCGAGCTGGGCTTCGGGAAAAACGAATCGCGGGAACGCGGCACGGGAACGTGGCGCAAGGGCACAACGCGCATCGAAGTGCAGGATCGGAAACGCTACGTGCTCGTGAACGGCACGCGAGTTTATCTCGGGAACGCGCCGAGCTTTGACAACGGAAAATATTTCATCAGAAAACGCGATTGGGAAAAACACGTGGCGCCGATTCTCGCTCCGCCGAAAACGGACGTTCCGCGCCGTATCGTGCTCGATCCCGGGCACGGCGGAAAGGATCCCGGAAAAATCAACAAACGCGGAATGAAGGAGAAAATTTACGCGTTGGACATCGCGCAACGCACGGCGCGAATTTTGCGGAAACGCGGTTATACGGTGTTTCTCACGCGCGAAAACGATTCGTTCATCGAGCTTGCAAATCGCCCGGCGCGCGCCAACGCGTGGAAAGCGGATCTTTTCGTGAGCGTGCATTTGAATTCCGCCGAGTCTGCGTCCGCGCGCGGGATCGAAACATTCGCGCTCACGCCCGTGGGCGAAACTTCGACTTCCGACAGCTCCGGCACGCCGAAAAAACAGGCGGACGAAGGCAACGCCCGCGACGCGCTGAACACTTTGCTCGCGTATAAAATTCACTCCGCCGTCGCAACGAAAACGGACGCCGAGGATCGCGGCGTGAAATACGCGAATTTCGCCGTGTTGCGAACGCTGAAATGCCCGGGAGCGCTCATCGAATGCGGCTTTCTCACCAACGCTTCGGACACGGCGCTGGTCGCAACGAAGAACGGGCGGGAACGCATCGCCGCCGGCATCGCCGACGGGATCGACGCTTACGCGCGCACGGGAACGCCGTCTTTCGGAGCCAAACGATGAAAAAAAGCCACGGCGCAGCGTATCTTTCCATGCTGATTACGGCGGCGGGAACGTCGGGTTCCCGCTTGCTCGGACTTGTGCGCGACCAGCTTATCGCGGGATTTTTCGGAACGGGCGGATTCGCCGCCGCGTTCATCATCGCGTTTCAAATTCCGAATCTTTTTCGTCGGTTGCTGGGCGAGGGCGCGCTGACGTCCGCGCTGATGCCCGTGATGACGCAGGAACGCAAGCTCGGCGGGAACGCGCGCGCGTTTGCATTTTTCAATCTCGTGATTTCGCGCATGGCGCCGTGGATGTTCGCGGTCACGGCGTTGTTTTGCGCGGGAGCGCTCGCGCTCGCATTTTTGCCGGAGTCGTGGCTCGCCGCGTGCGCGGATATCGCCGGCGCCGACGGCGATGTTTCCCGCCATCGCCTTGCGGCAAAACTGACGGCGCTCTGCATGCCTTACATGCCGATGATCTGCATCGCGGCGGTCTTCACCGCCGGGTTGAACATGCTCGGAAAATTCACGGTGACGGCGCTCAGCGCGGTGTGGCTCAACCTGTCGATGATTTTTTCGCTCGGCGTGCTGGGCTGGATTTTCGGAGAAACGCAGACGGAGCGCGTGGTTTGGCTGTGCGCGGGAGCGTTGCTCGGCGGCGCGTTGCAACTCGTCATTCCCGCGTTGGCGCTGCGGCGCGAGGGTTGGCGATTTTTCGTAAATCGGGAACGCACGGAGGCGTGGGCGGATCTGAAAGCGATGTTTTTGCCCGCCGTCATCGGCGCGGGAATTAATCAGATCAACATTTTCTTCACGCGATTTTTGGCGTTCACGCTCGATGAGCGCGCGCTGTCCGTTTACTACTACGCAAATCGCGTGGTCGAAATTCCCGTCGGAATTTTTACGGTGACGGTGACGACCGTGGTGTTCCCGCTGCTCGCGAAATACGCGGCGGAACGCGACTCGCGGGAACTCGGCGCAACTTTCGCCTACGGCATGCGGCTCATTTATGCCATCAACATTCCCGCGACGGCGGGCATCATCGCGCTCGCGTTCCCGCTGATAAAAATCTTTTTCGAACACGGAAATTTTACGGCGGACGACACGCTCGCGACCGTTCCCGTGCTGTGCGTGTTCGCGCTCGCCGTCCCGTTTTATGCGGTGAGCGGGCTCGTCGGGCGCGCGCTCAATTCCCTCAAAGACACGAAAACGCAAACGCGCACCGCCGGGCTTGCGTTCGCGCTGAATTGCGTGCTTGCGCCGACGCTCGGCTGGATGTTCGGCGCGGTCGGGTTGGCGTGCGCAAATCTGATTTCGGCGGCGGCGCAGTGCTTGGTGCTTTACATCGTGCTGTTGCGGCGGGAACGCGCTTTCGGCGAAGAACGCGTGCGCGGCGCATTTTTTAAGACGCTCGCGGCATCGTTGGCGATGGCGGCGTTCACGCTCGTCGCTTGGACTTTCGTGTATGAAAAACTTTTCGGCGGGAACGCGCTCGGAGAAAATCTGACGATCGTCGTCGCGCTCTGCATCGTCGTTCCCGCGGCGGTCGGCGTGTATTTTGCGTTGCTGAAAATTCTGCGCTATCCGGAATGCGACGAGTTGGTCGCGCTCGTGTTGCGTCGAAAAAAATAACGCACGCGCGTTCCCGGAATTTTGCGGGAACGCATTTTTTTTGTCGCGCGGGAACAAGTCGGCGGAGAAAATAGGCGACCATGATTATCACGTTGAAAAAAATCCTCCGCTCCGCGGCGTTCGCGGCGCTCGCCGTTTCCGCGTTCGGCGCGACCGCCGAACTTTTCGCCGCGGCGTCCGACAAAAACGCCCGCAAGTCGCTGCCCGCGTTTGCTCCCGGCGCTCCGAAGCCTTACGGCGCAACGCCGACCGAGCCGCAGGTGCAATGGCAACGCATGGAATTTTACGCGTTCACGCATTTCGGCCTCAACACTTTCACCGGACGCGAATGGGGCTACGGCGACGAGAGCGAATCGCTCTTCAATCCCACGAATTTTAACGCCGACGAAATCGTCAAAACTTTCAAAGAAGGCGGAATGACGGGAATGATTTACACCGCCAAACACCACGACGGTTGGTGCTCGTGGCAAACGAAAACAACCGATCACAGCATCAAAAAATCGCCGTGGAAAAACGGCAAGGGCGATGTCGTCAAGGAATTCTCCGCCGCCTGCAAAAAATACGGGATCAAGTTCGGCACCTACCTTTCGCCTTGGGATCGCAATCATCCCGAATACGGTCGCGAGGGCTACCTCAAAGCCTACTACGGGCAAATTGAAGAATTGCTCACCAATTACGGCGACATCTTCGAAATCTGGTTCGACGGCGCGAACGGCGGCGACGGTTACTACGGCGGCGCGCGGGAACGCCGCAATACGCCCGGCGGCGCAGACAAATATTACAATTTCGAAAAAATCGTGAAAAACATCCGGAAAATGCAGCCCGACTGCATCATCTGGGGCGCTTCGCACTACGGCGACGCGCGTTGGGGCGGCTCCGAGCGCGGGAACGTCGGCTATCCGCACTGGCACACCGTCGGTTCTTCCAATCCCGAAAAAACGAACGCCGAACATCCCGCAACGTGCAAGGAAAATTGCCGCTTCGTCGTTTCCGCGCACGGCGTTCGCGGCGGCGATCGTTGGGTGCCCGCCGAGGGCGACACGCCGATCAATCACAGCGGCTGGTTTTGGCATCAGGGCGGAAGTCCGAAATCGCCGGAACAGCTCATGCAGGTTTGGTTCGACTGCGTCGGACGCGGCGCAAACCTCATTCTCAATCTTGCTCCCGACAAAACCGGGCGCCTCGATCCGAAAGACGTCAAGGCTCTTCTCGAATTCAAAAAACTTCGCGACACGCTCTACAAAAAAGACTTCGCGCGCGGCGGCAAAGCGGAATCGCGCACCGTGCGGAAAAATCTTTCCATGTTCGGCCCGCAGGCGCTCACGGACGGCGATCCCGACACGTTTTGGACGACCAACGACAAAACGACTTCCGCCGAAGCAATCGTGACGCTCCCGCAAAAGGCGACGTTCGACGTCGTGCGCGTGCGCGAGGAAATTCGCCTCGGTCAGCGCGTGGACGCGTGGGCGCTCGACGCCGAAATCGGCGGCAAATGGCAGGAAGTGCTCGTCGGTCAAACCATCGGCGCACAAGCGATGCTCGTGCTTCCCAAGCCGGTGACGACGCAGCGCGTGCGCCTGCGCATCACGGAATCCGCCGCGTGCCCGTGCATTTCCGAACTTTCGCTCTTCAAACTTCCCGCCGGACTCAATTTGAAAAAAACGGAATTGCCGCTGATGACGCCCGGCGTTTCTAAGGCGAAATGGAAAATCGTGAGCGCTCCCGCGGGAACGAACGGCGCCGCCGCAATCGACGGCAAGCCCGAAACGTTCTGGCATACGCACATGAAACAGGAACTGCGCCCGCCGCAGTCGCTCGTCGTCGATATGGGCGAAACGCACAAACTTCGCGCGTTCACGTATCTGCCGCGTCAGGACGGCGTTTTCGCCGGCATGACCGATCGCTACAAATTCGAGATCAGCATGGACGGCAAAAAATGGAAACAGGTCGCCGAGGGCGAATTCGGAAATCTTCGCGCCAACCCGATTGAGCAGACAATCGCGTTCCCGCCGGAATCCGCTCGCTATTTCCGTTTCACGGGAACGCGCGCGCTCGAAAAAAATCACGTTTCCGCCGCCGAAATCGGCGTGCTCGAAGCGAAATAACGGATAACTGATAACGGATAACTGATAACGGATAACTGATAA
>CAVFCB010000010.1:0-26873 GCA_963620895.1 Bacteroidaceae bacterium | reverse complement strand
TTGCAGCCGAGCGCTTCGGAAGCGGTGTCGCGCTCTTCGCAAAGTTCTTTGATCGACGCATCGATTTTCGCGCGCGCGAAATCGCTGATCGGCAGATTCGGAACGATTTCCCACGAACCGTCCGCCTTCGTGCGCACCGGGAAGCCGGTGATGATGCCGGGAACGGTGCCGTATTCGCCCTTGGAAACGACGCCGACGCTGAACCAATCGCCCGCCGGAGTCGTGTTGACGAGATTGCGAACCGTTTCAATCGCGGCGTTCGCGGCGGAAGCGGCAGAGGAAGCGCCGCGCGCTTCGATAATCGCCGCGCCGCGCTTCTGCACGGTCGGGATGAACGTGTTTTCGAGCCAAGCCTTGTCGGAAATGACTTCCGTCGCGGGCTTGCCGTTGATCGTCGCGTTCGTGAAATCCGGGAACTGCGTGGAAGAGTGGTTGCCCCAAATCGTCATGTTTTTGACGGCGGAAACGTGCACGCCCGCCTTTTGCGCGAGCTGCGCCTTGCCGCGATTTTCGTCGAGGCGCGTCATCGCGAAAAAGTTTTCTTCGGGAACGCCTGCCGCGTGGCGCATCGCAATCAGCGCGTTGGTGTTGCACGGATTGCCGACGACGAGCACGCGAACGCCCTTCGAGGCGTTTTCGGCGATCGATTTGCCCTGCCCGACGAAAATTTTCCCGTTGATGCCGAGCAAATCCTTGCGCTCCATTCCCGCCTTGCGCGGCACGGAACCGACGAGCAGACACCAGTCCGCGTCCTTGAACGCAACGGCGGGATCGCTCGTCGCGACGAGATCCGTGACGAGCGGGAACGCGCAGTCCTCAAGCTCCATCACCACGCCGTGGCACTTCGGAAGCGCCGGCTCGATTTCGAGAAGACGCAGCGCAACGGGCTGATCCGGTCCGAAGACATCGCCCGCAGCAATGCGGAAAATCAACGAATAAGCAATTTGACCGGCAGCACCGGTGATTGCGACACGAATGGGATTCTTAGCCATAATTTTTTTCTTTTGTATGAGTTTTTGGATTAAAAACGATGCGGCAAGAATGAAGCGGAACATCAAAAAAATCAACGCGAAGTTTCTCGCGAAAAAAGCGTTCCCGCGACAAATCCGCACTTGCGTTCCCGCGCTTTTTTCAAAAAAATCTCGCCACCGATGCGACGACCGGAGACATGCGCGCTGCTGATTTCGACCTACAACTGGCCGGAGGCGCTGAAACTCGTCCTCGAAAGCGTGCTGAGACAAACGCGGATTCCCGACGAAGTGATTATCGCCGACGACGGCAGCACCCGCGAAACGCGCGAGCTCATCGAGTCCTTCCGCAAAAAATTTCCCTGCCCGCTCCTCCACGTTTGGCACGAGGACAACGGTTTCCGCAAATGCGTAATCTGGAACAAAGCCATCGCAAAAATTTCCGCCGAATACGTTGTCCAGATTGACGGAGACTGCGTGATCGCGCCGCATTTCATCGAAGACCATCTCGCCGTTGCGCAACCGGGATGGTTCACCTGCGGAAGCCGCACGCTACTGACGCGGGAACGCACGGCGGAACTTCTCGCAAAAGGAAACGCGGGAACGCTTTGCGCCTTTTCATCCGGCGTCCGCAACCGCACAAACGCATTGCGCATTCCGTGTCTCACGCACTTTTTTCTGAAACGCTACCGCGCAAAAAAACCTTACATTTCCAAAGGTTGCAACATGGGCTTTTGGACGCGGGATTTGCTCGCCGTCAACGGCTACAACGAAGATATTTCCGGCTGGGGACGCGAAGACGCGGAGCTCGAAGTGCGGCTGATGAAGCTCGGCATCCGGCGGCAGTCGCTGAAATTCGGCGGCGTGGAATTTCATCTTTTTCACAAGGAAAACGACCGTTCCCGCGATGCGCGCAACATCGAAATTCTGAACCGCGCCCTCGCCTCGCCGGAATTTCGCACGCCGCACGGAATCGTGCACGAATAACCGAACGAAACCCGATTTCCCCCGTTCCCGCGCAATGTTCGCGAAAATTTTCTTGACGCAAATCTGCATAGGGGATACCCCTATGTGCTATCATCTTTACGAAACATCATGAGTTGTCCTAATTGTGCGAAAATACACGCCGCGGAGCACGAATCTCCGGAGTCGGCGAAAAGAAGAGCCTGCCGCGAACGGCTTTTTCTTTTGATTTCGTTCGTCGCGCTGATTGCGGGCTTTGCGATTGCGCAAAGCGGCGTTCACGTGCCGGCGTTCCCGCTGACGGATCCGTCGTGGATCGCCGTCGTTTTGTGCGGCGCGCCGATTTTTCATGCGGCGTGGACGGCGCTCGTGCGGGAACGCCGAATCACCTCGTCGTTGCTGATTTCTTCGGCGATTGTCGCGACGCTGGCGTTGCAGTTTTTTTCCTTCTTCTTCGGGAACGCTGACGGCGGCGCGCATACGCACGACAGCTACATTTTCGCCGCGGGCGAAATTTCGTTCCTCATGGCGCTCGGCGAAATGATTGAGGAATGGACGGTAAAAAAATCGCGCAAGGGCATCGAGGCGTTAGTCGCGCTCACGCCGAAGCTCGCGCACAAAAAAAATGCGAACGGCGAGCCGGAAACCGTTCCCGCGGAAACGCTGCATCGCGGCGACATCGTTTTCGTGCGCCCGGACGACATGATTCCCGCCGACGGCGAAATCGTCGAAGGTTCAAGCTCGGTCAATCAGGCGAATCTCACCGGCGAAAGCGTTCCCGTTGACAAAGGGCCGGGCGACGAAGTTTTCGCGGGAACGTGGAATCGCTCCGGCGCACTCACCGTCCGCGTCACGAAAGCGAACGCGGAAAACACGATTTCCCGGCTTGTCCGGCTCGTGCGCGAAGCGGAAGAAAAAAAGGCGCCGGTGCAACGCATCGCGGATCGCTGGGCGGCGCGCATCGTTCCCGCCGCGATCGTCTGTGCAATTCTCGTCGCGCTCTTCGCGCATTTTGCGTTGGGCACGTCTTTCCAAACCGCATTGATCCGCGGCGTGACGATTCTCGTCGTGTTCTGTCCCTGCGCCTTTGCGCTCGCGACGCCCACGGCGGTCGCCGCCGGCGTCGGAAATCTTGCGCGGCGCGGAATCCTCGTCAAAAGCGGCGACGCGCTCGAACGCCTTGCCGGGATCGACGTTGTCGCGTTCGACAAAACGGGAACGCTCACGCGTGCGGAATTGCGCGTCGAAGCGTTTTTCTCCGCCGGTCGTCTCTCGGAAAAAGAAGCACTCGCGCTCTGCGCCGCCGCGGAACAGCGCTCGCAGCACCCGATTGCGCGCGCAATCGTAAAAGCGGCGGACGGACTTTCTCTGCCGACGGCGAGAAACATCGCTTCGAAAACCGGAGTCGGGATCGCCTGCGACATCGACGACGAAGAAATTTTCGTCTGCTCTTTTTCCGCGCTCGAAAAGGACGGCGTCGCCGTTCCCGCCGAGGCGAAAAATTTTGCGGACTCCCGCCGCGCCTGCGGCGAAACGCTCATCTGCCTTGTCGCCGACGGAACGCTCGAAGGCGTATTTTCGCTCTCGGACTCGCTCCGCGAAAACGTTCCCGCGATGCTTTCCGCACTGCGGGAACGCGGAATTTCCTCCGTCGTGCTCACGGGCGACAACGCCGCCGCCGCGAATCGCATCGGGAAAATCGCCGGCGCGGATGAAATTTTCGCCGAACTTTTCCCCGAAGAAAAATCCGCGAAAATCAGCGAAATTCGCGCGCGCGGGAAACGCGTGCTGATGGTCGGAGACGGCGTGAACGACGCTCCCGCGCTCGCCGCCGCAGACTGTTCCGCCGCGATGGGCGCGCTCGGCTCCGAACTCGCCGTGGAAACGGCGGACGTCGCCGTGCTCAACGACGACATCGGGCTGATTCCCGGTTTGCTGAAATTCTCGCAAGCCGCGTTGCGCACGATTCACGTGAACTTCGCGATTTCTCTGTGCATCAATTTTCTCTCCATCGTGCTCAGCGCGACGGGAACGCTCGATCCCGTCTCGGGCGCAATCGTGCACAACGCGTCGTCGCTGATTGTCGTTTCGCATTCCGCCCTGCTCATTTTCCGCCGAAAAGATTTCGAAAAATCGAAAAGCGGAAAGTAAAAAGAAAAGGATTTCCGCTTTGCTCCGGCGCGGGAACGCGCTAAAATCGCGCGTCGATTATGAGCCATCCAGATTTCATCCTTATCAAAAACGGACGCATCATCGATCCCGCGAACGGGCGGGACGAAACCGGAGACCTCGCCGTCGCCGACGGCAAAATCGTTCCCGCGCTCACGCCGGAACAGGCGAAACAGGCGCTCGTCATCGATGCGGCGGGAAAAGTCGTCGCACCGGGATTCGTCGATCTGAACGCTCATCTTTACCAACCGGGAAAAACCGCGCGGGAAACTTTCGCCTCGGGAACGGCATCGGCGGCGGCGGGCGGATTCACGACCGTCGTCTGCACGCCCGATGACAAAATCTGCATCGACAACGCGGGAACGGTGCGCCTCGTGAAAGAGCTCATCGACGCGGACGCATGCGTGCATGTTCTCCCGGCGGGCAACATCACGATCGGCGGCAAAGGCGAATCCCTCGCGCCCGTCGGCGCACTCAAAAAAGCCGGATGCGTCGCCATCACCGATTCCGTCGGCGGGCTCGTGAACAACGAAATCATGCGTTGCGCGCTCGACTATTCCAAAATGTTCGACATCGCCGTCTTCGACCATTGTCAGGATTCGAGCATGACGACGACGGGCGTCATGCACATGGGCGCAGAATCGCTGCATCTCGGACTGCGCGGACTGCCGCGCGCGGCGGAAGACATCGTCGTCGCCAGCGACATTTTGCTCTGCGAAGCGACGCGTTCCCGCCTGCATCTTCAGCACATCAGCTCCGGACGCTCGGTCGAACTCATTCGCGAGGCGAAAAAACTCGGCACGAAAATCACGGCGGAAGTTTCTCCGCAACATCTTTTGCTCACCGACAAGGACGTCGGCGACTACGACACGAACAAAAAAATCAATCCGCCGTTGCGCGAAGAATGCGACCGCCGCGCGCTCATCGCCGGGCTCAAAGACGGAACGATCGACGCGATCGCGAGCGACCATTCGCCTCGCACGCCGACGGAAAAAGACTGCGAATTTGACTACGCGCCTTTCGGCGTGATTGCGCTTGAAACCGCGCTCGCGACAACGCTCGAAGCTCTTTACCGCAGCCGCGAAATGACGCTCCCGCAAATCGTGGAAAAATTGACCTGCGCTCCCGCGAAAATTCTCGGAATCAACGCGGGAACGCTCACCGTCGGCGCCGCGGCGGACATCGTCGTGTTCTCGCCGGACGAAGCGTGGACGCCGGAAGCGAAGTCGCTCCGTTCAAATTCCGAAAACTGCGCCGTGCTCGGTCGCGAGCTTCACGGGCGCGTTTCCGTCACGATTTGCGACGGAAAAATTGTTTTCGAAAACGGAAAAAATTAATCGCGCGCGCCGCCGCAGAGCTTTTCCGCAAAGCGCTCTGCATAAAGCGGAATCCACGTCACGCCCTTTGAACCGAAACCGTTGAAAAGAAACAGTTTCGGAAATTTTTCGTGGGCGCCGACTTTCGGGAGCGCGCCTTGCACGGCGGGACGCACGCCCGCGCGATGCGCGACGAGCCGCGGCTCCGTTCCCGCAGGCAATTTCGGGAACATCGCGGCAAACGCACGACTCAGGCGCTCCGCGACCGCCGGCGTCGGCGTTGTGTCGAGCGTCTCGCGATCGTAGTTCGTACCGACTCGCCAGCGCGTGCCGCCGAGCGGGATTGCGACCACGTTTCCTTTGAGAATCTGCGTTTGAAAATTTTCCGTTCCCGCGAGCTCGATTTCGACGAATTCGCCTTTCGCCGGTTGCCACTTCAAGTGCGAAAACCACGGATTTTCGCGCACGCGAAAACCTTCGCAGAAAATGATTCCGCCGCGCACCTCGCGCCCGCGCCAACGCGTTCCCGCGCGGGAAATTTCGACATCGCCGCACGCGAATTTTTCCTCGATCAACACGCCGCGGGAACGCCATTCCGCGCGCGCGCAATCGAGCAGTTTCGGAATGTCGAGCCAACCCGCGCGATGAACGAAAAAGCCGCCGAGCCGGTCGGCGAGAACGCCGTCGCAAAGCGTTCCCGCGGGAACGTCTTCGGAAATCCAACCCGCATATTCCGGATCCGCCGCGCGTTTCGCCTTGATTTCGCGTTCGTGCTCCGACGAATAAAAACGATAAAACGGAATTTCCCGAAAAAACGTTTCGCCGAAGCGTTCCCCGAGCGCAGCGTAAACGCGCTTCGCGGCAGGCAACAGATCGTCCGCTCCGAGCGTTTTTACGATGCGCATTCCCGTGACGGGATTGAGCACGCCGGCGGCGACGCGCGATGCGGCGGTGCCCCGGCCGTCGTCAACGATGAGCACGCGACGCCCGCGGCGTTCGAGTTCAAGCGCGAGCAACGTTCCCGCGAGTCCCTGCCCGACGACGATGAAGTCGAGCGCGTCCGGCGACGCGGGAACGGAAGTTTTTTTTCTGAAAAAATCAAAAATCATTTGCCCGCCTTTTCTTCGTCAAGATGCCGCAAACGCAATTGTCCGCACGCGGCATCAATGTCGTGACCTTTTTCCCGACGCAACGTCGCGGGAACGCGGCGCTCCTGCAAAATTTTCAGAAACTGCATTCGACGATTGCCCGACGGACGCCGCCACGGAAGCCCCTCGACCGTGTTGTAAGGAATCAGATTCACGTGCGCGTGCAGCTCGTGCGCGATTTCTGCGAGCTTTCGCGCCTGCTCCGGAGAATCGTTCACGTCTTCGATGAGGATAAATTCGAGCGTGATCATGCGCCCGTGTTTTTCGGAAAATTCCTTTGCCGCGGGAACGAGCTCCGCAAGCGGCCATTTGCGATTCACGGGCATGATTTTCGAGCGCACTTCGTCCGTCGCGCCGTGCAGGCTGATTGCGAGGCGAAACTGCATCGGGTCGTTCGCGAGCTCGCGAATTTTCGGCACGACGCCGCTCGTCGAAATCGTGATGCGCCGCGCGCCTACGCCCAAGCCCCACGGCGCGTTTGCGATGCGCAACGCACGCATTACGGCGTCGAGATTCTGCAACGGCTCGCCCATGCCCATGACGACGATGTTGTCAAAATCCGTGAAACCCGTCTCGCGCGTGCCTTTGTCTTTGCACTCGCGGCACGCGAACATAAGCTGCGCGACGATTTCGCCCGCGTCGAGATTGCGTTTCCAGCCGGCGAGTCCGCTCGCGCAGAAACGGCAACCCTGCGCACACCCGACCTGCGTGGAAATGCACACCGTTTTGCGGGAACGCTCCTCGCCGGGAACGTCCGACGGCGTCCGCAAAATCACGCATTCCACAAGCGCGCCGTCGCGCATCCGCAGAAGAAATTTCTCCGTGACATCGCTCGTCTGTGCGCTTTTCGTGACCAACTCCGCAGGTTCAAAATCATAAGTCTCCGCGAGCCAAGTGCGCGTTCCCGCCGGCAAATTCGTCATTTCATCGAACGAACGCACACGTTTTTTGTAAAGCCATTCGAGAATCTGCGTCGCGCGAAACGCCTTTTCGCCGCACGCTTCAAGCGCCGCCGAAAGCGTTTCCTTGTTCTCCGAAAAAATGAGCGGTCGAAAATCCTTTTGCATAACGGCGAATTTTAACCGGCGAGCCCCGGAAGGAAAAGAAGAAGAAAAAAAAGAAAAGCGGGAACCGATACGCCGGTTCCCGCCGAGAGTGAAGTGCGCTTTACGCTTTCTGATTCAGCGGGCAGCAAGGCTTAATCTGTTTGAAAAAGTCGTTGCCCTTGTCGTCCACGAGAATGAACGCGGGGAAGTTTTCGACTTCGATTTTCCAGATTGCCTCCATTCCGAGTTCGGGATACTCGACGCATTCGATTGACTTGATGTTGTTCTGCGCGAGGATTGCGGCGGGACCGCCGATTGAGCCGAGGTAGAAACCGCCGTGCGCCTTGCACGCATCCGTCACCTGTTGACTGCGATTGCCTTTCGCGAGCATGATGAGCGAGCCGCCGTGTTTCTGAAACAGTTCGACGTAGGAATCCATGCGTCCGGCAGTTGTCGGTCCCATCGAACCGCACGCCATTCCCGCGGGAGTCTTCGCCGGTCCCGCGTAGTAAATCGGGTGATCCTTCACGTACTGCGGAAGCTCTTCGCCGCGATCGAGGCGTTCTTTCAGTTTCGCGTGAGCGATGTCGCGCCCGACGATGATTGTTCCGTTGAGGGAAAGGCGCGTCGCGACGGGATATTTCGAAAGTTCTTTCAAAATCTCAGGCATCGGGCGATTGAGGTCGATGCGAACGGCGTTGCCCTCGCCGGGAACGCGCAATTCTTCGGGAATGAGCGCTCCCGGATTGTCGTCGAGTTTTTCAATCCAAATGCCGTCTTTATTGATTTTGCATTTGATGTTGCGGTCGGCGGAACAGGAAACGCCCATTCCGACGGGGCAACTTGCGCCGTGGCGCGGCAAACGCACGATGCGCACGTCGTGCGCGAAATATTTTCCGCCGAACTGTGCGCCGAGCCCGATGCGATGCGCTTCGTCGAGCACTTGTTTTTCCAGCTCGATGTCGCGGAAAGCGCGTCCGTACTCGTTCCCGCTGGTCGGGAGCTCGTCGTAATAGTGCGTCGAAGCGAGCTTGACCGTGAGCAGATTTTTTTCTGCGGACGTTCCGCCGATGCAAAATGCGATGTGATACGGCGGGCACGCGGCGGTGCCGAGCGTCTTCATTTTTTCGACGAGGAACGGCACGAGCGTCTTCGGGTTGAGGAGCGCTTTCGTTTCCTGATAAAGGTAGGTTTTGTTTGCGCTCCCGCCGCCCTTCGTGACGCAGAGGAACTTGTATTCCATGCCCTCGGTCGCTTCGAGATCGATTTGCGCGGGAAGATTGCACTTCGTGTTCACTTCATCATACATCGTGAGCGGCGCGTTTTGCGAGTAGCGCAGATTTTCCTCCGTGTAAGTTTTGTAAACGCCGAGCGAAAGCGCTTCTTCATCGCAAAATCCCGTCCAAACCTGCTGACCTTTTTCGCCGTGGATAATTGCCGTTCCCGTGTCCTGACAAATCGGAAGCTTGCCTTTGCAGGCGACTTCCGCGTTGCGCAAAAACGTGAGCGCGACGTATTTGTCGTTTTCGCTCGCTTCGGGATCGCGGAGAATTTTGGCGACCTGCTCGTTGTGCGAACGGCGCAACATAAACGACACATCGCGAAACGCCGCATTCGCCATCGCCGTAAGACCTTCCTTGGCGATTTTCAGGACGGGAACGCCCTCGAATTCGCCCACGGAAACGTAGTCTTTCGTGAGCAGATAATACTCGGTCTTGTCTTCGCCGAGCGGGAACGGGTGCTGATATTTGAAGGGAGGAATGTTTGCCATAAGTGGGAAAAATCCTAACGCCGCCGACGCCGAGATTAAAGCTTTGTTTTCGAAAAACACAAAAAGGCTTGCACTCGTGCGAAAAAAAAATCAGACTCTGCCCCACTTTTCGTTCATACGAAGAGTCTCGAACGGGGCGCTAGCTCAACGGTAGAGCAGTTGCCTTTTAAGCAATTGGTTCGGGGTTCGAATCCCCGGCGCCCTACCATTCGAAAACGTCCGCGAAACTGCTGATTCGGTTTCGCGGACATTTTTTTTTGCGAAAAAAATCGACGGCACGGCGATGCCGAGAAACGGAGGCGTCAATCCTCGACCAGACCGTCCCGCACGAGAAGCGCCTGCGGATCGGGAGCGCGCCCCATGAAATCGCGGAAAAGCGTTTCTGCGGGAGCGGCGTTCCCGCGCGCGAGAATTTTTTCGCGAAATTCGCGTCCGGTTTTCGGATTGAGAACGCCTTCGCGCAAGAACCGCGTGAAGCAGTCCGCTTCGAGCATTTCCGCCCACTTGTAGGAGTAGTAGCCCGCCGCGTAGCCGGTCGGTTCGGAAAACAGATGCAGGAATTTCCGCAGATTCGAAACCTGCGGGAACGCCGTCGGCACAAGGTATTCGGCGAGCGTTTCGTTCAGATATTTTTCGAAATCGCAGTCCTTGAATTTTTCCGTTTCGCAGTGAAAATCGAGATCGGTTTTTCCGAAAGAAAGTTGGCGCACGGCGCAATTTGCGGCGCGGAATCGTTGCGCGCGCAAAAGCTTTTCGAGAAGCTCGCGCGGGAGCGGCGCGCCCGTTTCAAAATGCCGCGCAAAAAGTCCGAGCGATTCCGGACGGCGACACCAATTTTCCATGATCTGCGACGGCAACTCGACAAAATCCCACGCGACGTTCGTTCCCGCGAGCTCGGGAATTTCGACCTCGCTGAGCACGTGGTGCAACAGGTGCCCGAACTCGTGGAAAATCGTCACGACCTCGTCAAAATTCAACAGCGCGGGCTTGCCGTCCACTGCCGGAGAGAGATTGCCGCAGATGAGCCCGAGATGCGCGGGAACGCCGTCGCCGCGCGTTTCGAGAAAATTCATCCACGCGCCGGCGCGCTTCGTTTCGCGCGGATGCCAATCGGCGTAAAACGCGCCGAGCCGTTTTTCGCCGTCGAAAACTTCGTAGGTTTTCACCTCGGAATGCCACACGGGAACGCCGGTTTTTTCGACGATGCGGATGCCGTAAAGCCGCTCCGCAACCGCAAACGCGCCTGCAATGACGGCGTTCACCTCGAAATACGGACGCAACGCTTCCTCGTCGAAATCGTAGCGTTCCCGCCGCAGTTTTTCCGCGAAAAAGCCGACCGACCACGGCGCGAGCTTTCCCGTTGTCGCCGCGGTCGCATCGCCGCGGGAACGCGCGAAAGCAACAAGCTCGGCGTTTTCTTTTTCGAAAAATTTTCCGACGCGCGCGCGCATGTCTTCGACGAATCGTCGTGCGTTTTCTCCGCTTTTCGCCATGCGGCGCGAAGTCGCGTAATCCGCAAAATTCGCGAAGCCGAGCAGCTTCGCCTTTTCATCGCGCAAGGCAAGAATTTCGCGAATGTTTTCCGTGTTGTCGAATGCGCCGCCGTCGTTTGCAACGGCGTTCGAAGCTTCCCAAAACTCGCGGCGCAACGCATCGTTTTCCGCATATTGCATCACGGGAACGAACGACGGCGCGTGCAACGTGAAACGAAATTCGCCCTCGCGTCCTTTTGCTTTTGCGGACGCGGCAGCGGCGGCGAGTGCACTCGCGGGAACGCCGGCGAGCGACGCTTCGTCCGCGACGAATTTTTCCCACGCGTTCGTGGAGTCGAGCACGTTTTCTCCGAACTTTGTCGTCAGCGCCGCAAGCCGCGCGTTAATTTCCGCGAGCCGCGCTTTTTTCGCTTCGGATAACTCCGCGCCGTTCTCGCGAAAATCGGCGAGCGTCTCTTCGAGAAAACGCCGCTGCGTCGCGTTGAGCGTTCCCGCGGGAACGGCTTCCGCCGCCGCGCGGATTTTTTCCCAAAGCCGAGCGTCGAGCGTGAGCGACGAAAAAAACGCGGTCACGCGCGGGAGCACGGCGTTGTAGGCTTCGCGCAGCGCAGGCGTGTTTTCGACGCTTTCGAGATGGCAAACACGTCCCCACACGCGTGAAAGCTCGCGCGTGGCGCGGGCGAAACCGAGAATCGTCGCATCGAAAGAAATTTCCTCCGGACGCTGCGCACGGATTTTTTCGACGTTCCCGCGAGCGCGTTCGAGCGCAAATTCGACATCGGGAACAATGTGATCGGGCGTGAGCGAAGTCCAATCGACGTAAAAATCTTCGGAAAGAAACGGATGATTCATTTTTTGAAATAATTAGGAATTAGGAAGCTTTCTTTCTCTTACGGGCGGATTTTGCGTAAGGTTTGCTTTCGGCGGATTGCGCGGGAACGCCTTTTTTCAGCAACGCAATTTGGTCACGCAAGAGCGCGGCTTTTTCAAATTCGAGACGATCGGCGGCGGCGAGCATTTCGTCTTCGAGCTCGGCGAGAACGGCGGCGACATCTTCGTCCGAAGCGCCTTCCGCCGCCATGAGCGCCGTTCCCGCGCCGTCTTCTTCCGCCGGGAGCAAGCTTTCCTGCACGGCTCGACGCACGCCGCGCGGCGTGATCCCGTGTTCGGCGTTGTATTCCGTCTGGCGTTCCCGCCGCAACCGCGAAATTGCGATTGCACGCGCGAGCGAATGCGTCATCACATCGGCGTAAAGCAACACGCGTCCGTTTTCGTGGCGCGCCGCGCGTCCCGCAGTCTGAATTATTGAAGTTTCGCTGCGGAGAAAACCTTCCTTGTCCGCGTCGAGAATGATGACGAGTGCCGCCTCGGGAATGTCCAGCCCTTCGCGCAAAAGATTGACGCCGATGAGCACGTCGAACGCGCCTCGCCGCAAGCGCCGCAAAATTTCGACGCGCTCGATCGCATCGATGTCGGAATGCAGATATTCGGCGCGCATGCCGCGTTCCCGCATAAATTCGCAAAGATCTTCGCTCATTCGCTTGGTGAGCGTGGTGACGAGCACGCGTTCCCCGCGCTCAACGGCAAGCGTCGCCTCGTGAATCGCGTCTTCGACCTGCCCTTTGATCGGACGCACTTCCATCACGGGATCGAGCAGTCCCGTCGGGCGAATAATCTGCTCGGCGACGACTGCGGAATGTTCGAGCTCGAACGCGGCGGGCGTTGCGGAAACGAACACGGTCTGCTTCACGAGCGACTGAAATTCCTCCGGACGCAACGGACGATTTTCCATCGCGCTCGGCAAGCGGAAACCGAATTCGACGAGCCGCGCCTTGCGGGAACGGTCGCCGTTGGACATTCCGTAAATCTGCGGGAGCGTGACGTGCGATTCGTCGATGAAGACGAGAAAATCTTTCGGGAAAAAGTCGATGAGACACCACGGACGCTGTTCCGGCGTGCGCCCGCCGAGGTGCATGGAATAATTTTCGATTCCGAAGCAAAATCCCGTTTCGTGCAGCATTTCGAGATCGTTTTCCGTGCGCATGCGAATGCGTTGCGCTTCGAGCAATTTGCCCTCGCGTTCGAATTTTGCGACCTGTTCTTCAAGCTCGGCGCGGATTTTTACGATTGCCGATTCGATGCGATCCTGCGGCGTGACGTATTGATTCGACGGATACAAATCGAATTTTTCCAAACGCGTTCCCGCGCGCCCGGTCAGCGGATCGAGTCGGCGAATGGATTCGATTTCGTCGTCGAAAAGCGAAATGCGAATTGCCGTTTCGCGGTCGGCGGGAAAAACGTCGATCGTATCGCCGCGCACGCGAAAAGTTCCGCGCTCGAACTCGACATCGTTGCGGCGATAAAGCGAACGCACGAAGCGTTCGAGCAACGCATCGCGGCGCGTTTTCATACCGACTTCGAGCGGAATCATCATTTCGTTGAAATCCTCCGGCGAGCTCGAACCGTAGATGCACGAAACGGACGCGATTACGATGACATCGCGGCGGGAAAGCAACGCGCTCGCGGCGGCAATGCGCAAGCGTTCGAGATCGTCGTTCACGGCGGAGTCTTTTTCGATGTAAGTATCCGTCGCGGGAACGTAGGCTTCGGGCTGATAGTAATCGTAGTAGCTGATGAAATATTCGACGGCGTTTTCCGGGAAAAAATGCTTAAACTCGGAGTAAAGTTGCGCGGCGAGCGTTTTGTTGTGCGAAATGATGAGCGTCGGGCGTTGCAGGCGCGCGATGACGTTTGCCATCGTGAACGTTTTTCCGGAACCGGTGACGCCGAGCAACGTTTGCCAGCGATTTCCCGCGCGCACGCTGCGTTCGAGCAAATCTATCGCCTGCGGTTGGTCGCCCGTCGGCGGAAATTCCGAAACGAGTTTGAACGGCTTGCTGCTGCGTTCCTGTTCCATAATTTCGAGCGTTCCCGCGATGTTCAGTTTTCCGCGCGCGCGAAAACGGAGGCAGCCGGCTGATCTTTGCCTTTTTTTCCGATGCGTTTGAGAAAGCTCCATCCGGCGGGAACGCGCGGTTCGAAGCCGGCGGGAGTTTCGAGAATCAAACGCGCGTCCGCGCCGGCGAACGCCGCGAGTTTTTCCGTGAACGCCGCGCTCGCTTCGTCATTCCACAGCGCCCACGGCGGATCGCAGAAAATGAGATCCGCGGCGGGAAGATCCGGCGGGAACGGTTTTGTTCCGAGCAAATCGACGGAAAGAAACCGCGCGGCGGGAACGGCGGCTCCGCCGGCGACGAGAGATTTTTTGAGCGCTTCGAAATTTTTTTTCTGCGCGACGATCGCCGCCGGATTTTTGTCCGCGAGCACGGCGGACGCGGCTCCGCGCGAAAGCGCTTCCCAAGAATACGCGCCCGTTCCCGCGAAACAATCGAGCACCGCGGCACCGACCACGCGTGCGCCGAGCGAAGAAAACACCGCTTCGCGCAGATAATCCGTCGCGGGGCGAATTTCTCCTCGCGTCGGAAGCGTCAGCGGAACTCCCCGCGCCAAACCTCCGGTAATTCTCATTTTTTTTCGAAAAAAATTTGCGGGCTCAGGAATATTCGCGGAGTTTCCCGAGAAGCCATTCGGCGGCATCGGGCGTTCCCGCACTCGGACGAAGCAACGCGAGCAAATCTTCGCGATCCCGCCGCATCGTTTCGGAAATTTTCGGATCGTCGAAACACGCGGAAAGGCGCGCGGCGAGTTTTTCCGGCGTGGCGTCGTTCTGCAAAAATTCCGGATAAACTTCGCGGTCGAGCAAGATGTTCGCCATGCCGAGATATTTGATGCGATTGCCGACCCACCAACGTCCGAGCACCCACGTGAGCGGATTCGCGCGGTAGAGAATCGCGCCGGGAACGCCGGCGAGCGAGCACGTGCGCGACATCGTTCCCGAGCTCATCAGCACTGCGCTCGCAGGCTGTTGCGTCTTTGCGACGGCGTCCACGGAAACAAGCTCGATCCCGCGCGCGCCCTCCGGAAATTCCGCGAGCATTTTTCGCAGAAGCCCGAAAACCGGTTCGCCCGGATGAAGAACGACGGCGCGTTTGTCCGGATGCGTTTCGCGAAAAATTTTCCACGCGCCGAGGAGAATCGGGAAAATTCTGGCGACGGGCTTCGGTCGGCTTCCGGGAAGAAGCAGCACGGGCGCGTCCGCATCGTATTTCACGGGAAGCACGTGATTCGGCTCGGCAAAAGGATCGCCCACGAAATGGACGTCGAGCGACGTGTCCGCGTAGCACTTCATTTCAAACGGGAAAAGAACGCCGAGCGAATCGAGAACTTTTTCCATTTCGAAACGCCGGTGAGATTTCCACGCCCAAATCTGCGGGGACACATAGTGGAAAAGCGCGATGTCGCCGCCGCCTTTTCGGGAAAGCCCTTCCCGCGTCAACGCTTTCGCGATGCGCAAATTCATTCCGGGAAAATCCGTGAAGCAAATCGCGCGCGGACGATAGCGGCGAATCCAATCGAGAATGCCCGCAAACAGTTTTTTGTAAAAAGAAAGATTGGAGACGACTTCCGTGAAACCGACGGCGGAAAACGTCGTCATGTCAAAAAGCAGATGCGCTCCCGCCGCCTGCATGTCGTGCCCGCCGAAGGCTTCGATTTTGAGCGCGGGATTTTTCGCGAGCATTTTTTCGATGACGCCGGCGGAAAGCTCGTCGCCCGAATGTTCGCCCGCGATGAAGAGCAAATCGGGACGACCTTCGTGCGCGGGCGGCGGGAAGGCTTTCGGCAATTCGGGCATGGAATTTCTCATCGCCGCAAGCGTAAGGCGGCGCAGCGTTCCCGTAAACGGTTTTTTGCGGTGAGCCTTCGTTCCCGCGCGGGAACGTTTTTTTGAAACAACAAATTCCGCGCGCGAATCGCCGCGTTCGCTTTAAGCTTTAAGCCGCGAACGCCAGCCTTTAAGCTCTGCGCAATCTTCAGAATTTTATGGACGCCTCCAAAGAACGCATTCGATTGCAGAAATTTTTGTCGCAAGCGGAAATCTGTTCCCGCCGCGCCGCGGAAAAATTGATTTCCGACGGAGAAATCACCGTGAACGGGCACGTCGCCGAGCTCGGTCAAAGCGTTGTTCCCGGCGAGGACGACGTGCGGCTGAACGGCAGAAAAATCACGCTCGAAGCGCGTTCCCGCATCGTGCTCATGATGAACAAACCGCGCGGATACGTTTGCACGAATCTCGATCCTTACGATGCGCAGACGGTGTTTTCGCTCGTTCCGCAGGAATACGCATCGCACAAGCTTTTTTGCGTCGGGCGGCTCGACAAAGACAGCGAAGGACTTCTGCTCATCACCAACGACGGCGATCTCGCAAACCGCATCATTCACCCGTCGAGCGACATTTTGAAACGCTACGAAGTAACGCTCAATCGCGACTTCGATCCCGCGCTCACGCCGCGCCTGCTCAAAGGCGTAAAACTTAAAAACGAAAACGGCGACGACGAATTTTTGCAGTTCGCAAACGTCGTGCGTTTCCCCGATCCGCGCAAGCTCGAAATCCACCTGAAACAAGGGCGCAAGCGCGAAATCCGCCGGCTTTTCGAAGTCTTCGGATTTTTCGTAAAAACGCTCGTGCGTTTCCAAATCGGCGGATTGATTTTGAAAAAAATGCCTGCCGGCGACTGCCGTAAACTTTCGCAAAAAGAAATCGATTCCATTTTCGCCAAAGGCGGGAACGCCGCAGCCGGGCACAGCCGTCTCAAAAAACCTAATCGCGCCGCCCTGCGCGGAGAACACGCCGCCGAGCGAAAAACTTCAACGCACAAGAAAATTTCCGTGCGCACCGCATTGCGGGAACGCGAGGCAAAAAAATCGCGGGAACGCGCGGAAGCAAGGAAAACACGGGAACGCACGGCAAACCGAGATTTCGACGCGGACGATGCGGGAACGCACGATTTCCCCGCAAAAAAATCGACCTTCGGGAAAAAGCGCGCGGAAACGCCGCACGAAAACGTGTGGCAACGCGGTCTTCGCCCGCACCGAAAAAATTCGCGCACGCGAAACTACGCCTCGCGCGCACGCAAAAAATAACGCCGCAAAAAACGCGCGTCTCAACGCGGCGGGAACGTTCCGCACAGCAGTTTCGCGAGCCTGACGGCGTTCGCGAAACTTTTTGTCTGCGCGATTCCCTTGCCCGCGATGTCGTAAGCGGTTCCGTGATCGGGCGAAGTGCGCACGTGCGGCAATCCGAGCGAAATGTTCACCGCTTCGTCAAATTCAAGCGTCTTCAACGGCGCGAGCGCCTGATCGTGGTAGAGCGCGACGACGACGTCGAACTCGCCGCGCAGTTGCCGCGCAAAAATCGTGTCTGCGGGAACGCAACGCGAAAGTCCGGGGAAACGCGCGCGAAGTTTTTCCAAAATCGGCTCGACGATTTCGATTTCCTCGCGTCCGAGAATTCCTTGCTCTCCCGCGTGCGGATTCAGTCCGCAAACGCCGATGGCGCCGCCGCTTTTTCCGAGTTTTTCGGCGAGAAACGCCGCCTGCTCGACCGCGCGGGAAAGCACCGCCTCAGTGAGCGCGGCGGGAACTTCGCGCAACGGAATGTGCCACGTGGCAAGCACGACTGAAAGCCTGCCGCCCGCAAACGCCATCACGGGAACGCCGCCCCAACGCGCCGCGAAAAATTCCGTCTGCCCGGGAAATTCGTAGCCGATGCTCTTCAATCCCGCCTTGTTCACGGGCGCAGTCACCACGCCGAGAAATTCGCCCGCGCGCGTTCCCGCCGCCGCACGCTCCATCGCCGCAAGCGCGATGCGTTGCCCTTCCGCGCTCGGCAAGCCGGGCGCAATTTCAAAATCGGCGGTGCCGACGGGAACGCCCGCGCACGGAAGCGCCGACAGCCAACGCGCGGGACCGACGGCGACGACATCGCCCGCCGCGTTCGGATTTTCCGCAAGCCAACGCGCAATAATTTCAGGACCGACGCCGGCGGGATCGCCGCAAGTCAAAGCCAACTTTCCTCTCGCCATAATTTTTCCTCCGCGAAAAAAATTCAAAGTTCGTAGCCTTCCGGCGCAATCAGCACGACGAATTCGCCCTTGAGATTTTTTCCGACCAACTTCGGAAGCACTTCGGAAATCGTTCCGACGAGCACGGTTTCGTGCAATTTCGTGAGTTCCCGCGCGAAACAGACCACGCGGTTTCCGCCGAGCGTTTCCGCAATTTCCTCCGCAAAAGCGCGAATGCGGTGGCAGGATTCATAAAGCGCGAGCGTGATTTTCGACGCGCGATTTTCTTCCAAAAAACGGCGCCGCGCCGCAGATTTCGGCGCAAGAAATCCGTGATACGCAAAGGCGTTTGTCGGCAACCCGCTCACCGAAAGCGCGGCGATCAGCGCACACGGACCGGGAACGCTCTCCACGGAAAGCCCGCGCCGACGGCACTCGCGCACAACGCGAAATCCGGGATCGGAAAGCGTCGGCGTTCCCGCATCGCACACGAGCGCGACGGACGCTCCCGCCGCGATTTTCGCCGCGATTCCCGCGGCGGAAGCCTGTTCGTTGTGCTCATGATACGCGAGCAACGGTCGCGAAATTTCAAACTTCCGCAACATGTTTCCCGTCGTTCGCGTGTCCTCGCACGCAATGAAATCCGCGGCGGAAAGCGTTTCCCGCGCACGCGGCGAAAGGTCGGAAAGATTGCCGATCGGCGTCGCCACGACGCTCAGGCGAGCGCCGCGCGGGAACGCGTTTTCGTTTTCTGAAAAATCTTCGTGAATTTCGTTTTCCATGACGAATGTTCGTGTAAATATTTTTTCAATGCACGTCGATGACGACGATTTCCGAGTCGCAACCGATGCGGTAAGGAATATGCCAAAGCCCGATTCCGGACGTCACGCAACCGAGCGTTCCCTCGGCATTCCACGCGCCGTACACATACGGATTGAAAAAGCCGACGAGCCACGTCATCGGCCACAGTTGTCCCGCGTGCGTATGCCCGCTGAAAACAAAATCCGCGTGCGCGGCGACCGCCTCCGGCGAGCCTTTCGGCTGATGATCGATCACGAATGCGGGAACGTTTTCCGGGCATTTCGAAAGCAACGATTCGATCGGTGCGCGGGAACGGTTCGTCGCATCATCTCGCCCGACGAGCACGATTCGCGGCGCCGCCGCGCCGTCTTCTGCGGGAACGCTCGCACTCGCATCGCGCAACAGGCGAATTCCCGCGCGGCGAATGAATGCGGTTTCCCGCGCCAAATCGCCGAAATATTCGTGGTTTCCGAGCGTTGCAAAAACGCCGAGCGGCGCATTGATTTTTTGCAACGCCTCTTCGCTTCGCTCCGCTTCCACGGGCGCGATGTCGCCGTCGATCAAGTCTCCCGCAATCACGACCGCATCAGGATTTTGCGCATTGACGAGCGCGACGAATTTTTCCGCGCGGGCGCGTCCGATGCGCGTGCCCAAATGCCAATCCGCCGTTGCGACGATGCGCAACGTTCCCGGCGCTTTCGGCGTTCCCGCGTCCTGTTCGACGAAGCGTTTTTCCTCGGGAACCCACGCGAAACTGCGCACGCGCGGATGTTCGAATTTCCAAAAACCGTGCGCGCAAACCGCCGCGACAAGCGCGACGCCAACGCCGGCAAACGCATATTTGAAACGCGCAAGCCGAGGAAAAATTTTCGCCGAAAGCATTCCCGCCGCCGCCCAGAGCGCAAGATAAATCACGGGAACGACGGCAAACGCGAGAAATTCCCACGCGAATCCGAACACGCCCGCGTCATGTCGCCGCAACAAAAAACCGAAGAATGCGAGCGCGAAAAGCACGAGCGCGAGAAGCGCGATGCCCGTCGCCGCCGCACGCAACACGCGGTGCGCCGCAAAAAGACGCCGAACCGCAAACACGAGCAACAGATTCAACCCGAGAATCGCTCCCGGCAAAGCGATGAAAAAAATCCACATACGTTGCGGCGATTCAATCATTTCGCCGCCGCCTTGGAAAACGATTTTTTCTCTGCAAAAATCGCGCTGTGTGCCGCACGCAATCGCAGATCTCGCGCGGGAACGAAAATTTTGCGTTCCCGCGCGGCATTGCGGATTTTTCGTCAGGCTTTTCGCGGATGCGTGCGATGATGTTCGTCGATGAGGCGGGAACGCTCGACGGCGGTATAAATCTGCGTTGTGCCGATGTCGGCGTGCCCGAGCATTTCCTGAATCACGCGCAAGTCCGCGCCGTTCGCGAGCAAGTGAGTCGCGAACGCGTGGCGAAGTTGGTGCGGATGAATTTTTTTGTCGATTCCGGCGCGGCGCACCATTTCCTGCAGGAAAACCCAAAGCGTTTTTCGCGAAATCGCTTTTCCCCACGAGCTGATGAAAAGTGCGCTGCCCGTCTTCGGTTTTGCGAGGCGCGGGCGTCCGTCCTCGGACAAATAATCGCGAATCGCGGCGAGCGCTCGGCGTCCCACGGGAACGATTCGATCTTTCGAGCCTTTTCCGCGCACGCGCACAACGCCCTCTTCGAAATTGATTGCCTGAATTTCGAGCGTGCACAATTCGCTGGCGCGAAGTCCGCTTCCGTACATGAGTTCGAGCATCGCGCGATCGCGCAAGCCTTGCGGCGTCGCGGGAACGGGCGTTTCGAGAATGCGCGAAACTTCCTCGACGGACAACGTTTCCGGCAACGCGCGCCGAATCCGCGGTCCGGAAACGATTTCGGAAAAATCATCTTCGCGCACGCCGACGGCGACGAGTCGTTTCGCTAACGAACGCACGGCGGAAAGCTTGCGCGCGACGGTTTTCGCGGAAGCGCCGGAATCGTTCAGTTCCTCCATCCACGCGGACAAATTTTCCGGGCGCACGCCGCGCCACGTTCCCGCGCCGCGCGAACGCCGCAGAAAATCTCCGAACTGCAGCAAATCTTTTTCGTAGCTCACCACGGTGTTTTTCGAAAGCCCGCGCTCAAGCTCGAGAAACGCGAGAAAATCCTCGATTCCGCGCCCGATTTCAGGCGCGGGAACGAAGTGCGGAGCTTCTCGACGCTTGGTCATTTTTCTTCCAAAAAAAAGTTTCGAAAAACGGAAATATTTCGGATTCAGCGTTCCCGCGATGCGTGAAAAATCGCATCGGCGACGCGAACGACATCGCGATGCGCAGCAACGTCGTGCAAGCGCAGACACGCGGCGCCGTGAAACGCTCCGAGCGCGGAACAAGCGGAATCGCCGCCCGTTCTTTCCTTCGGCGGCTTTCCTCCGAGCACGATTCCGAGCGTGCTTTTTCTGCTCGTTCCGAGCAAAACGGGAAAACCGAGCGCGGCGATTTTTTCCAACTCGGCGACGATGAGAAGATTCTGTTCCGGCGTTTTTCCGAAACCGAATCCGGGATCGAGCCAAAGCTGATTCGCGGGAAGCCCGCACGATAAAATGCGTTCGATTCCGATGCGCAAATCTTCGAAAAATTCCGTGCGAAAATTCGCGTAGTTCGGCGTTGCGCGATTGTGCATCGCGATGAGCGGACAACCGAGACGCGCCGCCGTTTTCCCCATCGCGTATTCGCCGGAAGTTTCCGCGGGAACGCCGGAATCGGCAACGACTCCGGGCGCGATTCCGGCGCCGGAACCGTCGGCGGGACCGATCGCGTGAACATCGTTGATGATGTCCGCGCCCGCAAGAATCGCGGCTTCGGCGACGTCCGGACGATACGTGTCCACGGACACGGGAACGTGCGGAAGCGCATCGCGAATTGCGGCGAGCGCCGGCAGAAGGCGGCGCTTTTCCTCAGCAGAATCGATGCGCGGCGAACCCGGTCGCGTGGATTCCGCGCCGAGATCGATGATGTCCGCGCCCGCCGCGACAAGCGCAACGGCGTGTTCCCGCGCGGCGTCGGGAGAAGCGAATTCGCCGCCGTCGGAAAAAGAATCCGGCGTTGCGTTGACGATTCCCATGAGAAGCGTCCGCTCGGTGAAATCACACGGCAACGCGCGTCCGTGAGGCGATTTCCAAAAACCGTTTTTTGAAACTGAAGAAGGCATGATACAAAAAAAGAAAATGTTTCGCGGGAACGCGGCGCGCTCGCTCAGACGCGGTTCGCGGCACGGCGAGAGCAAAGCGCAGTGAGCAGCAGGTAGAGCGTTTCGAGATGCGGCATGGGCACGCCCGCCGCGTTCCCGCGACGCAACGGTTCGCCCCAGATGGATTCGACTTCGACTTCCCGCCCGGCGCGAAAATCAAGCAGACTCGATGGCAGATAAGCGCCGCAACGCTTCGTCACTTCAACCTGTTTTTCCAAATGCTCATCGGAAATTTCGAGACCGAGCGCGCGCGCCGCAGCCTGCACTTCGCGCATGAGTTTCCAAGAAAGCTCGACGAGTCCGGGAGAAGCCAGCAACGCGTCGCACGCGATGTTCCCGCCCGCGATTGCAAGCCCGTTGAACGGAATGTTCCAGCAAAGTTTTTTCCAAAGCGTTTCTTCGAGCGACGTCTTCGCTTCGGCAGGCATTCCGGCTTCGCAAAACATTTTGACGAGCGCGAGCGTGCGTTCCCGCGGAGCACCGCCGTCGCCCTCGCCCAGCCAAAGCCGAGTCGCTCCCAAGTTCGCAATGACGCCGGGCGCAGTGCGATTGATCGTGACGTAGCAAAGACCGCCGACGACATTTTCCGCGCCGAAAAGATTGCCGAGCGCCTCGACGTTCCCGAGTCCGTTCTGCAACGTGAGCAACGTCGTTCCCGCGCCGACGAGCGGCGGCAACAACTTCGGGAACTGCGCGTTTGCCGTTGTCTTCAACGCGATCAGCACAAGATCGCACACGCCGATTTCCTCCGGCGAACGATACGCATTCACGCGCACGATGCGGACGTTCCCGCGGTCGTGCAATTCGAAGCCGCGTTCCCGCACGACCTCGTAATCTCCGCGCAAAAGGAAGCGCACATCGTGCCCGGCTTCCGCGAGTTTTATTCCGTGATAAGCGCCGACTGCGCCCGCTCCGACAATTGCAATTTTCATGATGTCGGAAATTATTTTGCAAAACATCGGAAATGCGAGAACGAATTTTTTTGCGCGAAATTTACGATCGCGAAAATTCGCGCGACGAACCTTTTTCCCGCATCGGCAAACGCGCGAACATCGATCGCGGGAACGGCGCATTCACAAAAATCTCTTTCGAAAATTTTGCAACGACTCATCAGAAAAAAAATCGACGACAAACGAGAAAGACTCTTGCCATCTCGAATTTTTGCGTTTTAATTTTCGCCGTAGCCCGGAGATGCCGATGCGTCATCGAGCTCAAAATTCCAAAACGCTTATTGCTTACTTGCATCATTCTCATGTCGAAAAAAATCTCTGGAAAGTCGGGGAACAAATTCGTTTACGAGTTCGGAAAAAAAACTGACGGGAACGCTCAAATGCGTGATCTTCTCGGCGGAAAAGGCGCCAACCTCGCGGAAATGGCGCGCATCGGACTCCCGGTTCCGCCCGGCTTCACCATCAGCACGGAAGTTTGCACGTATTATTACGAAAACAAAAAAACTTATCCGAAAACGCTCATGGCGGACGTTCGCGCCGCCGTCGCCAACATCGAAAAACAGCTCGGAAAAAAATTCGGCGATGCCTCCGCCGCTCCGCTGCTCGTCGCCGTCCGTTCGGGCGCTCGCGAGTCCATGCCGGGCATGATGGATACGATTTTGAATCTCGGTCTGAACGACGAAACCGTCGAAGCCCTCGCACGCGCCACGAACAACGAACGCTTCGCGTGGGACTGCTATCGCCGCTTCGTCCAGATGTACGGCGACGTCGTTCTCGGCGTGCAGAAACTCCCGAACGAAGACCACGAACCTTTCGAATCCGTCATTCACGACGTGAAAACCGAAATGCTCGAAAAGCCCGAAGCGAGCGACACGGAGCTCGGAGTCGTCGAATTGCGGGAACTCGTTTTCCGTTTCAAAAAATTGATCAAACGCCGCACGGGATGCGACTTCCCGACGAATCCGTGGAAACAGCTTGAAGGCGCAATCGGCGCGGTCTTCGGTTCTTGGATGAATGAGCGCGCCATCATCTATCGCCAAAAATATCACATTCCGTCGAGCTGGGGCACGGCGGTGAACGTGCAGTCGATGGTGTTCGGGAACACGGGCGACCACTCCGGCTCCGGCGTTGCGTTCACGCGCGATCCCGCGAGCGGAGAAAAAGTTTTTTACGGAGAATTTCTGATGAACGCGCAGGGCGAAGACGTTGTCGCCGGCGTTCGCACGCCCGATCCCGTCGCCCACCTCGCGAAAGTGATGCCGTCCGCGCACGCGCAGTTGCTCTCCATCTGCAAAACGTTGGAAAATCATTTTCGCGACATGCAGGACTTCGAATTCACGATCGAAGACGCGAAAGTTTTCATGCTCCAAACGCGCAACGGCAAGCGAACCGGCGTCGCCGCGATTCGCATCGCCTGCGAAATGGTGCGCGAAAAGCTGATTGATTGGAAAACCGCCGTGCGCCGCGTTCCCGCAGAACAGCTCGATCAGGTGCTCGCGCCGGTGTTCGATCGCACGGCGCTCAAAAGCGCGGTTTCCGTTGCTCGCGGGCTTCCCGCCGGTCCGGGCGCCGCGTCCGGAAAAGTTTATTTCAACGCCGAACGCGCGGAAAACGCCGCGGCGCACGGCGAGAAAGTGTTGCTCGTCCGCCTTGAAACTTCGCCCGAAGACCTGCGCGGCATGATCGCCGCAGAAGGCATTCTCACCGCACGCGGCGGCGTTTCCTCCCACGCGGCGCTCGTGGCGCGGCAAATGGGAAAAGTCTGCGTCAGCGGCGCTTCTTCAATCGATATCGACTACACTCACCGCTCCCTTTCCGTCGGCGACGTCCTCGTCAAAGAAGGCGAATGGCTCAGCATCGACGGGACATCGGGCGAAGTTTATCTCGGACAAATTGCGACGGCCCCCAGCGATGTCGTTGCAGGGATTGTTCGCGGGAACGAAGAAGCGAAAAAAACCGATGCCTACAAGAATTTCGCGCAACTTATGGCGTGGTGCAAAAAGGCAACGCGACTCGGCGTTCGCACGAATGCGGACGCTCCCGCGCAAACGGCGGTCGCCGTTGCGTTCGGCGCGCAGGGCATCGGGCTTACGCGCACGGAGCACATGTTCTTCGAAGGCGACCGCATCGATTCCGTCCGCGAAATGATTCTCGCGACGAATCTCGATGGTCGCCGCGCCGCCGTGAGCAAACTGCTTCCGTATCAGCGCGGAGATTTCGAAGGAATTTTCCGCGAACTCAAAGGTCTTCCCGCAACGATTCGCCTGCTCGATCCGCCGTTGCACGAATTTCTTCCGCAAACCAAGGAACAGCAACTCGACCTTGCGAAGAAACTCGGCGTTCCCGTCGGACACATTCAGCGGCGAGTCGCGGAACTGCACGAATTTAACCCGATGCTCGGACATCGCGGTTGCCGTCTCGGAATTTCCTACCCGGAAATCACGGAAATGCAGGCGCGCGCGATTTTCGAAGCCGCCGCAATCTGCGCAAAGGAAAAAATCCGCGTCGCGCCCGAAGTGATGATCCCGCTCGTCGGTTTCGCGGAAGAATTCCGAAATCAGGCGGCAATCGTCCGCCGCGTCGCCGCAGAAGTAATGGCGGAAAACAAGGTGAAAATTTCCTACAAGGTCGGGACGATGATCGAAATTCCGCGCGCTTGCGCCATCGCAAACAAAATCGCGGAAGAAGCGGAATTTTTCTCGTTCGGCACAAACGACCTGACGCAGACAACGCTCGGCATGAGCCGCGACGATTCCGGCTCTTTCCTCGGCGACTACACGCGCCTCGAAATTATGAAGCGCAATCCGTTCGCGTCGATCGATCAGGAAGGCGTCGGCGCAATGATGAAGCTCGGCGCCGAGCTCGGACGCCGTTCCCGCCCCGATCTCAAGCTGGGCATCTGCGGCGAACACGGCGGCGATCCCGAATCGGTCAAATTCTGCCACCGCATCGGACTCAACTACGTCAGCTGCTCGCCGTATCGGGTGCCGACAGCTCGCCTCGCCGCGGCGCAAGCGGCAATCGAAGAAGAACTTTTGTCAACACAATCCATAAAAACAACTATGGCTACTGCAAAGACCACCAAGAAACCGGTCGCCAAAAAGGCGGCCCCGGCAAAAAAAGCTCCGGCTAAAAAAGCCGCTCCCGCCAAGAAACCGGCGGTGAAAAAACCGGCCGCCAAAAAAGCGGCTCCGGCGAAAAAAGCTCCGGCAAAAAAGCCGGTCGCTAAGAAACCGGCTCCGGCTAAAAAAGCTCCGGCGAAAAAGCCGGCGGCTAAAAAACCGGCCGCCAAGAAAGCGGCTCCGGCGAAAAAGGCGGTCGCCGCCAAAGTCGCTCCCGCGAAAAAATCTTGCGGCTGCAAGAAAAAAGCCTGCGCGAAGAAATAATTTCCTCGCGTAAGCGTAAAAAGACGCCCCACGGGACTCGTTCCCGCGGGGCGTTTTCTTTTCCCGAAAAGTAATTAAAAAAAATTACGCGGGAACGAAAATGTTTTGCTCTCGCTTTCGCTTCGCGACAAAATCCCGAAACAAATGACGAAAAACACAAAAAAGAAATCCGCGACGAAAAAAATTTCGAAGAATCGACAAATCTGCGTCAGCCTTCCGGTTTCCCTCTTCGAATCCGCTAAAAACTACCGCCGCAAAACCGGCTTCACCTCAATGAGCGAGCTCCTGCGCGCGGCAACGGAACGCGCCGAAAAAATCGCCGAGCTGAAACGCATCGCAGAAAAGCGCACGCAAATTTCTTTCCGCCTCCCGGAGGAACTTTACACGCGAATTTTTCGCCTCTCCGGAAAGACCGGTCAAAGCACGGCAAAAATAATCCGCACGCTCCTCGAAAACGCACAAAAATTCGGAATCCGTCCGCCCTCCTCTCCCGCGACAAAGAAAAAATCTTCCGCCGCCCGCGCAAAAAAATCCCCGCGAAAGTAAGCCCCTTCGCGGGAACGGCGAAAACGGAGGACTGGCGAACTGGTGGACTGGTGAAGTGCGGTTTTTGCCTACGGCAAAACTGGGGGCGGAGACGTCCACGT
>CAVFCB010000009.1:0-28151 GCA_963620895.1 Bacteroidaceae bacterium | reverse complement strand
CCGTCGATTTTGTCGCAGCGTTGAGTGTCGGCGGCGGAAGCTGTGATGGTGATTACGCCGGAGAGCTTAGGGGGAGTAGCTATAATCGTGAGTATGTTGCCTCCGGCAATTTTCACGGAGAAGTTTCCGTTATTACTGTTGACGCGGAATTCGGTGTGAATTTATCGGACACATTGAGTTCCAATGACTCGGTGTTGCTCTTCGTCGGACCTCGTCTCGGCATGAATTTTCTACATGTTAACAGAGAGTTAAGATGGAATGATACCAATGTTCGCGAGTATACAAATATAAACGGACAATACGTGAACGGTGTCTATAGCACTCGCGGAAGCAATGAAGACGACGAATGGGATCTTGGTCTGCTTTACGGCATTGATGCCGGTTCCACGATTTCTTTCGACAAAAACAACGCGTTGACGCTCGGCATCGGCTATCGCGCATCGACGGCACGCCCGCTCGACATTAACCGCCAGTCGTGGGTGCGATTCTTTGTCGGCTATCAATATTCGTTCTGAAAAATTCGCGTGAATTTGCGTAAATTTGCGGACAAGAAAAAACCGTTCCCGCGTGTGTTCTCGGGAACGGTTTTTTTCGCGGGAACGCGAAAATTTTTACCCGAAGAAAATGTCTTCGAGTGCGAGGCAAATCGCGTGATAGACGGGCAGGTGGAGTTCCTGAATTTTGAACGTGGCGGTTTCGGGAACGCAGATGCAGACATCGGCGAGGGATTTCAGTTTCCCGCCGCTTGTGCCGGAAAGCCCGATTGTCGCGAGTCCTTTTGCGCGAGCGGTTTCCATTGCGAAGCCCACGTTTTTTGAATTTCCGGAAGTGGAAATTCCGAGAAGCGCATCGCCTTCGCGTCCGAGTCCCCAAACGAGTTGCGCGTAGCCGTAATACGGATCGCAGTCGTTCAGCCATGCGGTGTTGATGGCGCCGAGGCTGTGCAACGGGATTGCGGGAAGAGCGTCCTGCAATTTCCCGGCGAGTTCGTCGCCGAGGCGTTCCCGCGCCTGTGCGTTCAGCGGGCGCTTGGAACAGAAACCTTTGAGCAGTTCGCCGGAAATATGGTCGGCATCGGCGGCGCTTCCGCCGTTCCCGCAGAGGAGAAGTTTTCCGCCGCGGCGGAACGTGTCGGCGAGCGCTTCCACGGCGCGTTGAATGTCGTTCCCGCAAGGTTCGAGCGCGGGAATCCGGGAAAGCAGAAGTTCGATCTGCGGGTGCAGATTCATTGTGTGCGGAAAAAAGCGGTTTATTTGTAGATGGCGTTAATTTTTTCGGAAACGTCCTTGTAGGTCGAATCCGCCATGTAAAGCGCCTTGTATTCGGCGATTGCCTGATCGCGTTTTCCTGCGTGTTCCAGTGCGCTGGCGAGCTCGTAAATGACGTCTTTTTTCAAGTCGTTCATCAATCCGATTTCGCCCTTGGCGATGGCGAGCTGATCCGCCGCGAGGTCGTATTTTCCGCTTGCGATGAAGGCGCGACCGAGGTTGAGCATCGCCAAATGGCGGTTTTTCGGCGAGCGCTGGGCGAGTTGGAGCTCGCGAATCGCGCCGTCGACATCGCCGTTTTCGAGAAGCAGAAGTCCGAGATCGTAGCGGTAGTTGTAATCGTTGGGATACTTTTCGACGAGCGTCTGAATCGCCTGCAATTTGTAAGTTTTTTCTGCGGCGCGGAGCTGTTCGAGGTAGTCGGCGTATTCCTTGTTCCCGGGATTTTCGGCGACGACTTTTTCTGCGGCGCGGATGCAGTTTTCGTAATTTTCGGTCGTGAGCGAGTGTTCGAGTTTTTCGAGCGTCGCATCGGTTTTCCCGTTGGTCGTTTGGCGCGCCTGTTGAATTGCCCAAATTGCGGAGTTGAGGTCGCCGGCGATTTTGTAATTGCGGGAAAGGTCGCGGAAAATCTGCGTGTTTTCGGGATCCGCCTGCGCGGCTTCGAGCAGTTTCGGAATTTCGGCGGCGGCGGATTCGGCATCGGAGACAACGCGGGATTTCTTTTCGAGTTCGAGCGCTTTTTCCTTGTCGGCAATTTTGCTGCGGTAGTCGCCGTCGTCGTCCCAGCTTTTTTTCATCGTCATTCTGACGGAAACCTGACGTGCGAGTTCCTGCAAATCGCCGTCGCCGGGGAATTTTTTCAAAGCGCCGTTCACGGCTTTTTCTGCGCGTTCGCCGTCGTTGTCGTTCATGTAGGCGTTGACGAGCAGTTTGTAGTTTTCGGTTTTGGGTTCGACGGCGACGATTTCCTCGTAGGCGAGGGCGACGACGTCCCACATTCCAAGCGTTTCAGCGGCGGCGGCGAGGAGTTTGTTCGCGGGAATGTCGAAAGGATTTTTCGCCAACATTTTTTCGGCGTGTTCCATCGCTGCTTTCGGGTCGGTTTTTGCGATGGAGGATTTTCCGACGAGCGAAACGGAGCTGATCAGTTTTCCGAGACCTCCGCCGACGGGTTTGTTCCCGCAAATTGCTTTTTGTGCGCGGCGCAGTGTTCGGCGCACTTCGGTGCATTCGGGGTGGCGGCCGAGAACGGCTTGGCAGGTTTCGGCGGCGAATTGCGGGTTGCCTCGTGCGATTGCGTTTTCGGCGGCGGCGATTTGTTTTTGTTCGCGCGGATCAATATCTTTCAGAAGAACTTTTGGCATGAGATTTTTTGAGTAAAAAGATTTTTGAACAACGTCTTGGGGAAGCCGTAATAGTGTCCGTTCCCGCTTCGGTTTTCAATTGAAATTTAGCGTCGGGAACGCTTTCTTTTGTCTGCGTTCGATGAAAATCAATCTTGCAACTTGGGCGCATGATTTTGCGCGGGAACGCTTCGGCGATTTCGACGGCGGACTCGCGGTCGATGCGACCGCCGGGAACGGGCACGATGCGGAATTTCTCGCGCGGCTTGTCGGCGGGAACGGGCGCGTTGCCGTTTTTGATGTGCAAAGCGAGGCGATTGCGGCGACGCGGGCGCGGCTTGCGCGTTCGGGGCTGGCGGAACGCGCGGAATTTTTTTGCTGCGGGCACGAAGCGATGTGCGAGCGGCTCGGCGTTGCGTGGCGCGGGAACGTTCGCGCGGTTTTTTTCAATCTCGGCTATCTGCCGCGGAGCGATCATCGCGTGAAAACTCGTGCGGAAACGACCGTTCCCGCGCTTGAAGCGGCGTGGTCGCTGCTTGCGCCCGGCGGATTTATTTCGATGACCGTTTACACGAAGCACGAGGGCGGTTTTGAGGAATCCGAAAAAGTTTCCGCATGGCTTGAAAAGATGCGGGAACGCGCGGAAATTTCGATTTGCGGAGCACACAATCCCGTCGAGCCGTGGTGGGCGGGAATCGTCAAAAAATGAATTAGAAATCCGAGAAAAATCTTCCGGCGAAAAGCACCTGAAACGCGTGCCCCATTTTTGCGGGATGGAGAATTTCGGTGAGCGTTGCGCGTTCCCGCGCGGCGTTCGGTGCGTTCCCGTCGGAGATGATGCGCTCGATTTCGCGGCGCGCGAATTTCATAAAAAACGCTTCCTGCCGCAACGTCGTTCCCGCGTCGAATCCGCATTCGGCGAAAATCGGTTTCAGTCGATCCCAAAGCACGTGACAAGTCAGATCCTGTTCGCCCGGCGCGCGGGTGAGCGCGTTGCTTTGCGTGTGGCGAAAATAGGCGCGCGCGGTGCCTTCCGGGAACGCGTCCAAGCAGTCTGCGAGCGTTTTTCCGTAGTCGGGAAAAATTGCGATTCCGCGCCACGTTCCCGCGAGAATTTTCCGCAGGAGCGTTTCCGCGTCGAGCGAAATGTCGAGGTGCCAACCGTTGTCGGCGGGCGCGGGAACGCCGTCGGCAAAGGCGCGCAGCGCAGGCGACGAAAGATCGTCGAGGAGCGTTTCCCGCCATTCGCCCGGCGCGAGCGGATTTTCTTCAACTCCGATTTCTCTCCACGTTCCCGCGAAAGAAACGAGTCGATGAAACGGTTGCGCGTCGAAAAGTTCGTTTGCGAAAACGACGGATTTTTCCGGGATTTCGATTTTTTCGCCGATGCGCACGGTGCGGATTTCCCGAAAAAAATCGCGTTGCGCCGAAAAATGCGTTTGCCCGGGTTCAGCGCCGATTTCGACGAGCGCGTAATCCCGCAACGTTTCGCCGACCGCGCCGAGCAACGTTCCCGCGGCGTCGCGCACGAGTCTGCCGAAAACTTCGCCGAGATCGGACGCCGTGTAAAAATCCGTTCCCGGCGCGCGTCCGACGCGATTTTTCTCCCGGCGATAATATCCGAAACGCGGGTGAAAAAGCGCGATTTCCGAAAAGTCGCGAAAGCTCATTTTCCCGCCGTTTTTCGCGGCGCGGGAACGCAGGACTTCATGAATGTCTGCGGCGTCCATTTTTTTCTGAAAACAAGCGGCGGGAACGCTCAGAAAAACACGGACGCGCGGAATCCGCCGTAGATGAAAAATTCGTGATCCTGCGAAGTGAATTCTTTCGAGCGAAACGATTGGAAAAACGTGATCGAAACGCAGTCGTAAATCGCGCAGATGCCGAGCGACAATTCGCCGACGAGCGGGTAAGCGCAAATGTCCGCGTGCCCGCCGGAATCGCCGGTCAACGTTTTGTCCCAAAGAACGACGTCCGCCGAAATGTCCGCGTAGGCGTAAACGGACGCGGAAACGCGCGGGTCAAAAACGACGGAGGCGCTGCGGCGCATATCCGCCGACATTCCGAAATCCTTGGGCAGATTCAGCCCCGCGCGAAATTGTGTTCCCGCGGAAACGATGCCGCGAAGATTTCCCAAATCGCCGAATCCGCGCACGATCAGATCCGCGCCGAACGCTTCGTTCCCGCAAGCGCCGTCGAGCATGAAGCGCGTTCGGACATCGCCGATCGCCTGCGCAACGACGCGCCCGTGAATCTGCGTATCCCAACCCGCCGGACGAATTTCGTGAATCAGCCGGTGATATTCTCGCTGCGTCTGCGCCGCAAAAGAGTTGTCGCCCGTTGCGCCGAGCTGAATTTCCGTGGCGATCGCGAAATCGTCGCTGAAGCGAGCTTTTCCCGCCGATGCGTAAAGATATCCGGCGTAAGGATGGTCGCGCGGATCGGGAACGACGGCGGCACGGTCTTTCGGCGTGTAAATTTCCTGCCCGAACGAGAAAAAGAACGCATCGTTTTTCCCGTCGTCCGCCGCCGTCGCTCCGAGCGTGAGCGCGAGCCGCGTGTGGTTCGTGTAATATTTATCGGACCATTTGCCGAAAAAATCGTTGTCGTCGAGGACGGAAAAAGCGGCGCGTTGACGCGGGGCGATTTGCCGCTCGGCGGCGGGAACGTTCGGCGTCGCGTCTGTTTTGTCCGTTTCCGCCGCAAACGCGCCGAGTTGCGGGAAAGCGGAAAGTCCGAGCGCAAGTGCGAAGTGAAATTTCGTGAGGCTCATGGTAAAAATGTGCGCAAAATACTAAAACTCGCCCGCGTTCCCGCAAATGATTTTTTTTCGGGAACGCGCCGAAAATTTCGCGCTCGCCGTTCGCGGGCGACGAGTCGCCGGGAGCGTTCCCGCTTGCCATTTTCCCGGAAAGAAAATTTGCTTTTCCGCCGTTATGGCCAAAGTTGATTTAGATCTTTTGCAAGTGGTGCTCGAACGCAATTCCGTCGATGCGCGCCTGACGGCGCAGATTATTTCCGATCTTCAGGAGGAAATTAAACTCGAGAAGATGGAAGCGGAAGAGCGGGAACCGGCGACGAAAAAGAAATACGTATTCGTCGCAAGCGATCCCGCCGGCGTGCTCGAAGGAAAAGAACTCGTCGGATGGGTCGTGCAGATCCCGGAAGACCAGAGCGAATACACCGTGGAGGAGCGGATCGTCGCCGCGACTTACGAATACAATCGTTCGAAAAAAGGGCGCCGCGTTCCCGCGACGACGATCGGCGAGGCTTGCGAGCGCGTTCCCGCGAAATTGTTTAAGGAGCAGGGCGTTTGGGTAAAAAACAAGGAAGCGGCGTTCCTTCTGCGAACGAGCAACGCGCTCCCGTCGGCTTCAAAACTGCGTCCGCAGGCGGATTGATGTTCGTTCCCGCCGCGGCAAATTCGTCCCCGTATATGATTTTCATATGCGGGGAATTTTGTTTTTCGGCATCTCTCGAAACTCCCCGCAATCACTATTTTAACGGGACGACAAGCTTTTTTTAGCGTTTGCGGGATGGTTTTTTTGAATACTTTTTTTCAGAAAAGAGATTGACGAAATCGCGCGCCGAGTCTGTATTCGTCTGCGTTAACACACGGTTAACGACTTAATGACACAACAACAAATACACTAAAATCGCTACAATGAATAAAGGTGAACTCATCGAAGCAGTAAAAGCCAACCTCGGCGCTGACGCCTCCAAAGCGCAGGCCGAACGCGCGGTTGAGGCCGTTCTCGACGGCATCAAGGCGGGCATCAAGAAGGACGCTTCCGTTCAGTTGATCGGATTCGGAACCTTCTCCGTCGCGAAGCGCGCCGCTCGCAAGGGCATCAACCCGAAGACCGGCGAAAAGATCAGCATCAAGGCCTCCAAGAACGTCAAGTTCAAGGCGGGCTCCGCGCTCAAGGCTATTGCCGCTAAGACGAAATAAGTTATTTGTTTCGCAGTCAAAGACCCGTCCGCAAGGGCGGGTCTTTTTTTTCGCGGCGCGCGTTCGGCGCGGATTTTCGCTATTCACTTTTTTTGCGTTCCCGCATAAAATCGCCGAAATTTTTTAAGAACAAAATGCAGGCACAGCTCGAAACAATCATTTCAGAAACGGAAACGACCGTTCCCGGCATCACGACGCGCCCGGAGTTTGACGCGTTCAAGGCGCGCATCTCCGGTCCGAACGGCGCTCTCACGCAGGTGATGAAGTCCATCGGCAAATTGCCCAAAGAGGAGAAACCGGCGGCGGGCAAGCTCATCAATGCCGCGAAACAGCGCATTGATGCCGCGCTGGCGTCCGCGCTCGCGCGCATCGAAGAAAGCGAGCTCGCGGGCAAGCTCGGAGAGCCTGTCGATCCCACGCTTCCGTCCCCGGATGATTTTTCCGGAATGTCGCATCCGCTCACGCAGGTTCGCGAGGAAATTTGCAGAGTTTTCCACAAGTTGGGCTTCACGATTGCGGAAGGTCCGGAGCTTGAGAGCGAATGGTATTGCTTTGATGCGCTGAATACGCCGGAAACGCATCCCGCCCGCGACATGCAGGACACGCTTTTTCTTCCCGCGGGAACGGTCGCGAAAGACGCGCCGAAAAAAGGCAACGAAGCCTACATCATGCGTTCGCACACGTCGTCCGTGCAGATTCGCACGATGATTGCGCACAAGCCGCCGATTCGGATCGTCGCTCCCGGACGCTGTTTCCGTCGCGACACGGTGGACGCCACGCACTCCGCGAATTTTCATCAGGTCGAAGGACTTTGGGTCGATAAAAACGTTTCGCTGAAAGATCTGAAAAGCGTGCTCGATTCGTTTGTGCGCGAGGTTTTCGGCAGCACGGTCGAAACGCGTCTGCGCCCGAGCTTTTTCCCGTTCACGGAACCGAGTTTTGAGATGGACATCAAGTCGCCGAATCTCGGTCGCCTCAGCGGTCGCTGGTTGGAAATCATGGGCTGCGGGCTCGTGGATCCGAAAGTTTTCGAAAATGTCGGAATCGATCCCGCCGAGTGGAGCGGGCTTGCGTTCGGCGTCGGACTCGAACGCATTGCGATGCTCGTTCACGGGATCGACGATATTCGCCACTTTTACGCGAACGATCTGCGCTTTCTGCGGCAGTTCGCGTAAGGTTTTCGGGAGAAAAACTTTTCGCGAGCGTTTATCATGGCGAAAGGGAAAAAATTTTTGGTGATCGCGGTGGACGGCGGTGCCGCTTCGGGGAAATCCTCGACTTCGCGTCGCCTTGCCGCGGCGCACAATCTGATGCATGCGGACACGGGAGCGCATTATCGCACGGTGGCGCTTTCGCTTCTGCAACGCGGCATTTCTTCGGCAGAGGAATTTTTCGCGGCTCAAAATCCGCTCGAAAATCTTGATCTCGGCACGACCGTGAACGAGCGCGAGGCGGCGATGAGCATCGGCGGGCGCGTTCCCGCGGATTCGGAGATTCGCAACGATGCCGTGAACTCGGTCGTTTCCTGCTTCGCGGCGATTCCCGAAGTGCGGAAATTTCTTTTCGAATATCAGCGCTCGCAGAAAGATGTCGCTCGCGATGCGGGTTTTGACGGGCTCATTATGGACGGTCGCGACATCGGGAGCGTCATTTTCCCCGATGCGGATCTCAGAATTTTTCTCACGGCGGATCCCGAGGCGCGGGCGCGTCGGCGCGCGGCGGAAGGCATCGCCGATTCCGTCGCCGAACGCGACAAGCTCGACTCTTCCCGCAAGACGGCGCCGCTGGCGTGTCCGGCGGGAGCGGTGAAAATTGACAGCACATTTCTCTCGTTGGAACAGGTCGTCGAAAAAATCGGCGGCATGATTTCCGAATTGGCGTAAAAATTTTTCGACGGGAACGCGAAAATGGAACTCTACACCGAGAAAAAAATTTATTCACTCATCTACCACGCCGCGCGGGCGTTCATGAATTCGTTCGGGCGCGTCGAGGCGGTCGGTTTGGAAAATCTTCCGGCGGGCGGTTTTCTCATCGCGAGCAATCACGTCAGCTTCATCGATCCGCCGCTCATCGGTTGCGTGATCCCGCGGGAAATGTATTTTTTCGCCCGCAAAACGCTTCTCGACAATCCCGTGCTTCGGCGAGTCTTGCCGTATTGCAACGTCATTCCCGTCGATCGCGACGGCGGCGGGGACGTCGGCGCGTTCAAAAAAGTCTTCACCGTGCTTCGGGAAGGGCACGCGCTGATTCTTTTCCCGGAGGGCACGCGCAGCAAGGACGGGCGGCTCGGGAAAGCGCAGGGCGGCGCCGGGCTGATCGCCTGCAAAACCCGCGTTCCCGTCGTTCCCGCGCGCGTTTTCGGCACGGGCAACGTTTTGCCGCGCGGCTCGGCGATTCCCGCGCGTGCGGATCTCTCCGTCGTTTTCGGAAAGCCCGTCTTCCCGGAGGAATTCGATCCCGGGAAAAACGCCCCCGATCGTTTCCGCGAGGCATCGAGCCGTATTATGGAGCGAATCGCCGAATTGAGACCGCCCGAAACACCGAAAATGTAGTTGCGACCGTGCCTTTTTTGTCTTTTCATTACGCGAAAAATAAAACCATGAAACACATCACCGTCATTGCCCTCCTTTCCGCCGCTGCTCTCGTTTTTTCGGGTTGCGGTCCCAAGAGCCTTCCGAATCAGTGGAACGCCAATAATTCCCGCACAGGCAGCTACGACACGACAAACGTTGCCGAAGAGCTTCCCGACGACAACGAATCCCTGACCGCCGACGATGTTCGCGGCGAAACGCCCGCCGGCGATCGCGTTGCCGCGTGGATTCGCGACGGCGCGATTCCCGAACACGCCAAGCTCGCGGTCGTTTATTTCGGATTCGACAAGTTCAACGTCGAAGAAAGCGAACGCGCAAAACTCGACGCCGCGCTCGACGCCGTGAAACGCGGGAACATTTACATCATCGGCTATTCCGACTATTTCGGAACCGAAGAATACAACCTCGCGCTTTCCGACAAGCGTGCGCAGGCAGTCAAAAATTATCTGATGCGCATCGGCGCGGACGATTCCGCCCAGATTCAGGCGCTCGGCGAAGCCTACGCCGTGCAGAACGGAACTCGCGAAGAAGTCGCCGAAGACCGCAAGGTTATCGTCGTGGACGGGAACGCCGAGTAAGCGCGTTCCCGCGAGAAAAAAGCTCCGGCGGAAACTTCTCGTCGGGGCTTTTTTTGACGAAGAAATTTACGCAATAAAATTTTTATAAGAAAAAATATCGGAAAAACGTTATGAGCAAAACTTCTCCGCAATTGACGTGGTGCGTCGTTCGCTTCGGCGAAGACATGAATTGGTGGGTCAAGGAAATCAGCGATCCCGTGCATTGGGACGTGGATGCGCTCAGCATCATCGACCCGCGCCAAGTCGGCTACATCCTCAATCTTCTCGACGGTTTGCGCGACTACGGGCTGCAACCCGAAATCGTCGAAAACGCTTTCATTCCTTTCCAGATTCAGGCGATTAATCCCGACAAGACCGCGCGCCTTGTCCGCGTGAACGAAACGTTTTTCGACACCACGGAAGAGCTGTTCGCGCTTCCCGACATCGTGAACGAGGAAAAAGGCGCCTACGCCGAATTCCTTGACCACATCACGGCGCTGCGCATGAAATATCTCAACGACAAGTTGGATTTCGCGCAGAAACTCACCGTCACCGAACTTGAGGAACAAATTCGCGATGCGCAGACGCAGGCATTCATGGAAGGACGCGCCACGCATCTTTTTCAGGAAATCATCGACGTGCTTGAATTCGTTCCCGAAGGCTACGAGCTCAGCATCGACGACGAAGACGAGAAAATCAAAGCCAAGAACGAAGACGATTTTTCCGCCGTCAACGATCTTCCCGATTACGAGGACGAAAATCTCGACGAAGACGAAACCATGCAGTGGGACGAAGAAGATTCGGAAGCCGTTGTCGATTTGGACGACGACTCCGCCGACGGCGGCAAATCTTCGTCTTCGGGGAAATCCCGTCGTTCCTCTTCCCGGAAAAAACGCTGAAGCGTTCCCGCGTTTTTATGGCGAAACTTGAGGAGCTCGTCGAATACTGCGATGCGCGCACCGCGCGTTGCGAAGTCGTCGATTTTCCGGGCGCGGTGAACGGGCTTCAATTCGCCAACGGCGGCGAAGTCAAAAAAATCGGCGCGGCGGTGGACGCCGGCTTGCGGGTTTTCGAAGAAGCGGCGCGTCGCGGCGTCGATTTTCTCATCGTGCACCACGGCATGTTTTGGAGCGCGCAACAGCCCGTCACGGGAACGGTTTACGAAAAATTCAAAACCTGTTTCGATTCCGGGCTCGCCGTTTACGGTTGTCATTTGCCTTTGGACGCGCATCGTGAAATCGGCAACAACGCCGTGCTCGCGCGTGAGCTCGGCTTGCGCGTTCTCGAATGGGGGCTGGAATTCAACGGAACGGCGTTTGCCGCGATTTGCGAAGGCGTTCCTCGCCGCGTGCTTGCCGAGCGCCTGCGCGGGCTTTTCCCCGCTACGTTCAAGGCGATTGAATGCGGGAGCGAAAATCCTGCCCGCATCGCGATTCTTTCCGGAAGCGGGAACGCCGCCGTGCCTTCGTTGGAAAAACTCGGTTGCGACACGCTCGTCACGGGCGAAATCAAAGAAGAAAACTTCGTTCGCGCGCAGGACGAGCGGCTGAATTTGTATCCGTGCGGACATTACGCCACGGAGCGTGCGGGCGTTTGCGCGCTTGCCGCGGAGCTTTCCGAAAAATTTTCGTTGCCGTGGGAATTTGTCGGCTTCGACAATCCGCTTTGAGACACGCGTTCCCGCGCGGTCAGAAGTCGCGGGCGTTCCCGTAGAGTTTGCGATAGGTCGCCGAGTTCGCCTCGCTGATGAAGCGGGAAACCTCAAGAATTTCCGGCGCGCGCGCCGAGCCGATTTTCGGATAGAGCAGGTAAAGCCTGTCTTTCGCGCGCGTGCAGGCGACGTAGAAAAGGCGGCGCTCTTCATCGACATCGCCGTCGTCAATCGCCCGCCGAAGCGGGAACAGCCCGTCCGCGCAACCGATGACGAAAACCACCGGGAATTCCAAGCCTTTCGATTGGTGAATCGTGGAAAGGCGCAGCGAACCGGTTTCGCCGTCGCGTTCCCGCATGTCCTTGTCGGTCGTTTCCGTATTGAGAAGCGCCAGCTGTGCGAGAAGATCCGCGAGCGTGTCGAATTTTTCGGCAAAACCGATCATGCTTTCGAGATCGTCGTAGCGTTGTTGCCAATTCGGATAAATTTTTTTGAGAAAATCTCCGTACCAACCGTCGAGCCCGATTCTCACGATTTCGGCGGGCGTGGCGTGAACGCTCGGCGCGTCGGCGGGCGTCGCCGTCGCATCGTTTCCCGCGGGAACGGAAATTTTTTCGGACGAATTTTTGTCGGCGGCGGAGAAAAAATCGAAGAGCTCGCCGTGAGAGGCGGGAACGCTCGGTTTTTTCTCCGGCTCCGGAGCGGGTTCGGGAACGCCGGCGAGTTCTTTTCCGGAAGCCGCTTCCGCCATGTTCTGCAAAGTCAAAATGAAATCGCTGTAATCGTCGCGCGCGACGTCCGGAATTTTTTTCAGAACGGCGGCGTCGAGAAGCGCAATGAGCAGCGGAATTTTTTTGTCTTTCGAAATTTTCTTGGCGGCGACGAGAACGCGTTCCGCGGTGCGCGGGCCGATTTTTTCGATGAGAGAAAGTACGCGCGTGAAAGCGACGGCATCGTCGTTATTTTGCACGAAGCGGAGCTGCGCGACGAAATCGCGCACGTGCGCTTGCTGGAAAAACTGAATCCCGCTGGTGATGACGAAGGGAACGCGGAGATTCGTCAGCTCGATTTGAAGCTCTTTTGCCTGAAAATGCGCGCGGTAGAGCACGATGATGTCCGAGAGCGAATAGCCTTCGTCTTCAACGAGCGTGCGGATTTTCGAGACCACGGCGCGCGCCTGCGAAAAGGCGTCCGGTTGCGGAATGAGCGCGGGCTTGAAGCCGCGTTCCCGCGTTGCGCGAAGGCGTTTTGAAAATCCGGCGGCTTCGCTCCGGGATTCGAGAATGGAATTCGAGAAATCCAAAATTTCGGGCGTGGAGCGATAATTGATTTCGATTTTGTACACTTGCGTTCCCGGGAACGTTTGCGGGAAATCGACGATATTTTCGTAGTCGGCGCCGCGCCAAGTGTAGATGCATTGCGCATCGTCTCCGACCGCCATGACGTGCGTTTCGGGACCGGTGAGAAGACGGATGATTTCGGCTTGAAGCGTGTTCGTGTCCTGAAATTCGTCCACGAGAATGTGGCGAAACCGGCTGTGGTAGCGTTCCCGCGAGGGCGGGTCGTCGCGAAGAAGATTGCGGAAAAGCTCGAGCAAATCGTCGTAGTCGCAGGCGTTTTGCGCGCGTTTCGCCGCCGTGTATTCGGCAAGGAGTCGCGGAACGATTTCCTGCGCGCCTTCGACCCAGCCGAGCCGGTTGCGAATGACGTCGGCGAGCGGCAACATCGTATTGCGCGCATAGCTGAGCGCATCAAAAACGACGCGCGGAGTCGGCGTGTTTTTTCCTTTTACGAAATGCGGCGCGACCTGCCGGCAAACGGTGGCGAAAAGCGAGTCCGCATCGTCCGCATCCAAGATCGAAAAATCCGGACGAATTCCCGCGGCGTTCGCGTTCATTCGCAGAATGCGTTGCCCGATGCTGTGAAACGTGCCGCCCCAAAATTGCGAGCGCGGAATTCCCGTGAGATCTTCGATGCGCTCGAGCATTTCTCCGGCGGCTTTGTTCGTAAAGGTGAGCAAAAGAATTCGCCACGGCGGAATGCCGCGCTCCAAAAGCCATGCAACGCGGTAAGTGAGCGTGCGGGTTTTCCCGGAGCCCGCTCCCGCGAGAACGAGCGCATGCCGACTCTCGGACGTTACCGCGGCGAGCTGATCCGGATTCAGTTCGGCAGCGTAATCGAGCGGCGGGAACGCGGCAAAGTCTTCCATGAAAAAAAATCAGCGGGAAAGATTCGGGGTCGCCCACTCGAATTTTCCGAAAATCCGATTCAGCTCGGATTCGATAAATTGCCAGCCGGATTCGTTCAGCCCTCCGGTGTCGGTGTTGATGTGATTCCAATCGGAAATTCGGATTTGTTCCCGCCGTCCGTCGTCCGTGTGGACGAATACGGAAACGGGCGTTTGCCCGAAGATGCGGGAAACTCTAACCACGCGAGTGATGTCTGTCGTGTCGTGCTTCATTGATGTTTCGGTTTCGTGGGTGGACGGTTTTTCCGCCGCCTTCGTGCAAGGCGAATACGGGAGCGACGAGATAAGCAAAACGCGCATTTTCCCGCAAATAAAATTTCGCCGCGGAAGAATTTTTTTCGGATTCAATCGAAGGGCGGGATCGCGTCCGCGAAATTTTCGACGGTGAAAACGGAAAAATTTTTGTGCGGGAGCGCGGCGAGAAACTTTTTCCCGTAGGATTTGTTGAGAATTCTGGAATCCAGCACGACGACGCGCCCTCGGTCGTCGCGTTTGCGGATGAGCCGCCCGATGCCTTGGCGAAATTGCAGAACGGCGTCCGGCACGGACATTTCGAAAAACGGTTTTCCGCCGTTTTCGAGAATCCATTCGCTGCGCGCTTCGACGATGGGTTCTTTCGGATTCGCGAAAGGAAGGCGCGTCATAATGATTTGGGAAAGAGCGGCTCCGGGAACGTCGATTCCCGTCCAAAAGCTTGCGGTTCCTACGAGCACGGCGTTCCCGTGTTCCGTGAAAAAACGGACGAGTTTTTGCCGCGAGAATTCTTCGCCTTGCGCGAGGACGAGGCGTTCGTTGCCGAAGCGGGCGCGAAGTCCGTCCGCGACGGCGTGGCAGGTTTCGTAGCTGGTGCAGAGAATGAGCGTTCCGCCGGCGTTCATGCGGGAAACGCAATGCGCGCAGATTTCCGTCATGATGCGGGTTTCGAGCGCGCCGTTTTTTTTGTCGGGCTCGGGCATATTTTTCGCGAGGAAAACTTCCATGTTTGCCTCGTAGTCGAACGGAGAATTTTCCGTGAGCGAAAGTGCCGTTCCCGCGCCGAGATCCGCGCCGCATCGCTTTCGGAAACGCGCCATGGATTTTCCGTCGGTGAGCGTTGCGGAAGAAAGCAACAGCGAGGTTTTTCGGGAGAAAAGCGTTCTCGCGAGCGACGGCGCAACGTCCACCGGTTTCCCGCAAAGAGAAACGGTGCGATGCTTGTTCGCGGAAACCGCCGCCCAATAGACTTTCGCGGGAGCGTCCTGAAGCTCGATGCATTCGCGAATCGCCAACCGATACGATTCGATGCGCTTGGCGAAATCCGCAATTTCGTCTTTTTGTTGGGCGCGGGTTTCGAGTTGCGCCGTCTGCTTGAGCAAGGTTTCAAGCTTGCCGAGCGGGCGTTCGCAGACGTTTTGCGCCCAGCCGGGTTCGCGGAAACGAAAAGTTCTGTTTTGCTCGAGAAATCGGAAACGCAAATCTCCGAAAAAATCCTCCGCCGCCGAACGCGCATCGGTAATCGCGCCGCGCGCTTCCGGTTTGCGATGCTCCGAGAGCACGCCGCCTTTTTTGTAAGCGGAATCAATGCGCACAAGCAGGCGCAAAAGCCCTACGGAAGTGATTTCCGTGCCGAAATAATCCGTCGCGACATCGGGAACGCTGTGCGCTTCGTCGAGCACGACGAAATCGTTCGGGTAGAGTATGCCGATTTCGTCGTCGCGCGGCGCGGCGCCGGCGCCGATTAAAGAAAAAAGCAAATGGTGATTGACGACGACGATGTCCGCGTCATCGATCGCGGCGCGGGAACGCTGATAAAAACAGTGATCCGGCGAACAGTTTTTGCGGGAACAGGCGGAAGAATCGGCGCTGACCATTTCCCAAACATCGTCGTTCACGCGGATCGGCAAGTGTTCCCGCAGTCCCGTGCAATCGGGCATCGCCGCCCATTTCTGCAATATTCGGAGCTGGCGCGCAGTCTCCGAGCCGTCGCCTTCGTCGAAAAGCCCTTCGTATCGTTTCAGCGCTTGCGCAAGACGCGTGCTGCAGAGGTAATTCTGTTTGCCGAGCATGAGCACGACCTTGAAATCCGCGAATTTTTCAAGCGCGGGAACGCGCGAAAAAAGTTTTCTGCAGATCTCGAGATCTTTTTTCAGAATCTGTTCCTGCAAGGGAATCGTCAGCGTGGAAACGACGAATTTTTTCTTTGCCGATCGCGAGAAAATCAGTCCGGGAATGAGGTAGGCGAGGCTTTTCCCGACGCCCGTTCCCGCTTCGAAAAGCAACGCGGAGTCCGAGGCGAACGCGCGCGCGGCGGCGAGCGCCATATTCGTTTGTTGCGGACGCAGCTCCATCTTCAGGCGCGAGGCGAGCCACGCCGCATTGCCGGAAAAGATCCGCTCCGTGAGCGCAATCGTTTCCGAGCCGCCGACGGGTAGCCCCGTTTCGAAACTTTCGCTGAAATCAAACATCGTCTGACGATTTGAAAAAAGGGAATATCAAGCCGGAAAATCTTCAACAAAAAAAACCGCTTCGGAGGAATCCGAAGCGGAAATGGAGCGGGCGAGCGGGTTCGAACCGCCAACATCCACCTTGGCAAGGTGGTACTCTACCAATTGAGCTACGCCCGCTTTGAGCCGTCGAGACGACCAAAGTGGGGAAGAGCAAATGCTTTTTACCGAATGTTGTCAATGCCTTTTTGGAATTGCTCGCGAACTTTCGCTTCCAACGGCAGGAAGCCCGCATCGGAAAGGCTTTTCGCCATTGCGTCCGAATACAGAAAAGAAAGCACGGGTTTGAGCTCAAGGCGTTTTTTCGCGGGATAGACGACGAAAAGCGGAATGGTCAGCGGGTAGTCGCCGTTGTAGATGTTCGTAAAGCTCGGCGAATAGGGCGTCGCTTCCGCGTTGTCGTGCGTGTTTGCAACGGCGAGCGTTTTCACGGGAATGCCGGCGGGAACGGGCGATCCGACAATCGCGATTGCGCCCGGATTGTTCACGATTTCCTTGAACACGAGGTCGTCCGTCGCCATCGTTCGCACGCCGGGGCGAAGATTGTATTTCGGGAGCACTTTGTTTTGGAAAAACGTGACGGCGTCGGTGCGGGAAATATCGCCCACGTAGGGCAGAAGCGCGGAGGAATAGCCGGGAACGCCGATATCATCCCATTTTTCCGCAGTTTTTTTTGCGAAACTGCCGAAGACGGACGCGAGCGATTCGAACGAAATCGAATCCGCCGGATTGGCGGAAGCGACGACGACGTAGGCGACCTGATAGGCGAGGGGCACGATGCGCCATTCGCCTTTTTTGACCAGCGGGTGATTTTTCCCGGCGCCGGGCATTATGAGCATCGCGAAATCCGCTTCGCCGAACCGAAGTTCCTTTTCTCCGGAAATGCTCCCGCGGAGGCGGGACTGCGGCTCTTCGCCCGTAATTGAGGCGATTGCCGCGTTGAGCGTTTTTTCAGGCGTTCCCGCGAGGAAATCCGACCCGGAATAACGCAACGGCGCGGAAACGGCGACGAGCGTTCCCGCGAAAACCGCCGCCGCGACGGCGAGTGTTTTTCCGAAAATAAAAGATGCGGCAGAAAAATTCATGCCGCACCTTTTAGCACAGAAATCGACGGAACTCAATAATTGTCGGCGTCGGCTCTCCGCCCGCGCTTGGCGACGTAGCCGGCGGCGATGGACGGATCTTCGAGCAGTTTTCTGTGGAAAGTTCTCCGGGAAATTCCGAGGTAATCCGCGGCGGCGGTTCTGTTCCCGCGAGCCTGAATCAGCGCTTCGCGCATGAGTCGCTTTTCGTTTTCCTTTTTGGAAAGCGTCTTCATGCGCACCTGTTTGATTTTTTCGCGTTGGTGCGCGAGGTCTTTTTTTATCGCCTTGAGAATTTCGCGCCCGGTGAGCGGCTTGCCGTCCTTGCTCACGGTTTCGACATTCGGCTTCGTCGGCGCGGGCGGTTCAATTCGTTTGAGCGAGAAGCGGGTGTCGAGATCGTATTCTCCGATTTCCGCGCCGGAATGCATCACGACGAAGTTTTCGCAGAGATTGCGCAACTCGCGAATATTTCCGGGCCAGCTGTATTTTTTGAGAATGTCCATTGCCGACTTCGAAATCTTCGGCGCTTTGAGTGCGTTTTCCGCGGCGAAGTATTTCAGGTAATGGGACATGAGCATCGGAATGTCCGAAGTGCGTTCCCGCAACGGCGGCAGAATCAGCGCGACGACGGAAAGGCGGTAGTAAAGATCTTCGCGGAACGTGCCTTGGGAAACCATTTCCGAGAGATTGCGATTCGTCGCGCAGACGAGGCGCACATCGAGCTGAATTTGCTTCGGGGAGCCGAGGCGCTCGATGCAGTGAGTTTCGAGGAAGCGAAGCAGTTTGACCTGCGTCGCGAGATCGATTTCTCCGATTTCGTCGAGGAAAAGCGTTCCGCCGTCGGCGGCTTCGAAGCGTCCGATACGGCGTTCGTTCGCTCCCGTGAACGCGCCTTTTTCGTGACCGAAAATTTCGCTTTCGAGCAATGTCGGCGCGATCGCGGCGCAGTGCACGGGAACGAACGGTCCTTTCGCGCGCGGGCTGTTTTGGTGAATGAGCTGCGCAAAAAGTTCCTTGCCCGTTCCCGTTTCTCCGAGGAGAAGCACCGTCGCTTTGGAGGCGGCAACGCGCTTTGCGTTTTCGATGCAACGGGTCAGCGCCGCGCTTTCGCCGATGAGTCCGTTGAAGCTGAATTTGTTGTCGAGACGAACGCGCAACGCACGGTTTTCCTTTTCCGTTGCACGGCTTTGAAGCGCGCGCTTGATGACGAGCTCGAGCTTTTCGAGATTGAGCGGCTTCGTCAAAAAGTCGTAAGCGCCGCGGCGCATCGCTTCGACCGCCGTTTCCACGTTCCCGTAGGCGGTCATCATGATGCAGACGGGCTGCTGCGGGAGTTGCAATGCTTTGTCGATGACGGAAAGCCCGGATTCTCCCGCCATGCGCAAATCCGTGATGATCACGTCAAAATTTTCAACATCCATAAGGCGAAAAGCTTCGTCCGCATTGCTTGCCATCGAGACCTCGTATTGGTCTTCGAGCGTAGCGGCGAGCCCCTCGCGCGTATTCTTTTCGTCGTCAACTATAAGAACTTGTGCCTTCATAAAAAACTAACTGAAAAAATTTACAAACGAAACACGTTCCGCTTTCGCGGGAACGCGAGAAATCCTTAAAACCGGAAGCTAAACGACATTCCACCAACGCCGAAGTTTTTTTTCAAGTGAAATTGATAAAAACGCATCGCGCAGACCGAGAAAAAATGTCGAAAAGCGCCTTGCGCGAGGCTATGCTCGGCGTTCGTAAAATGAAGAAAATCCCCTTTCGCTTTTCGCTTTTCGTCGCCGTATTGGCTGCGGCGTGCTTGCCTGCGCCGCTTTTCGGCGACGATTCTCATCGGGTCAAAATCGAAACCATTCGCGATTTGAAACTCTCCGGCTACAATCAGGACGACGAGGGCAAAATCAAATGGAAGCTTGAAGCGGACAGCGCAAAGGCGGATTCCGAGCGCAAATCCGCAGACATTCGGGAAGCGCATTGGCAACTGGATTCGCTTCGGCTTTTTACGTTCGACGAAAGCGGCAAGGTCTTCGCGGAAATGAAAAGCCCGGCAGGGCGCTTTTGCCCGGAAAAAAGAGAAGCGGACAGCTCCGCCGCCGTCGAGCTCAACGGTTCGGGATTTCACGTGCGCGGGAAGGGCTGGTCGTGGAGCGGGAGCGGGCACGAAAATCTCATCCGCGTGCACAACGACGTTTTTGTCTTCATCGACCAACCGGATCGCAAACTCACGGCGCGTTCCCGCAGGCTGACGGTGCGCGGCGAGGCGGATTGCACCACGCTCGTGTTTTCCGGAGACGTGGACGTGTCCTACGGCGATATCGTCATGTCCGGCGGCGCTTTGGAAATCGTCGTCGCGGGCGACGGTTCCGGCGCGACGCGTCTCGGCGAACGCGGGCGGGATCGCTCCGTAAAAGACAGAGTCAAAAGCATTTCCGGTCACGGGAACGTGAAAATCGAACGCGATCGAACGGTGCTCACCGGCGAAACCGCCGAATTTTTACCGCAGGAAAATCTTTTTCGCGTGCGCGGGAACGCTCGGCTCGACGCGCGTCTCGACGAATCCGGCGGAATGCTCATCGTGAAAGGCGACAGGGCGGACGGCAAGTTGGACGAAAAGTTCGTGGAAGTGTTCGCGCCGCAACTTGATTCTTCAAAACCGTTCGCGCCCGCCGTCGTTACCGCCGAAATGCCTTCGCTGCTCGAACGCAAAAAAGGCGCGGCGGCGAACGCGGGCGGTCGCACTTTCGTTTCCGGAAAACGCATGACGGTGCGGACGGGCGACGACGGGAACGTCATCTCGCTTTTCGGCAATGTGCAGGTCACGGATTCCGCGATTCGGATTCGTTCGGAAACGCTCGTCATCGAAACCGATCCGAGCGCCGGAGATTCTCCGCTTCCCGACATCACGGCGGAAAATTCCGGAGAAAATCCTTCCGTGCGCCGAGTCGTCGCCGAGGATTCCGTGCGCGTGCTTTACGACGGACGCGAGCTGACTTGCGGCCGCGCCGAAGTGCTTCCGCCGAAAAAACTCATCACGCTCACGGGCGATCCGAAAGTCGTTTCTCCCGAAGAAAAATCCTCGCTTTCCGGCGATCGCGTGGAAGTGTTGCTCGACCGCGATATCGTCGAAGTTTTTTCCGCCGACGGGAACGCGCCCGGGCGTCGCCGCGTCGAAGCGATGCTTCCCGAATTCGCCGAGCTTTCTTCGTCGGCGGGCGTTCCCGCGTCGAAGACGAAAAGTGTTCCCGACACCGCGAAAACGAAAATCGTCGGCGACCATCTCACGCTCACGCGCGGGAACGATTTGAGCACGTTCGATATTTTCGGAAACGTCGGGCTGAAATCCGACAACGTTGTCGGTTCCTGCGGGCGTCTGCTGGTTTTCGCCGATTCCGAAAGCTCCGCGCCCGCCGCCGCTCGCGGGAACGCGAAAAAGAAACCGACTTCGCAAATCAAAAAAATCATCGCTTCCGAAAACGTGAAATTGGAGCAGAACGGTTGCCGACTCGACGGCGGTCGCGCGACGATTACGCCCGCCGTTACGCTCAAAGAATGGGTGAAAGACGACGTTCCCGGCGCGGACGGAAATTCCCCGTTCGTCGTTCGCGTCGAACCCGATGTCGAAACCGGCGCGCGTCCGAGAATCACGTTCCCCGGCGGCTCCTCCGGCGCGGGACTCAAATTCGCTTTGCCCGCAGACGCGAAAGAAAAACCGCAAGCCGCGACGGCGGGAACGCGCGCGTCCGAGGACGATTTTTCCGACTCGCTTCCGCTCACGAAAAAGAAAAAAGCGCCCGCGGCGGCATCGCCCGAACCCGCGCGCGAATCTTATATCGAGTGCGACGACATGGAAATGATCGCCGGCGAAAATCGTTCGCGTTTCTTCCTTCGCGGGGACGTCATTTTCGTGTCCGACGGCGGCGCGCACGGCATGTGCGATTCCGCCGAAGGACAGCTGGAACGCCCCGCGGGCGCGGTTGAAAATTCTCGCTCCGAGGTGAAAAAAGTCATTTGCCGCGGGAACGTTCGGCTCGAACAGGACGCTTCGCGGGCGACCGGTTCGACGCTCGAAATTTTCCCGCCGGAAAATCGCGCCGTGCTTCGCGGGAACGCAAATTTCCGCGACAAAGCCGGAATCGAGCTGCATCCCGGGAACGATCGTTTCGTCTTCAATCTCGCGACGCGCGAATTGCTCACCGGCGCTGCCGCCGGCGATCCCGACGCCGCTCCCGCGATGGTTTCGCGCCCGAGAATCATCATTCCCAAGGGAAGCGACCGCGTGTTCGTCATCCCGAAATCCGTGCGTTCCGATTCCGAAAAAAAGAAATGAGTTTTGCGGCGTTTTTGAAAAAAAATCTTTGCGCGGCGTCGATTTCGGCGCTCGCCGCCGGCGCGTTCGTGCACGTTTTCGCCGAGCCGTTGCCGGCGGAAGAAAATTCTTTTTCGGAGGCAAATCCCGTGCTCGACGCGTTCGCCGTCGAGCCGGTGCGGGAACGCTTTCTTGCGCGCGACGGGAAAGTTTTTGCCGGCATTTATCTTTCCGCAGATTGCGTGGAAACCGGCGACATTTCCGCCGGGCTCGACATCGCCGAATGGCTTGCGCGCGTCGCGGGAACGGAAACGGAAATTCCCGTTGAAACGGAAGCGGAAAACCCGATTTCGCTCGCGGACGTTCCCGCCGGAATTTACATCGGAAATACGCGCGTTGCCGCAAAGCTCGGAATTTTCGCGCCCGCGGGCGAGGGCGATACTTACCTCGTGGAAACGCGCGGGAACGCAGTTTTCATCGTGGGAAGAACATCGGCGGCAACGCGCATCGCCGCCGGAGAATTTTTGAAAAAAGCGCTCGGCATCGCATTTGTTTTTCCGGGAACGGACGGCGCCGAGTGGGAAGTTCGCAAGGAAATTCCGTTCCCGCGCTTTCGTCTCGAATGCGTTCCCGCGGTGCCGTGGCGCCTTGTCGGCGTGAACGACGGCACGTGGTCGGTGCATCTCGGTTTCGGCGAGCTTCCGCGTTTTTCTCACCAACTCGGCGGAATTTTCACCAAGGAAATTTACGCGCAAAAACCGGAGCTTGCGCCCGAAGTTCTCGAAGTTCGCCGCGACGGTTTTTCGGGCTACTACGCGCCGCAGCCGAACCTCGCGCATCCCGATGCCGCCGACGTTGCCGCCGACGCCGCCGAGAAATTTTTCGAAAAAAATCCCGACGCGCCGATGTTCCCGCTCGGCATCAACGATTCTACGAACTGGGACGAATCTCCGCGCTCCGAAGACGCCTACGGAACGCTTTCCTATTTTCGCAATTTGCCGAATCGCTCCGATTATTATTACGCGTTCGTGAATCGCGTTGCGGAAAAAGTCGCCGCGCGTTGCGGGAAAAGCGTCGGCGCAATCGCTTACATGGACGTGCAGGATACGCCGAATTTTCCGCTGCGCGAAAACGTCGTTCCCGTGCTTTGCGCCGATCGTTCGATGTGGATTTTTCCGGAATTTCGCGAGGAAGACCAAGCGTTGATGCGGCGTTGGTCAAAATCCGGCGTGAACGCGTGGGGAATTTACGATTATTACTACGGAACGCCGTATGTGTTCCCGCGGCTCTTCCTTGAAGAAGAAGCGCGCGCGATAAAATTTTTCGCGGAAAACGGCGGAAAAATTTTCTACGCGGAGTGCGGTCCCGTTGTCGCTTTCGACGCGCCGAAAATCTGGCTCGCATCGGAATTGCTGAAAAATCCTTCCGCCGATCCCGAAAAAATTCTCGACGAATATTGCGCGACCGCGTTCGGCGCGGCGGCTCCCGCGATGCGGAAATTTTACGCGTTCTGTTGCGAAGTTTGGAAAAATCAGGGCGGGCAATGCCGCTGGATTAAAGCGTGGAACAACGAAAATTCCATTGAAATTTTTCCTCCGGAAAAACTCGCCGAGGCGCGCGCGATTCTCGCGGAAGCGTTTGCGGCGGCGCGAAAAGGCGAGGCGGGCGAAAGCCTTGCGCGTAAAACGAGAATTCGCGCACGGCTCGACGCCGTCGATTTTTCTCTGAAACGCGCGGAAAAATTCGCGGCGTCCTATTTCGCGCGGAAGACGCTTGCGAACGCTCCCGCGGGAACGCTTGACGAGACGCTCGCCTTGCTGCGAAGCCCGGCGTGGCGCTACGAAGAAATTTACGACGATGCGGAATTTCGGACAAAGCCGTTTCAGGCAAAAATTTCCGCCTATTCGATTTCGGATCCGCGTCCGGCGGCGCTGAGGCGCGTGCTCGATTTTCTGAAAAAAACAACGGACGCGGAGTCGCGGGCGCAGGCGGAACGCGCGCTCGAACGCGTGTTCGCATCGGCGATGCACGCGCGGATCGACGACGGCGTTCCCGCCGGCAATCGCGGCGAAAAATCCGCGAAAGAACGCGCGGGAACGCGGTTGCGCGAAATTTCCGAGGCGGTGCCGTTTTTCGATGCCACGCCCGATACGCGCGAAAATTTCGAGGCGGAAAATTTCATCGCGTATGCTCCCGGAGATTGGCGCGCGGGCAAAAATCTTTCGTATCCGCGCGGATGGCGCAGCGTTTTTGCGGCATCGGAAAATGCCGAAATCGGTCCGTCGCGGGAACGCCCGCACGACGGAAAAACTTGTCTGCGCATCGCCGGCGAATCGGAGCGCATGGAATTGATCAAGCGTTATCGCGTCGTTCCCGGGAGAAAAGTGCTCGCGCAGGTTTTCGCGCGCGGGAACGTGTCGTGCGGCGCCGTGACTTGCGTAAAGACGGAATTTTTCGATGCGCACGGCCGGGCGCTTTCCCGCGTCACGGAGTCGCTTCCCGTCGGGAACGCGAAGGATTGGCGGCGGCTCATCGCGTTCGGCGTCGCTCCCGCCGGCGCGGCTTACGCAAACGTTTCGCTCTACGTCGGATTGCAGGGCAAGGGCGACGAAGCCTTTTTCGACGACTTGACCGTTTCCGTTTTTTGATAGAAAATTTTCGCATTCGCCGTTGCATTTCCCGCAAAAGAAAAACTTTTTACAAAAATAATCATCAAAGGAAAAACCATGATCGCCAAAAAAAATCCACTCGTTTTCGCATCGCTTGTTTCGCTCGCGTTCGCGCCGTTCGCCGCCGCCGATTTTGAAAAATATCTTCCGAACGGAGAAACGTTCGCGCTTCTCAAAATCGAAAACCTCGATACCGTTCGGAAACATTGCGAAGAAAACGCGTTCGCGCGCGATTTCAAAACGAACGTGCTTGCGCAGATGGAGTCCGCGTTTCGCGCGATTGACGAAGACGGCTACGAGACGTGGAAGCGCGAGTTGGCGGCGTTTCCCGGCGATTCCCTTTCTTCGGTGCGAGGAGAATTTGTCGCCGCGGCGCTCGCGGGCGACGACGACGTTCCCGCGCTTGTCATGATCGCCGATTGCGGCGCGGATTTCACGCTCGAACATGCCGTGGAAAACACTCGGGATTGCGTGAAATCATTGGGAGAAAAACTCGTTGTCGGGAACGCGAAAGTTCTCGGCGTTCCCGCGAAAAAGTTAAAAATCGAAGACTCGAAAATTCAGTTCGAGATTGCCGTGATTGACGGCAAGCTCATTTCCGCGAGTTCTGTTCCCGCGCTCGAAAAAATCGTTCGCGCGATGAAGAGCGGGAACGCGAAAGGGCTTGCCGCATCGGCGGCATTTCGCAAGGCGCGCGCACGAATCGGCGCCGCGAATCTCTGGCTTTACGCGGACGGAAAATCAATCGCCGATGCGATTTACGCTTTTGCCGAAAAAACCGACAGGGAAACTGCCGAAAAACTTGAAAAAAATCCGGATTCGGCGGCGTTCACGATTTTGGCGAGACCCGTCGTCGAAGCATTTGCGCCCGAAGCGATTGATTCGCTCTGGGTTTCTTACGGCACGGACGTTTTCGGAAATCCCGTGTCGGAATCGGCGTTCGCGTGGAACGAAAAACGCGGGCTCGTCACGCTGATTTCGGATTCCGTTCGCAACGGTTTTGAAAAACCGAACTATCCGATTTCCGCCGAGGGCGCGTATTCCGTCGGCGTTTCAAATTATTCCGTCGGCACTTCGTTGCTGCGCTTTTGGGAAATCGCTCGCCGCGCGACGCCGCTTTTCGGAATCGTCGATATGCAGGCGCAGAACCTGAAATTCACGAAAGGAATCGACGTTCCCGCGATTCTCTCCGATCTCGGCTACGGACTTTCTGTCTGCACGGTTCTTTCGGGAACGGATCAACAGCAGCTCTTCGTGCAGAATGTCGCCGACGATGCGCGCGCGGTCGATGCGGTCGAAAAAATTTTCGCCGCGCTGGAATTTGAACCGCAGAAAATTTCGCTTCCGGGAAGCCCGACGATTTTCTCGTTCCCGGAATGCGATTTCGCGATTTCCGTTTCGGGAAACCGCCTTTTCGTCGGGAGCGGAGAACTTGTTCGAACCGCAGTTGACGGGAACGCTTCCGCGCCGACCTCCGATGCGTGGAAGAATCCGAGCATTCTCGCGGGAGAAAAAATGCTTCCCGCCGGCGGTTGCGGACTCAGCTGGACGCATTGCGGACGCGCGATTTCGGCGTATTCGAGAGGACTTTTTTCCGCGGCGGCGGAGAACGGGAACGAGAATCCGCTTCTCGGTCTGCTGTCGGAAATTTCCTACGACAAATTCGATTGGTGCGCCGTTTCCAAAAGCTACCTTGAAGAAAATGCGCTGACGACGCGGACCGTTTTCATTCGCAACAAATGAGGCGGCTCGCCGCGCGCGTTCACGATTTTCGGATTTTTTTCTGCGATGACTTCTCCAATCGGGATTTTCGATTCCGGCTACGGAGGACTCACGATTTTTGAAAAAATTCGCACGGCGTTGCCGGAGTGCGATTTCCTTTATTTGGGAGACAACGCGCGCGCGCCTTACGGACCGCGCTCGTTCGAAGTCGTGCTGGAATTTACGCGGCAGGCGGTGTTTCGGTTGTTCGCGGAAGGTTGTCCGCTGGTCGTTCTCGCCTGCAACACGGCGTCCGCCAAGGCATTGCGTTCGATTCAGCAGGAGGATTTGCCGCGTTCGGCGGATCCTTCCCGGCGCGTGCTCGGCGTGATTCGCCCGACGGTTGAAGCGGCGGACGCGCTCAGTCGCACGAAGCACATCGGCGTTCTCGGCACGGAAGGCACCGTTGCTTCCCGTTCCTACGAGTTGGAGTTGGAAAAACTTTTTCCGGAAATCCGCGTCGTTTCCGAGGCGTGTCCGATGTGGGTGCCGCTTGTCGAAAACCGCGAAACGGGAACGCCTGCCGCCGAATATTTCGTGAAGCGGCATTTGGACGCCTTGCTTTCGCGCGACGAAAAAACGGACACGATCATTCTCGGTTGCACGCATTATCCGCTGATGCTTCCGCTGATTCGGCGCTTTTTGCCGCCGGGCGTCCGCGCGTTCCCGCAGGGCGATTGCGTTGCCGCGAGTTTGCGGGATTATCTCGCGCGCCATCCCGAAATGTCGCGCCGAATTTCGCGCGGCGGGAACGCGCGTTTCCTTACAACGGAGTCCGCAGATCGATTTTCCCGCGCGGCGGAAACTTTTTTGCGTTCGCGGGAAGAGATTCGCGCCGAACACATCGAACTCTGAAAAAAATGGACGAAAAAAAATTGGACGAATTTCGGGAGTGGACGCTTTGCCGTTCTTGCGAGGAAACGGAACGCGCGGCGGCGCGGCTCGCTGCGGCGTTGCCGCCGGATTGCGTTCTCGCGCTGAGCGGTCCGCTCGGCGCCGGCAAAACGACATTCGTGCGCGGACTCGCCCGCGCTTTCGGCGTGCGCGAGGAAGTGACGAGTCCGAGCTACAACATTTACGCGATTTACGAAGGGCGTTCCCGCCAGCTCATTCACATGGACGCGTATCGCCTGCCTTCGCCCGAGTCGGCGGAGTCGCTGATGCTCGAAGAATTTATGCGTTCGCCGTGGTGCTGGGTCGTGGAATGGCCGGAAAAAATCGCCGCCGCGCTCCCGCCGAACACCTTGCATTTCCGATTCGAAATCGTTTCCGCGGGAACGCATCGTTTCCGACTTCAATGAATCGCCGAAGCGTTTTTCTTTCGGCGCAAAAAAAACTCCGCGTTCCCGTGAAAGGTGCGGAGTTTTTTTGTTTCGCGCGTTCCCGTGCGGGAACGGCGTAAACTATGCGCGACCGAGGTAGCTCTTGTCTTCCGTGCTGATGCGGATAATTTCGCCTTCCTTGATGAAAAGCGGCACCATGACCGTGAGCCCGGACTCGATTTTGACCGCCTTTTGCGCGTTCCCGGAGGTGTCGCCCTTAATCGCGGGCGGCGCTTCCACGACTTTCACGTTGACGGACGCCGGAAGATTGACGGAAACCGGTTTTTCTTCGACGAAGAGAATGTCGTAGGTCTGTCCTTCAATCAGGAAGCCTTCGGAATCTTTGAGCATCGAGGCGGGAATCGGAAATTCTTCAAACGTTTCCGCATCGGAGAAGACGTAGTTGCCGTCCGCCTGATAGAGCAGTTCGAGCTGGCGAATGCTGTTTTCGAGAACGTCGAACGAAGCGCCGATGTTCGTGCGGACGGGAATGACGCGCCCCGAAGAGAGCGAACGCAGTTCCATTTGGCAATAGGAAGCGTTGTTCGGAGGCGTGCGGACTTGGCACTCCAGCACGAGGCAGAGATCGTTGTTGTAGCGGATGATGTTCTTGCGCTTGATGTTGTTGACGGTGGTGTTTGCCATAATTTTGAAAAAATAGGCTGGAAAAATTGCAAAAACCTCGCCGGAGGTCAAGGAAAATGCCCATATCGCGTTCCCGCGACGCGATGCCTCACATAAAAACGACACCGAAAGAGTGTGCGATCCCGGAGTGCGGATTTTTGCTTATGGCAAAATTGAGGGCGGAGACGTCGTTGGGGGCGGAGACGTCCACGTCTCCGCATATTTATATTTTTGCTGCAGGCAAAAAATTGGTGGAGGGTGTAAGGTGGACTGGTCAACTAGTTGACTGGT